>JBIKMC010000421.1:0-2713 GCA_044359405.1 Burkholderiaceae bacterium
ACCCAGCGTGCGGATGAACAGGTAAGACAGCGCGAACGTTGCAATAGCCAGGATGTAGGAAAGCGTCGCACCCAGGCCGAAGTTGAGGCTTCTGAAGGTTTCTACGTAGATATACCAGGACATGACGTACGACGCGTCACCCGGTCCGCCCTCGGTGAGGATCATAAAAAGATCGAAGTGACGGATGGAAATCATCACTTCATAAATCAGCACCAACATGAATCCAGACTTGAGCGAGGGAAGCGTTACATGCAAGAAGCGCTGAAACACATTGGCGCCGTCCACTTTGGCAGCGCGATAAAGGTCGTCCGGAATAGCTTTCATGCTGACCAGAAGCAGAATCGCCGCCAGTGGCATCTGCTTCCAGACCGCCGCGTTGGCAATCAGAAAGAGCGTGAGAGAGGGGTCGGATAACCACTGTCGATACGCATCGATGACGCCCAACTGTAATAGCAGGCCATTGAGCGACCCGTAGGTGGGCTCATAGACCCACTTCCACATCAGGCCATTGACGACCGATGGCGTAGCCCAGGGCACCAGCAGCAGCGCCGCGAGAATTCGACGCCCTCTGAACACCTCATTAAGCAGCAGCGCAACACCCAGTGCGAGCAGCGTGGTGGCCGACACGCAAGTTACGGTGTAAACGGTAGTGCGCGCCACCGCGGTCCAGAAAACAGGCTCCTGGAGCACCTGAAGGTAGTTGTCCAGACCAACGAAGCGCGTGCGGTGCGGGCGCGCCAGATTGAGGCTGAAAAGGCTGGTGTAAAACGAGTAAAGAATCGGAAAGACAGCCACCGCGCACAGCACGGCGAATACCGGCAGCAGAAACAACATCGCCGGCCCCTGATCGGCGCCCCACCAGCGCCGCCCAGAACCGGCCAAGTTGACAGTGACGGCCCCCGCCATCTTCATACTCTCTCCACGCGTCCGTTCCGACCAGCCATCCGATACGAGGCCCGCTCGCGCGGGCCCCACCACGGATCAGGCGCGACGCAACGCGTTCCAGCGATCAGCCGAAGTCTTGAGCGCCGCCTCGGCGCTCGCCCGATTCAGGAAAGCCTGCTGCAGTGCCTGATTGTTGGCCTCGTTCCACTCACCGAACCAGGGCGTCACGGTGTCCTTGGCCACCGCCAACTCAGCCTGACGGGTGACCACCTGTCGAGCGCCCGGGCCGGCCCACTTGTCCCAGAACTCGATGATTTTGGGATCTTGGTCAAGCGAGGGCAGGCAGTACGGCACGCCAGCATCCAGGATGAGCATTTTCTGGAAGTTGAAATCACCCGACGCGGTGCCGGTGAACCAGTCAAGAAACTTGACCGCATTGGCCTGGCGCTGCGGATTGGCACGCGCACGCGGCCGGAGCCCGAAAAAGCGCATCCAGCCCACCGTATTGTGCTGATCGTGATTGCCGCCCTTGGGCATCAGCGCGATGCGCGCCTTACCGGAAATCTGCGACTGAGCAGGGTCGTTGATGGAGCGGATCCGATACCGCGGCAAGACTGCAAAAGCGTGTGCGCCTGAAGAAAAGGCCCTCAACCCGGGAATTTCGTTGGTGGTCGTAGCCCCGGGTGAGACTATTTTGTGCACGTGGATGGCATCCTGCACCCACTTGAGAGCCTGAACCATGCCCCGACGTGAATCGGTCATCATGGGCACGCCCTTGTCGTCGATGAAGCGACCGCCAAACGAAAATCCGATGGCCGAGAACATCTCGATCAGCCAGGCGTCCGCCGCAAGCGACAGCAACAGCGGGAATTCACTGACCCCCTTCTGCTTGATCTGAAGCGATTGACTCACCACATCGCTCCAGGTCTCCGGAGGCTTGCTGATACCGGCCTTTTCGAGCAACTCGGTGTTGTAAGCGAACGCCATATGGTCGCCGTAGTAGGCCAGCCCATACTGACGACCCTTGTAGCGCATGTAGTTGGTGCAGAACTCGCTGGTCTGCGCGTTGTACTTCATGAGCTCGGGGATATCGTCAATGGGGGCGATCCAGCCCGCCTCGACAAATTCGGGGCCCCAGGCGTCATTCATCCACATGATATCGATCGGCGCGTTCGCAACGATTCGCGAAATCAGGGTCGCCCGGAACTGAGCTGCCGGGTGGTTTTCATAGTTGACCTTGATGTTCGTTGCACGCTCGAATCCGGTCAGATGGCTTCGGACCTGATCAACTACCGCCGACCAGGCGATAAAATTGAGCGCTTCACCCGCCTGCCCGAAAGCATTGCTGAAAGGCAAAACGCTGGCGGCACTGGTAGCGGCTGCTCCTTGCAAAAGCCGACGACGGCCAACTAGACCGGATGTACGTCCTGACATGGTTGTCTCCCTGTGGTTTATAGGCCCGCCGCATCAACCCAGAAATGGATCACCAGGTCTGAACGGCTTGTTGTATGCATCATCTGACCACAGCACAGCCGACAACGCAATCCCGGCGATTGCCACGGAAAGAGCGGCACTCGATCAGGGCGGGTAAACATCCAATTGGCCCCTTTGAGCCGGGACGCAGGGCATCACAGCCTCATAGGCAGCTGACGCAGCTCAGTCCATAATCTCGTTCATGAGTGAATCGAAAAGTTCCGCGAATACCGCGTCTACCCCCTTCGCGGGGCTCCCTTGGGGCCTGCCCGCCGGGCTGAACCCGTTATCTCGGGGCGCTTCATCGGTTCCAGGTCTGGATGAGATCAGCAATTTCATGCGCCAGGCCTGGGCT
>JBIKMC010000005.1:0-31401 GCA_044359405.1 Burkholderiaceae bacterium
AAGGGCGTGCGGGTTCGATTCCCGCCTCCGGCACCATCGCGTAGCGATGGCACGCAGAGCACAGTCCCTTCGGACTGTGCGTGCGGAATCGAAGCGGCCGGCATGCAAAGCCGGCCGGCGGCCCGCGCCCGTGTGGGCGATTCCCGCCTCCGGCACCATCGCGTAGCGATGGCACGCAGAGCACAGTCCCTTCGGGTTTCAGTCCAAACCCAACTTGATGCGCCGGGCCACCTCGCCCCATTTTTTAGAGTCGACCGAAGCCACCGCCGCCGCCTGCTCCGGCGTTGATCCCACCAGCACCTGGTCTGAGGCAGCCAGCTTGGCCTTGATCTCCGGGGCGTTCAACGCGGCCAACAGGGCTGTGCGCATACGGTTGACGATGTCCTCGGGCGTGGCCCTTGGCGCCTGCAGGAAGAGCGCGAAATCAGCCTCGTAACCGGCAACGCCGGCTTCAATCATGGTGGGAACCTCGGGCAGGGTGGGCGAGCGGCTTTTACCTGATACGGCCAGGGCCACCAGGCGGCCCCCGCGTATGTGCGGCAGCACCGTGGGGCCAGCCAGCAGCCCGCAGGGAACCTGGTTGGCGACCACGTCCAACGTGGCGGGTGCGGGTCCCTTGTAGGGCACATGGGCCATGTTGAAATTCGCCATGTGCATGAGCAGCTCCATCGACAGATGCCCGGGTACGCCGGCGCCCCCCGAGGCGTACGACAACTGACCGCCCCGCGCCTTGCTAATCAGCTCGGACAGCGTCTTGACGCCCAATGCCGGATTGCAGACCAGCGTTTGGCTGAACTGTGTGGTGATCATGACCGGACGCAGATCTTCAACCTTGAAGCCCAGGCTTTTGTACACATGAGGGTTGACGGTGACGATGGTGTCGGTGCCAAACATCCAGGTGTAGCCGTCAGGCGCGGCACGCGCGACCTCTGCCGCGCCGATGTTGCCACCCGCGCCCGCCTTGTTTTCGATCACGATGGGTTGCTTCAGTTGCGCCTGCACGCCTTCGGAGGCCGCCCTCAGAACAATGTCGCTGGGTCCACCCGGCGGATGAGGCACGACGATACGAATCGGCTTTTGCGGCCAGGCGGGTTGCGCCGCAACCGTCAATGGCGCAGCTGCGAGCGTCAGCATGATGAGCGTGCCAAGCTGCGCGGGTAAGCTCCTGAACATGACTTGTCTCCTCGGGGTGTTCTTGATCGACTAGAGCGTTTGCCTGAATGATGGCTGAAGCTTCGCGAACTTGCCAAGCCCGAGCCGCGTGTATGCTGGCGCGCCATGAGCTCAACACTGCATCCGTCCCCTGAGGCGACGCCTGCGCTGGCGTGCGCTGCGCAGTCCGATGCTGCCCAGATCGAATGCCATGCCCTGAGCTGCGACACTCGCTGGGGTTTGCTGAGCGCCCGTGTCTGCGGCCGGCTTACGCGCGACTCTCACCAGTCCGATCCGAATGATGGCGCGCGGCCGCTTGCGCTGTTGCTTCACGGTGGTCATGGCAGTTGGCAGCACTGGCAAAGCAATCTGCCCTTGTTGTCGGAGTATCTGGATCTGGTCGTTCCCGATCTGCCTGGCTTCGGTCAATCCTGTGACCTTCCGCAGGACAGCACCCTGAACGACATGGCCGTGGGTCTGCATGATGCGCTACGGGCTCGCTTCGGCCGTGCGCCCGATTTGATTGTTGGATTTTCCTTTGGCGCACTGCTGGCCGCAGTGATGGCGGACATGACGCAAGCGGCGCGGCCGGCCGTTGTGCTGATCAATCCGCCCTTGGGTCAGGACGTTTCGCCTGAAGTCATCGACATGCTTGAACAGGCCGCCGCCAAGGTCAGGCGCGGCGGATTGGCTGCGGGCATCGAACACTCGCTGCGCAACATCATGCTCAGTGATCAGCGTCTGGTCACGCCCGAGCTCCTCGAGCAGGCAAGCACTCAGGCGCGACAGGCGCGGTTCGCGTCGCGCCGTCTGTCGCGGGTGACTGATTTCAGACCTTTAATGGTGCCGCTTGCCGGTCGCTGCGATCTGCTGTTGGGTGGGCGTGACCCCCACCATCGGGCCAGTCTCGCCGAGCGCTTGCCGCAGTATCAGCGAATTTTGGGAGCTGACCGGGTTCATGTGCTGTCGCAGGCCGCGCACTGGTTGCAGCGCGATTGCCCCGATGACTTCGACCACATCGTGCGCGCCGTGGCTGCGGGTTTGCGGCAAAACAAGTCTTAGCCTGAATATGGGCTCATTCAGATACTCAGGCGTTCAGCACCAGAACGACCCCGGCGATCAATAGCAGCAGCCCGCTGGCCTCGCGGGCGGATACATGCTGGCTGAGCAGACGTCGCGAGACCAGGTGCGCAAACAGAATTTCAACCAGGGCCAGCGTGCGCACGCGGGCGGCCGTTTCTACGGCAAACGCCAGAAACCAGCACTGAGACGCGAAGGCCCCGAGCAGCCCCGCCAGCAGGGACGGACGCCAGGCTCTGGCAATGGCGACCAGCAGCGCCCGGTCTCGAACCAGCATCCAGCCCGCCAGCAGCGTGGTCTGAATGGAAAGACCCAGCGCCACCACCAGGCTGGCCGCCAGGACAAAGCTCGCCTCGGGCACCGTCTGAATGGCAGCCCGAAAGCCAATGGCGGCCACACCGAAACCGGCGCCCGATGTGAGCCCCAGCAGCATCGGGCGTAGCGACCAGTCAACGCCCCTGGCTGGCCACGACATGACCAGCACGCCCGCGGTGGCGGTTGCAATGGCCAGAACCAGGCCTGGGCTCAGGGCATCGCCCAGCAACACCAGGCCGAAGACGGCGACCCAGACCGGCTCGATCTTGGTCAGGGCGGTGCTGACTACAAACGATTTTTCACGCATGGCGGCCAGCATCAGGCCGGTTCCTGCGATCTGTCCCAGTCCACCGACCAAAGCCCACAGCCAGACCGCAGCGGGGAGCGCGGGTAGACGTTCGCCGGTGACCCACAGGACCAGCGCGCAGAAGGCAAGCCCAAAGGGCAGACCGTAGAGAAAGCGCACCTGCGTGGCGCCTGCGGTACCGAGCACGGCGGTGAGTTCGCGCTGCAGGGCATTTCGCCCCGTCTGTGCGGCCGCAGCGGTGACGGTGAAGGCGATCCAGTACCAGGGTTCGATGAGCATGTCGCAGATTAGCGGGAAAAGCGGCGACAATGTGCGTTTGATTTCATTGCGGAACAGGCAGGCGGACAGCCATGAAGATGAGTGATATTGCCTTCGGCACCACCGACTGGCAGACGATTGAGCCCGAAGCGCATTCCGGTGAAACCGGCATGGCCTGGTGGCGCACACGACACTTTGGGAGCATCCGGGTGCGTATGGTGGAGTATTCGCCCGGCTACCGCGCGGATCATTGGTGCGAGAAGGGACATATTCTCCTGTGCCTTGAGGGTGAGCTCAGCACTGACCTGGCGGACGGGCGCCGCTTCGTGCTCAAGCCCGGCATGAGCTACCAGGTAGCCGATGGGGCCGAGCCGCACCGCTCTTTTACTGACCACGGTGCGCGCCTCTTTATTGTCGACTGAGGCTTTTGAGTCAAGCGTTTGGGATCCAGTGTTCATGGCGGGCGCGCAGCCCGCGCAAGGGGAAAACAATGCAACAGGACATGCAGGAGTCGCTTCTGGTCAGCCAGCAGGCGGGCGTGCTGACGCTCACGATGAACCGTCCAGAAGTACGCAACGCGCTCGATCTCCCCATGTCGGCACGGCTGGTTGAGGTCTTGCGCGAAGCGCAGGTCGACCCTGCCGTTCGGGTGGTCGTGCTGACCGGGGCAGCCGGTGCCTTTTGCGCTGGCGGAGATGTGAAGGCGATGGCCTCAGGCCGCGACCGTGATGTCGGCTTCGAAGAGCGCGCGCAGCGTTTGCGCGAGCGTGCTGATGCATCGCGCCTTCTGCATGAAATGCCTAAGCCCACCGTGGCGCTCATACCCGGCGCGGCAGCGGGTGCAGGGCTCGCGCTGGCACTGGCCTGCGACTTCCGACTGGCCCAGGCGGGTGCCAAGCTGGCCCTGGCTTTTTCCCGGGTGGGGCTGGCGGGCGACTACGGTATTTCGTGGTTTCTCACCCACACGGTGGGGGCTGTTCGCGCGCGCGAATGGCTGATGCTTGCGCCCATTTTCACCGCCGAGCAGGCGCTGGCTGAGGGGCTGGTCAATCGCGTCTTTGCAGCGGACGACTACGAGCAGGAATGCCAGCGTTTTGTGGCCACCTTGGCCGAGGGGCCGGCGCTGGCCTACGCTTACATCAAACGCAATGTCGATCTGGCGAGCACGTCGTCGCTGGGCCCATCGCTCGATACCGAGGCCGTGCATCAGGCGCGCTGCATGTTCTCAGAAGACCATCGCGAAGCGGCCAAGGCCTTTGCCGACAAGCGGACGCCTCGATTCAACGGGCGCTGATGGGTGAAGTCCGCTAGGTGGACTGTGTGCTGGCTATTTCTTCCAACACCCGGTGTAGTGCGTCTTGCCAGGGCGGCAGCGTGATGCTGTAACGCGTCATCAGACTCGTACAGTCAAGCCGCGAGTTGAGCGGGCGCGGTGCCGGCACCGGGTAATCGCTGCTGGGGATGGCCTGTATCTGGCGGATAGCCAGCGGCGCGCTCGGGGCCAGCGCGCGCCACTCATCGAAAATCGCCTGGGCAAAGCCGTGCCAGCTGGTTTCGCCACTGGCCGTCAAGTGCAGTATGCCGCTGTCAAATGCGTGTTGATCGATTTCACGCAGGGCGCCGCGCGCGACGTGGGCCGTGACGTCGGCAACCAGGCGGGCAGAGGTCGGTGCGCCAATCTGATCATCGACCACCCGCAGGCTTTCTCTTTGTGCACCCAGCCTGAGCATGGTGCGCACAAAGTTACGCCCACGGGCGGCGTAGACCCATGAGGTGCGCAGTATCAGCCAGTGACCGCCCGCTGCGGCGATGGCCTGCTCGCCGGCGAGCTTGCTGCGTCCGTAGGCACTGAGCGGACCGGTCGCTTCATCAGGCTTCCTGGGTTTGGACCCTGAGCCGTCAAAGACGTAGTCGGTGGAATAGTGAATCAGCAACGCGCCACAGTCGCGCGCAATCGTCGCCAGCAGGCCAGGCACATGCCCGTTTACCATAAGGGCCCGCGCTTCATGCTGCTCGGCATCATCGACAGCCGTCCAGGCAACTGCGTTGACGATGAGCGCCGGTGCGATCTGGGCGATGCGCGCGCGCAGCGCGGCGGGTTGTTCGAAGTCGATCTCAGCCCGGCCGAGTGTATAAACCGAGCCCAGGCACTGCAGTGAGCGCGCAAGCTCCCAGCCGACCTGCCCGCTGGGGCCCAGCAGTACGATGCGTGGTGCCATGTGTGTCAGTCGAAGAGTTCGCACTGCGCCAGCGGCAGACCCTTCTGGTCTTTGGCCGACAGTGTTGGCACAAGACCTTCCAGGGGCCATTGCACGCCGACCTGAGCGTCATTCCAGAGCAGGCATCGTTCATGCTCGGGCGCGTAATAGTCGGTGGTCTTGTACAGAAAGTCAGCACTGTCGGACAGCACTATGAAACCGTGTCCGAAGCCAGGCGGAATCCAGAGTTGCTGGTGGTTCTGTTCATTGAGCTCGATGCCGGTCCATTGGCCGAAGCGGGGTGAGCTGCGCCGCAGGTCAACGGCTACATCGAACACGCGCCCGCGTACCACGCGCACAAGCTTGCCCTGGGCCTGACGAATCTGATAGTGCAGACCTCGCAACACACCGCGCGCCGACCGCGAGTGATTGTCTTGCACGAAGGCTATGCTGATGCCGGTTTGTTCGGCAAACGTGCGTGCATTGAAACTTTCGAAAAAAAATCCGCGCTCGTCACCCAATACGCGTGGTTCGATGATGAGCACTTCGGGTAAGCGGGTGGGAGTGACCTTCATGGGTTTGCCTGGGGCCAGAGGATTCGTTCATCGAGTAGACGCTCGAGATAGGCGCCATAGCCGCTTTTGCCCAGACTCTTGGCCAGCGCGCGCAGGGCCTGATCGTCTATCCAGCCTTGTCGCCAGGCGATTTCTTCGGGGCAGGCCACCTTGAGACCCTGGCGCTTTTCAAGGGTTTGAATGAACTGCGCGGCCTCAATCAGCGAATCGTGCGTGCCGGTATCAAGCCATGCGTCGCCGCGGCCCATCAGCTGCACATCAAGCTGGCCACGTTCAAGATAAATTCGATTCAGATCGGTGATTTCGAGCTCGCCGCGTGCCGAGGGCTTGAGCGTACGGGCAAATTCGACGACCTGCGTGTCGTAAAAATAAAGGCCTGTAACGGCATAGCGGCTGCGCGGCTTGCTGGGTTTTTCTTCGATGGAGATTGCGCGGCCATTGGCATCGAACTCAACCACACCGTAACGCTCGGGGTCGACCACGGGGTATGCGAACACGCTGGCACCCGCCTCGCGCTTGTCGGCGGCCGCCAGTCGTCGCATGAGGTCGTGACCGTAGAACAGGTTATCGCCCAGCACCAGCGCGGACGGACGGTCCGCAACAAAATCGGCGCCGATATGAAACGCCTGCGCAAGTCCATCGGGGCTGGGCTGCTCGGCATACGAAAACTGTACGCCCCAGCGACTGCCATTGCCCAGCAGGCGCTTGAAGCCGGGCAGGTCGTGCGGGGTGGAGATGATCAGAATTTCACGGATGCCTGCCAGCAGCAGAACCGACAGCGGGTAATACACCATGGGCTTGTCATACACCGGCATGAGCTGCTTGGAGACAGCCAGCGTGAGGGGATGCAGTCGGGTGCCTGAGCCGCCCGCAAGAATGATGCCGCGCCGTCTCGCGGGTGAGGGCTTGATCAATGTATTCATGAGTGGCTGGCGGTAGCGCGGGAATTGTATTGTGCTGCGATCCAGTCGCGGTAGGCGCCTGTCTGAACACTGGCCACCCAGTCCTGATTGGCCAGGTACCAGTCAATGGTTTTACGAATGCCCGTCTCGAAGGTTTCGCTGGGCTTCCAGCCCAGATCACGGGCAATCTTGCGTGCGTCGATGGCATAACGTCGGTCATGCCCGGGACGGTCGGCGACATAGGTGATCAGGCGAGTGCGTGCCCCTTGCGGATCGGGCCGACGCTCATCAAGCAGGCGGCACACCGTATTGACGATATCGATATTGGCCTTCTCGTTATTGCCGCCAATGTTGTAGGTCTCGCCCAACTGACCGCGCTCGAGCACGGTGCGAATGCCCGCGCAATGGTCGCCCACATAGAGCCAGTCACGAATCTGCATGCCATCGCCATACACGGGCAAGGGCTTGCCGGCCAGCGCATTGACGACCATCAGAGGGATCAGCTTTTCGGGAAACTGATAAGGGCCGTAGTTGTTGGAGCAGTTGGTGGTGAGTACCGGCAGCCCGTAGGTGTGGTGCCAGGCGCGCACCAGATGGTCAGACGCGGCCTTTGAGGCCGCATAAGGGCTGTTGGGTGCGTAGGGCGTGGTCTCGCTGAAGGCGGGGTCTTGCGGTGCGAGCGTGCCGTACACCTCGTCGGTTGATACATGCAGGAAGCGGAAGGCGTCGCGTCGCGCATGGTCGAGTTGACCCCACCAGGCACGGGCGGCTTCCAGCAGCGTAAAGGTGCCCTCGACATTGGTGCGTATGAAGGCACCGGGCCCATGAATGGACCGGTCAACGTGGCTTTCAGCGGCGAAGTGGACGATCGCGCGGGGTTGATGTGTCTGCAGCAACGACGTGACCCGATCACGATCAGTGATGTCGCCGTGCACAAAAATGAGGCGTGAATCGCCCTGCAGCGAGTGCAGATTGCCCAGATTGCCGGCGTAGGTGAGCGCATCCAGAACCACGATGGGCTCATCACGACGGTCGTGACTGGCATTAAGCCAGTCGATGACGAAGTTGGCGCCGATGAAACCGGCGCCGCCGGTGACCAGAAGCATGGGGGATCTCCCTGGTTCAGGATCTGGCCGTACGCCCTGGCGAGCGTGCTGCGCTTGCACCATGTCGACCCGCGCTCGATAAAAAACGGGCGGAGGTCTTTTTTGGCTGTTTTTGCCAAACGCTCTATTGTAATGAAGCTTGAACCCATGACTTGCGGGGCACCGTGATGAATCTCGACTATTCCGACGAAGAACAGGCCTTTCGCGAGACCGTGCGCGGCTGGCTGGACGCCAGTATTCCGGCCGATCTGCGCGCCCGTGTGCTCGACTATGAAGAGCTTTCCAAGGACGACCTGCTGCGCTGGCACCGTATTCTCGCGGCCAAGGGCTGGGTCGCGCCCGCCTGGCCAGTCGAATGGG
This sequence comes from Burkholderiaceae bacterium, assembly GCA_044359405.1. Classification (GTDB taxonomy): domain Bacteria; phylum Pseudomonadota; class Gammaproteobacteria; order Burkholderiales; family Burkholderiaceae_E; genus SYIM01. Next base: position 8,254 of record JBIKMC010000005.1, read on the forward strand.
GCGGTACGGGTTGGAACCCCGTCGAGCGCTATATCTTTGAGGAAGAAAGTGCACTGGCCGGTGCGCCGCCCATCGTGCCCTTCGGCGTGACCATGTGCGCGCAGGTACTGCTGCGGTTCGGCACCGATGAGCAGAAAAAGCGGTTTCTACCGCGCATCTACCGCGGCGACGATTTCTGGGTTCAGGGCTACTCGGAACCCGGCTCGGGCTCTGATCTGGCCTCACTGAAGACTCGGGCCGAGCGGCGCGGCGATCACTACCGGGTGACCGGCCAGAAAATCTGGACCACACTGGGTCATTACGGCGACTGGATTTTCTGTCTGGTGCGCACTGATGCCAGCGTTGAAAAGCGCCAGGAAGGCATCAGTTTTCTGCTGATCGATATGAAAACCCCGGGCATCACGGTGCGGCCGCTCATTCTTCTGGATGAGGCACACGAAGTGAACGAGGTGTTCTTTGATGACGTGCAGGTGCCGGTGGAGAACCTCGTGCACCAGGAACATCAAGGATGGACGGTGGCCAAGTATCTGCTGGGCCACGAGCGGCTGAACACAGGCCGCATCGGCGGTTCAAAGCGCGAGCTGATGCGACTGAAAGAGTTGGCTGCCCGCACACAGCATCGCGGCCAACCCCTGGTCGATGACCCGCGTTTTCGTGACCGCCTGTCGCGCATCGAGATCGAGCTGATGGCGCTTGAGATCACCAATCTGCGCTTCGTCGACGAAATGCGCCGCACGGGCCGTATCGGGCCTGAAGTGTCGATGCTCAAAATTCGCGGCACAGAGATTCAGCAGGCCATCACCGAGCTGATGATGCAGGTGGCTGGCCCGCAGGCGCAGGCTTTCAAGCCGCTGCGTTATGAGGGCTTCGACGCATTCACCGGTTCGATCGCGGCGCGCTATTTCAATTTCCGCAAGACCTCGATTTACGCCGGATCCAACGAAATTCAGCGCAATATTTTTGCCAAGATGGCCTTGGGGCTTTGAGTCATGGACTTTCAATACTCACAGGAACAGCAGTTGCTGATCGATTCGCTGTCGCGGCTGCTTGATAAAGACTATGACTTCGAGGCCCGTAAGCGGGTCATCGCCAGCCAGGCGGGCTACAGTGCGCCGCTTTGGGAAAAGCTTGCCGAACTCGGTCTCTTGGGGCTGGCCATCGGGCAGGACGATGGTGGCTTCGGCGGCGGTGCCCTTGACCTGGTGGGCAGCATGGAGGCCTTTGGTCGGGCGCTGGTGCTTGAGCCCTTTGTGCCCACGGTGGCTTTGGCAGCCCGCCTGATTGGCACTCAGGCGAGCACTGAGCAGCGTGCGCGCTGGCTGCCTGCGATCGCCGAAGGGCGCGAGTGCTGGGCGCTGGCTCACAGTGAAGCAGGGGCCCGTTACGAGCTCAGCCACGTGAGTACCACGGCGAGGTCCGACGGTGAGGGCTGGCGCCTTGACGGCGAAAAACACCTGGTGCTGTATGCCCCGATTGCGCAGCGTCTGTTGGTCAGTGCTCGCTTAAGCGGTTCAAACGATGACCCTGAAGGCATTGCCCTGTTTGCGCTTGACCCGCAATCGCCGGGCCTTGAGATACAGAGCTTTCGCACGCAGGACAATCTGCGCGCGGCGGATCTGCGTCTGGCCGGCGTACGGGTCTCAGCAGCCGATCGCGTGGGCGGCGCGGCCAGCGCCTACGACAGCCTGGTGGAAGTCGTCGACTTTGCCAGCGTGCTGTCCTGTGCCGAGGCGGTAGGTGCGATGCGCTATGCCTGCGAAGCCACGCTTGAATATCTCAAGACGCGGCGTCAGTTTGGGGTGCCCATTGGCAGTTTTCAGGCTCTTCAGCACCGTCTGGTCGATATGTTTGTGAGTGCCGAGCAGGCGCGCTCAATCACCCTGCTGGCCTGCAGCCGTGTTGACGGGGCGGCGCGCGGCACGGTAAGCGCCGATGAACGAATGCGCATGGTGTCCGCAGCCAAAGTCAAGATCGCCGAGGCTGCCCGTCATGTAGGGCAGGAAGCCGTGCAGCTGCACGGTGGCATGGGCATGACCCAGGAGATGAAGGTGGCTCATACCTTCAAGCGCCTGACCATGCTGGCCCAGTGGCTGGGCGATGCTGACCATCATCTGGAGCGATTCGCAGCCCTGGGTTGATATCAACGGACGAGCCAGCCTCAGGCGACCTGGGCCTCGTCTTTAGGGACGCTGGCCGGTTCGGGTAGCAGACGCCGCGCCGGCAGACACAGAGTGAAGGTGCTGCCGTGCCCAGCCGCGCTGTCAATGCGCAGCTGCGTCTGGTGCCGATTCGCGATGCGTTTGACGATGGCCAGACCCAGGCCGGTGCCGCCGGTGTCGCGCGAGCGGCTGCGGTCGACCCGGTAAAAGCGCTCAGTCAGACGTGGCAGATGCTCGGCCGCAATGCCAATTCCGGTATCGCGAATACTGAGCCAACCCTCATCATCGCGCACGCGCCAGTCGATTTCGACCGAACCGCCCTCGGGCGTGTAGCGAACTGCATTCGTGAGCAGGTTGCGCACCGCGCTCTCAAGCTCGGCGGGTACTGCCAGAACCTGCGAGGGACCTTCGAAGTGCAGGCTGAGGGTGTGTCGCCCCGACGATAGCGCGCGCGCTTCGTCCATCAGCGCAGCGAGCATGCCCCGCAGCGCGATCGGCATCTCGTCGGCCCGGTCGGGTGATCGCTCAAGCGACGAAATCAGCAGTAAATCGCCCACCAGCCGGCCCATGGTTTCGCTCTGTCGCAGGATCGAGCCCAGATACTCGCGGCGCGCTGATTCATCGAGCTCAAGGGTGAGCAGGGTTTCAGCGAAACCCGAAATCACGGTAGCCGGTGTGCGGATCTCGTGCGAGACATTGGCGACGAAATCGCTGCGCATGGCATCAAGCTTGGCCTGCTCGGTGATGTCGCGGGTTATCAGTAACCGAAAGCCCTCGTCAGCCTGATGCAGCTCCATCTCAAACACCCGCCCAGGCCGCGAGGGCAGGTCGATGCGAGCTTTTTGCACCGCCAAATCACGCTTGGGCAGCATCTCGTTGAAGTCGGCGTGGCGAATGAAATGGTCGATGGGTCTGCGGGTGCCGAAGATGCCGTGCAGCGCTTCGGCCGCCTGGTTGCTCCAGGCGATGTGGTCAAAACGATCAAGGACCACCAGACCATCGGGCAGGCGGTCGACCGCGGCGTGAATTCGCTCAAGTTCGCTGTCGAGCTCGGCGACGCGATCCTGCTGCTGACGAGAGAACCGGTTGAGCCGCTCGATAAGAGGCATCCACATGCCCCAACCGATGGGCAATACGCGTTTGCTGGGCAGATTGGCCCAGTGGCTGATGCGCGACAAAAACCAGGCGTGATAAACACCCATGGCCAGTAGCGCCACGGCGAGCAGGCCCACCGCCACTTCACTGGCAATGTGCCGATGCAGGAAGATGGCCGCGGCCAAGACGACCGCGACAAACAGCAGGGTTCTAATCCAGATCACGCGCTTAGCACCATGAACGCACAGCCCCTTGCAGGTTGACGAGACCCGCTCACGATTGCGAGGCGAAGCCCTCGCGCATGACCGCTATTGTGGCAGGAAGCGGTAACCGCCGCCGCGAACCGTCTCGATGAGGCGCTCATGCCCGGAGGGCGCAAGCGCCAGGCGCAGGCGGCGGATGTGCACGTCGACCGTGCGTTCCTCGATGTAGACCCGATCACCCCAGACGCTGTCGATGAGTTTTGCGCGTGACAGCACCCGATCGGGCTGCTTCATGAAGCAGTGCAGCAGTCGATACTCGGTCGGGCTGAGCTCAAGCGGGGTCTCGTGAGCAAGCACCCGCTGGCTGTCAGGTTCGAGCCGTAGTCCGGCAATCTGCAGGGGGGCCTGGCTGGCCTCGGGCGCCGCTCGTCGCAGCAGGGCACGCACCCGGGCTACCACTTCGCGTGGCGAAAACGGCTTGGTGATGTAGTCGTCGGCCCCGCTGTCGAAACCCTGCAGCTTGTCACCTTCTTGGGCGCGTGCGGTGATCAGGATGACGGGCAGCGCCCTTGTGGCCGCGACGGCGCGCAGGTGGCGGATTAGCTCGAGCCCCGAGCGTCCGGGCATCATCCAGTCGAGCAGGATCAGGTCGGGTCGGTTGGCAGCGATCGCAGCCAGTGCGCTGTCGACGCCATCCGTCGCATCGACCGTGAAACCGGCATGGTGCAAATTGATGCGCAGCAGCTCGCGGATGGCCGGTTCGTCTTCAACAATGAGGATTCGGGCACTCATGGGGACCCATGCGCGTGGTCAGATAAAACAGCATACAGGCGTCAGATGACGAATTGATGAAACCCGACCGATACCGAATGGACCTGATCGCCCCGGCAATCGATCGGGCGGCTACTGACCCATACTGAAAAAGCTGCGCCGTCCGCGCAGATCGCCCAGCTGGCGCAGCAGAATGTCGAAGTCTTCCTCGCGATCCAGTGGATTGAGCCGCTCAGTGTTGATGATGAGCAGCGGTGCTGCTTCATAGTGATGAAAGAAGCGGCTGTACTGGTCGATGAGCGCGCGCAGATACGCGTCGGTGATGCCCGCTTCCATGGGAATACCGCGTCGCCCGATGCGTTCAAGCAGCGTTTCGGGCTGCGCCTGCAGATAGATCACCAGATCGGGGGTGGGTGCCTGCGGCTGCAGGCTTGCGTAGATGGTCTGATAGAGCGCCAGTTCGTCATCGTCCAGTGTCAGCCTGGCGAACAGCGGATCTTTTTCAAGCAGAAAATCGCCCACCGCCGCCTCGGAAAAAAGGTCGCGCTGAGCCAGTTCACGTAGCCGCTGTGCCCGCTGGAACAGGAAAAATAACTGGGTGGGCAGCGCGTAGCGGCGACTGTCGCGATAAAAGCGCTCGAGAAAGGGATTGCCCTCGGGTTCTTCGAAGACCGTTCGAGCTGAAAAGCGCTCGGCCAGCTTGCGGGCGAGCGAGGTCTTGCCCACGCCGATGGGCCCCTCGATGACGATGTGACGGTAGCGCTCGAAGGGTGAGTTCATGAGCGAAATACGAAATAAACGGCGCCTAAAAGGCAAAGCGCCGCCCAAAGATAGTCGAGTTTGATGGGCTGATTCATATAAAGCACAGCAAAGGGTACGAAGACTGCCAGCGTAATCACTTCCTGAAGGATTTTCAGCTGCGCCAGCGAAAAAGTGCCATATCCGATGCGATTGGCGGGCACCTGCAGCAGGTACTCGAACAGGGCAATACCCCAGCTGGCCAGGGCAGCGTACCACCAGGGCTTGGCCGACATGTCCTTCAGGTGGGCATACCAGGCGAAGGTCATGAAGACATTCGACGCGATCAGCAGCCCAATGGTCTGCACAGGTATGGGCAGGCTGCTCATGCAGGCTCTCGGCTGATGCGTTGATGGCGCACTGATTCAAGTAGAGCGGCAACGGCTCCCTGCCCCTCGATGTGCAGGTCAGGGGCGATTTCGTGAAGAGGCGCCAGCACGAAGGCGCGTTCGTGCAGTCGCGGGTGCGGAACCTGCAGCGTGGGGGTATTGATGCGCTCGTTACCGAACAGCAGAAGGTCCAGGTCGAGGGTGCGCGGCGCGTTGCGCACCGAGCGCACGCGTCCCGCAGACTGCTCGATGGCGTGCAGGGCTGCGAGCAGGGCCTGTGCTTCAAGCTCGGTATCGATAGCCACCACCGCGTTCAGAAATTCGGGTCCGGGAGCGTCCACGGGGGCGCTGCGATAAACGCCTGAGCGCGCGTTCAGGCGGGTAAGAGGCAGAGCGGTGATCGCCTGCACAGCCGAACTCAGGCTTGCGCGGGCGTCTCCCAGATTGGCCCCCAGGCCGATGAAAGCGGTACGCAGCGTCATGATCGACGCGCTGCTCAGTCGCCGGTTGGGGCCGACTCTGGGGCCCGAGCATCGCCCTCGCCGCGTTCGCGACGCGGACCCCGCCGCCGTCGCCGCTTGTTGCCACTGCCAGCCGAGCTGCCGCGCGAGGCGACTTCCTGGATGAGTGCCTGGCGCGCAGCGCCATCGCCATCGATGAAGTCGGACCACCAGCGCCCAACGTCCGGATCGAGCTCGCCGGCGTCACAGCGCATCAACATGAAATCGTAGCCGGCACGAAAACGCATGTGCTCAAGCAGCGCGTAGGGCGAGCGTCCGGTGCGGCGCTCAAAGCGTGGCTGCATCATCCAGATTTCGCGCATGTCGCCCATGTGTCGGCGCTGAATGGCTAGCTGCTCGGCCTGTTCGTCCAGAGTGGCTTCAATCGCCATGGCCAGAGCCGGTATGGTGGGCTCACCCTGCGCGCAGGCCGCCACCCAGCGGGTACGAACCGGCTGCCAAAGCAGACTGGCAAACAGATAACCGGGGGAAATGGTTTTGCCCGCGAGAACCCGCTGGTCAGTGCGCTCAAGTGCGGTCGTGACGAAACGCTCGCCGTCGGGTTGCTCGAGGATGACATCCAGCATGGGCAGCAGGCCATGGTGCAGGCCTTCGCGGCGCAATTCATGAAGACAGGCCAGCGCATGCCCTGAGACGAGCAGCTTGAGCATTTCGTCGAACAGACGCGCTGCCGGTATGTTGGAGATGAGACCGGCCAGCTCTCTAATGGGGGCACGGGTCTTGGGTTCAATGCTGAAACCCAGCTTGGCGACAAAGCGGGCCACTCGCAGCATGCGCACTGGGTCTTCGCGGAAGCGCTGCGTGGGATCGCCGATGATGCGCAGCACCCGCCGCTTCAGATCGCGCACGCCATCGTGATAATCAAGCAGTACATCGTCAACCGGGTCGTAATACAGGGCATTGATGCTGAAGTCACGGCGGGCGGCGTCTTCAGCCTGAGAGCCCCAGACGTTGTCGCGCAGAACACGACCGTGCTCGTCGGTTTCAGCCTCGTCCTGGATGGCACGAAAGGTGGAAACCTCAATGGTTTCACGGCCAAACATCACATGAACAATCTGAAAGCGGCGGCCGATGATGCGTGAGCGCCTGAAAATCGCGCGCACCTGATCGGGCGTGGCGTTGGTGGCGACGTCAAAGTCTTTTGGGGTGAGGCCCAGCATCAGGTCGCGCACCCCGCCGCCCACGATCCAGGCCTGGTATCCCGCCTCGCGCAGTCCAGAGCAGGTACGCATGGCGGCATCGGCCACGCGCGACTGCTCAATGCCGTGGGCGCTCGCCTTGAGGCGACGTGGTTTTTCGCGGATGGCGGCGCGCGGCCCTTCAGCGCCGCGCTTGAACCAGCGGTTGATGAGGGCGCGTATCAATCGAACAGCCTCAGTACGGTCCAGCCGCGTTCGCGCGCATGCGCTTCGAGGCGGGCATCCGGGTTGGTGGCGACCGGGTGCGAAACCCGTGTCAGCAGGGGTATGTCGTTGGCCGAGTCGCTGTAAAAATACGTCTGCGAAAACGTCTCAAAGCGCAGACCCAGCGAGGCAAGCCACTCGTCCGTGCGCGTAAGCTTGCCCTCACGAAAAGAGGGGGTGCCACGGGGCCTGCCGGTAAAGCGCCCGTCGATGCTCTCAATGCCGGTCGCCACCAGATGCGCGACACCAAAGGCCTGGGCGATGGGTGCGGTGACGAACTCGTTGGTGGCGGTGACGATGGCGCATAAATCGCCCGCCTGCTGATGTTTGCGGACCAGCTCCAGGGCCGTCGGGCGCATGGCGGGTCGGATCACTTCGTGCATGTAGCGCTGGTGCCAGGCGTCTAAGGTTGGGCGCGGATGCGCCGCCAGCGGGGCCAGCTGAAACTGCAGAAATTCAGTCATGTTGAGCGTGCCGGCCCGGTACTGATCCATAAAGTACTGATTGCGTCGCTGCTGCTCGGCTTCGTCAACCACGCCCAGGCGCGCGAGAAAGCGGGCCCATTCATAGTCGCTGTCCAGGGGTAGCAAGGTATGGTCGAGGTCAAACAGGGCGAGCCGACCGGCGGTCTGCGCCGCAGAACCGGCCGAGGCTGAGCGATGAAGCGTGGGATCAGTCATGAAGGGGATCGAGTTTACCAGCGGCGGCGTTTTCAACCGGTACCGACTGCCGGCTTTCCAGCTCTCGTAGCAGCGGCAGCGTCAGCGGTCGCTTGCGCTCAAGACCGTAGCGATCAAGGGCCTGCAGCCATTGCAGCTGGCTGCGCATGTCCCGCGCCTTGCGGGTTGCGAGGTATTCGAGGACCTCGTCGGCAACGTGGGCCCCATGGGCCTTGGCCACCGCGCGCAAGGCCTGCAGGCGATCCTGATCGGTCAGCGGCTGTAACTGCATCACCAGGCCCCAGGCCAGACGGGTGCGCAGCTCTTCTCGAACCGTCATTGACGCAGGAGCGCTGCGACTTGCGCTGACCAGGGCCACGTCGGTCTGGGCGAGTACCTGGTTGTACAGGTGAAAGAGCGCATGCTGACGCTCAGCGTCGAGCTGGTCGCAGTCATCCATCGTGATGACGCGCGCGCCGCGTGGCAGGCGAAACGCTGCCAGTGGCGTCTGCGGGCTTAGGGAAAGTCCGCCCAGGGCGCCCAGCAAATGGGATTTGCCGGTAGCCGGCGCACCCCATAAATGCACGAAGCGCGTGCGCCGCTCGCCGATGGCGATCGCCTGCAGCGTATGCACGACCTCCTGGTTGGAGCCGACCACGAAATTGTCCAGACTGGCCGGTGCGGGCCGCAACAGATCAAGAGTCAGCTGGCGCATGCGCGATCGCGGCAGGGCTTGCAGTGGCCGGCCTCAGGATTGCTGCCGGTAAAAGTCGCTGGACAGCCAGGCTGCGCGCAGGCGACGCAGGCAGACCAGAGCGATCGCCGCCAGCGGCAGGGCGAGCAGAATGCCGACGAACCCCAGCAGGGCGCCGAAGGCGAAGAGCGCAAAGACCACTGCGACGGGGTGCAGGCCAATACGTTCGCCGACCAGGCGAGGCACCAGCCAGTAGCTCTCGAGCAACTGGCCGATGGCATAAACCGCGCCGACTGAAACAGCACCCTGCAGCGGGCCCAGATGCAGCATGCCGGCGATGAGCGCGATGATGAGGCTGAGCCCAAAGCCAAGGTAGGGAACGAAAGCCAGCAGACCCGTGAGAATGCCCAGGGGCAGCCAGGTGTCCAGCCCGACAAAGAAGAGTGCGGCCGCGTACCACAGGGCCAGGGCCGCCATGACCAGCAGTTGTCCCCGCAGATACTGGCCCAGCAGATCGTCGGTTTCGTGTAGCGCACCGCCCAGCCCGGTCGCCCAGCGGCGGGGCACCAGTTCGCGGGTGTGTTCGGTGAGGCGAGGCCAGTCAACCAGCAGGTAATACACCAGCACGGGCACCAACAGCATCAGGCTGACGACCTCGATCGCAGCGCTGCCCCCTGAGCGGGCATAGCGCATCACCGCGCCCAGGATGTCTTCGCCGCTGCCGGCCAGTTGCGCGCGCAGCCAGTCGCGAAGTGCGATGGGGTCAAGGCTGAGCGATAGACCCAGGTGGTCGTTAAGCCAGGGCAGGGCCGTGCCCGTGAGGGTTGCCACCAGCGTGGGAAGCTGCTCTCGGATGAGACTAAACTCTTTCTGCACCACCGGAATCAACACCAGCAGGAGGATGAGCAGTACGCCGAAAGCCGCCAAGATCATGAGGATGCTGGCGATGGGCCGGGGTAGCCGGCGGGCATGCAGACCCGCCACGCCGGGCGCCAGCACGTAGCTGAGCACCGCTGCCGCCACGAAGGGCGTGAGTACGCTGCGCAGGGCGTACACCAGTCCCGCAAGCAGCAGGGCGATGATCAGCCAGGCCAGGGTCTGACGTTGTCGGTCGGTGAACGGCATCAGTGCTTGAGCGACATCAGTGGTTGAGCGATAACAAACGGTGAGCGGCACTCGTCGGTGAGTGACATCAATGGGCCACCGGGGCCAGGCCCCAGTCAACAGGGGAAAACCGCCGGGACGGCTAAAATCCGGCCATTGTATCGGCTGTACCGCCTTCCTCACGAAAGCCCGCCATGATTGAACCCCTGTCTTACAAATCGGCCGGCGTCGACATTGACGCTGGTGACGCGCTGGTTGATCGCATCAAACCCCTGGCCAGGCGCACCCTGCGCGAGGGCGTTCTGGCGGGCATCGGCGGCTTCGGTGCTCTGTTCGAGGTACCCAAGCGCTACCGCGAGCCGGTCCTGGTGTCGGGCACGGACGGGGTGGGTACCAAGCTGCGCCTGGCTTTTGCCCTGGGTCGGCATGACACGGTGGGTATCGACCTGGTCGCCATGAGTGTCAACGACATTTTGGTGCAGGGTGCCGAGCCGCTGTTCTTTCTGGATTACTTCGCCTGCGGTCGTCTCGATGTCGAGGTCGCGGCGCGTGTGGTGGCAGGCATCGCGCGCGGCTGCGAGCTCTCACGCTGTGCGCTGATTGGTGGCGAGACCGCCGAGATGCCCGACATGTATCCCGATGGTGAATACGATCTGGCGGGCTTCGCCGTGGGCGTGGTTGAAAAGTCGGCCATCATCGATGGCTCTAGGGTCGTGGCCGGCGACGCGGTCATCGGCCTGGGTTCCAGCGGGGTTCATTCCAATGGGTACTCGCTGGTACGTCGAGTGATCGAACGCGCCTTTGGAGGCCTGACTGCGCCGCAGCTCAATGACGATTTTCATGGTCGTAGCCTTGCCGATGCGCTGATGGAGCCCACGCGAATCTACGTGCCCTCCGTGCTCGGCCTGCTGGGTGAGGTGCCTGTGAAGGGCCTGGCTCACATCACGGGCGGCGGTCTGGTGGAGAACCTGCCGCGCGTGCTGCCCGATACGCTGCGGGCCGTTCTTCATCGCGATGCCTGGACGCGTGCGCCGCTGTTTGACTGGCTGCAGGCGAAGGGCGGTATCGCTGATGCCGAAATGTGGCGTGTGTTCAACGGGGGCATTGGCATGGCTATCGTGGTGGCGGCGTCCGATGTCGATCGTGCGCTGGCCATGCTCGCTGCGGCTGGTGAGCGTGCCTGGCGTATCGGTGAAATCGTGCCAAGACCGGCCGGGGCGGCGCCCACCGTCGTTCGGTAAGGTCGCTGGCGGGCCGCCGCTTAAGCCCCCTCTCCTCGTGGCAGCATCAAGCATCACAGGCATGGGTAGCAGCTGTCTTTATCGCTTTCGCGACAGGCATGGTCCCACGGGTATCCACGTGTGCCGGGTGCTTGGGGCGCTTGCAATGTGCGGTCTGCTGTCAGGGGCTGTGGCGCAGACTGTCGGACCTGATGGGGCGTCCACGCCCGCAGCCCGCGAAGGCGAGGCCGCCGCCACCAGTGGCACGCGACCCAACTACGAATTGCTGATTTCAGCGCCGGATGAGCTGGTCACGCTGATTCGCCAGCGCACGCTGATCGGTCGCTGGCACACCCGGGAGGATTACGATCCCGATCAGTTCGAGGCCCTACTGGCGCGTCTGCAGCCGGAGTTGGAAGCCTTGCTGCGCAGCGAGGGGTACTTCTCTGGCCGGGCCGGTGTCCAGGCAGAGGGCCGATCTGTACGTATCGAGGTGAACGCGGGCGCCCGCGCCACGGTCAGCCGCGTAAGGCTTGATCTACTGGGTGGGCTGGCGCAGCCAGGCCCTTTACGCGAGCAGATGCTGACCCAGTGGACACTCGCCGAAGGCACTTTCTTCAAACCCGATCTGTGGGAGCAGGGCAAGCGGGCGTTGATCGACGCGCTGAACCAGGCCGGATTCTTGCGGGCTACGATTGTACGCAGCGAGGCCGTGGTCGATCCGGCCACCACCGCTGTCAGTCTGCAACTAACGGTCGATAGCGGGCCACGGCTTGGCTTTGGCCCGGCGCGCTACAGTGGGCTGGCGCACTACGATGCGCAACGGGTGCAGGCCTATCGACCCTTCAAAGAGGGCGAACCTTATCGGCTCGATGCGCTGCTGACCTGGCAGTCGCGGCTGCGCGACTCGGGTTATTTCAGCAGTGCCAGTGTGTTGCCCGATCTTGCCGCGCTTGAAAACGACCCTGATACCGATCGGGTACCGCTCTTGGTCGATCTGGTCGAAGTGCAGGCGCAGCGCCTTGCGCTGGGGGCCGGCTTCAGTACCGACTATGGCGCGCGGGTGCAGTTTGCGCATGAGCATCGCAACCTGTTCGGGCATGCCTGGCAGTCGGAGTCGGGCATCATGTTGGAGACGCGGCGCCAGCGCGGCTTTGTCAACCTGCGTTCACCCGTCAAGGATGACGGCCGCTACTGGGTGGTGGGCTCCAGCGTTGAGCGGCTCGACGTGGCCGGCGAGGAGCTGGTGCGTGGCCAGACGCATGTGGGTCAGGGCTGGCGTCGATCCGATGGCGATGATCTGGTGTCGCTGGTCTACCAGTCAGAGCGTCGGCGTCTGAACGATGGTCCGCCCGACGCGCGTCAAGCCTTCGTGCTGGGCTATGGCTGGAGCCTGCGTCGCCTTGACGTTGACACCGATCCGGCCGATGGTTTCTCGCTGGCGAGCCATGTGTCGGGTGCCTCGCGCGGGCTGGGGTCTGATCGAAGCTTTGTGCGCGGGTATGCGCGCGGGCTGTATTTCTGGCCCATGCCGTCACAAGGATTGCTGTCAGGCGGACGCCTTTTGGCCAGCGCCGAGCTGGGCCTGGTCGCCGCGGGTTCCCGTGAAGATATTCCGTCGGAGAACCTGTTTCGTGCAGGGGGCTCTCAGTCGGTGCGCGGTTACCGCCTGTTGTCACTGGGGGTGCCCGATCGGGGCGCTATCGTGGGCGGTCGGGTGCTGGCGGTGGGCACGCTGGAGTATCAGCATCCGGTGCGCGACAACCTGCGGGTGGCGCTGTTTCATGATCGCGGTAACGCCAGCGATACCCTGAGCAGTTATCGCTCAGTGGCCAGTTGGGGTACGGGCTTGCGTTGGCGTACCCCTGTGGGGCCAGTCATGCTGGATCTGGCCCATGCGCAGCAGATCAATCGCTGGCGCGTCCATCTGTCCGTCGGGTACGGCTTTTGAGGCATGCACGGATGCGGATGGGTTTAAGGCGATGGTCATGGGTCTTGGCAGGCCTGCTGCTCGCGCCGCTGCTTCTTGCCGCAGCGCTGTGGGCGTTTCAGGCTCCGCTTACTCGACTGCTGATCGACCGGGCGGTGGTCGCCAGCGAAGGTCGCCTTGAGCTGATTGACGCGGTCGTTGACTGGCGCGGGCGCGTACAGGCTAAGCGGATCACCTGGCGTTCTACGGTGCCTCCGCTTGGGGCTCAAGTGGCGGTTCAACCAGAGGCTCAGGTAGCGGCTCAGGCAGCGGCGCGCGAGGTGACGCTTGCCTGGCGATGGCGTTCACTGTGGTCAGGTCGCCTTGAGCTCGCCCAGCTTCAGGCGCAGTCGCTGGTGATCACGACCCCACCGGGCGACGCGGCGACTGCATGGCCGGAGCTGCCGTACCCAGGGCTTGATTGGGTCATTGATGAACTGCGTATTGGCGAGCTGACCTTGCAGCGTGGCCAGTCGTTCTGGGTCGTGCATGACCTCAGACTGGCGCTTTCGGGGGATGCGAAAGGACTTGGCGTGCAGGCGCGATCCGGTCGTCTTCAAGGTGTAGTGCTGCAGGCCGCAGCGCTACAGGCGCAGCTTGTCGCGCCCCACGCCTTTGCGCTTTCGGCGCAATTGCAGGTGGATATGGCCCCGTGGCTACAAGGCACCGTTGTGCAGGCCGGTGAGAAACCTTTGGATGTGCTGCTTGAGTTACACGGTGATGCTCGCAGCGCTGCCCTTGAGGCCAGCGCCCGCTGGCATGATGCCCTGCTTCGGCTCAAGACTCAGCTGGCGCCCGAGCAGGCGGCGCTGACCGGGCCTGCCGAGTTGCAGTTGCGTGAGCTTGATGTGCGGCGCTGGGTTGCCCAGGCACCGGCCACGTCGCTATCGGGTGTCGTGCTGATTGATACGGCTGGCCAGAGCGCGCAGCTTGATCTGAGCAACGCCTTGCCGGGTGTCGTCGAGCAGTCGCTACTGCCGGTGCGCGATCTGAAGGCGAGCCTGAGCTGGACCGATGAGGCCCGGCTCACGGTGAGCCAGGCGCGGCTGGAGGACAGCGCGGGTGGCGTATTGCAGGTGCAGGGTTCAGTGGAGGGTCTGACCCGGCCGCCCGAGATTTTGGATGAGTGGCTGACCCGTCTTTCCGGTGCGGTACGTTTCGAGGCGCTGGATCTGTCGCGGTGGACGCAGCAGGGCGTGCCCACTCAGCTGCACGGCGAGCTTCGTTGGGATCGGGGTCGCGGCGCGCTGCAGATGCGCGCGCGATTGAACGATCAGGCCGAGCGCCAGAGCGATCAGTCGATGCGCCAGAGCGATCAGGTCCAGCTCCTTCGCGATTCAGAGATACGCCTGCAGACCGGCATTGAGCTCAGCACGAAAACCCTGCGTCTGTCCCGTCTGCAGGCCCAAGTGGCCGGCGTGCAGGTATCGGGTGACGCCGAACTGGCTCTCGCGCAGCCACACGCGTTTTCATGGACGGGCGAGCTATGGGGTGATCTGGCCGCGATCGCAGGCCTCAAGGGTAGCGCGCGTGCGCAGGGCAGTGTTCGCGGCCAGCTGGGCGAGCAGCCCGAGTTATCGGTCGATCTTCGAGTGCGCGAAGGTCGATTGGGGACGCGTGCATTCACGGGTTCAGTACGCGGCACGGCCGAGCTTAAGCAGCGCCATCTGCGCGATGTTGCGGTATCGATCGAACATGGCCGAAATCGTTTGAGTGCTCAGGGCAGTCTGGGCGGCGAGGGCGACAGCTTGTCGCTGCTGGTACAGGCGGATGACCTTGGTGCAATCGACGTCCGTGCCTCGGGGCGTGTCCGTATCGATGCACGGTTTGAGGCGTTGCCGCCCGTTGCGCAGGCGAGCACGCCGCAGCGCGCGGCCAGCTGGGCGCTGCAGAACACGCGGTTGGTCTTGCAGGCCCGAGGCGATCAGCTTCGTTGGAATCGCCTGAGGCTCGATAGCCTGCGGCTTGGTGTCGAAGGGGCGGCGCAGGCTCACCAGGTGGATGTCCAGCTGAGCATTCCCGGACAGACCCTGAGCGCGCGTGGAATGGGGCAACTTGATCGCGCGCAGGACGCCTGGCCCGACTGGCAGGTCGTGCTCGAGACCGTGGTGGCGGACGGAGTCGTAAGGGCCAACCTTGCGCAGCCCGCGCAGCTCAGCCTGAGCGCCAGAGCCCAGGTGCTCAGTGAGCTCAATCTGGCCCTGGTCGGAGGCGGCACCATCCGTCTGGCGCGGCTGGCGGTCGAAGAGGGCGTACTGGATGCCCGCGGCGACATCGCCGAGTTACCGCTGGCGCGGCTTATCGCCTGGGCCGAACAGGGCGCGCGTCCGACTGCCTTGCCGGCGGCGGTCGAGGCCACCATCGGTCAGCTGCGCCTGCAGGCGGGCTGGTCTGTTCAGGGTGCATTACCCGATGCGCTCACCGGGTCGATCGATGCCTCGGTGATCGATACCGCTTCAGTCGGTTCAGCCCATGCGCTGGGGCTTGACCGCAACCGCGTGGCGCTTCGCATCGAGCAGGGGCGCCTTAGCGGCCCCGTCGAACTGAGCCTGTCCTCACTGGCGCTGGCGCGTCGCTATACCGGCCCCGACTGGCAGGTAGCCGGTCGTCTGGGCTTTGTCGGACAGGTTGGTGGCACCCTGCAGGCCCCCGAACTCACGGGGACATTGCGGGGTGAAGCGCTGGGTCTATTCAACCGTGCGTTGGGTTGGCGCCTGCGCGATGGACAGCTACTGGCGCAGCTTGCGCCTGGCGAGCTGCGCCTGGATAAGCTCAGGTTCGCCAGCGGCGTGGACGGCGAGCTCGCGCTCTCAGGGCAGCTCAGCCATCCGCCGGGAAGCCTCGAGGCGGCCAGTCTGCGCGGTCAGCTCGATGTGCGTGCGCAGCGGCTGGCGGTGCCCCTGGGGCCTGGGCAGCGTTTGCGGGTATCGGGTGACACGACCTTGTCGGTCAGTGGGCCTCTGATGCGCTGGCGCGGCGCTCTGCGCGCGGATGATGGTGTGATCGAATTGCGCAGTGCCGGCGTGCCCGAACTGCCGGCGGATGTACGCGTGTTGGGTGAGGCGCCTGACCCTGGGTCGGCGCCCGACACGGCGGCGCCAGCCAGCGCGACGGCCGCCCCGCTGCTACAGATTGAGACCGATCTGCGCATCGATCTGGGCCAGGCCTTCAAGGTTCATGGCGGTGGTGTCGATGCACGACTGGAGGGGGCGGTGAGCTTGAGTGGGCGCTTGCCCCAGCAACTGCGCGCCAACGGTGTTCTGCGCGTGCGTGAGGGTGGCTATACCGCCTGGGGGCGTCGACTGGATATTGATCGTGGCGAGATTCGCTTCAGTGGCGCGCCCGACAATCCTGCGCTGGATATTGTGGCGTCACGCACGGGCGAGACGCTCAGCGGTCAGACCATCAAGGCGGGTGTCAGCGTGACGGGTACGGCGCTCGCGCCCAGAGTACGGCTGGTGAGCGAACCCGAGTTGCCCGACGCGCAGAAGCTATCCTGGCTGGTGTTGGGTACGGCACTTGAAGATGCCGCGGGTGCGGCGCAGGCATTTGCTTTGCGAGAGGCTGCCATGGCCATTCTGGGCAGCGATGATGGCGGTCTGGCGGGTAGTCTCAATCAGGCGTTCGGCCTTGAGTTCATGGGCGTGGGCCCGGCTCGCGAAGGCATGCGCGATGCCCTGGGCAGTCAGCGGCTGGGGCTGCCACCGCTGCGCGGTGGCGCGCGAGAGGCAACGGCCGGGGCTGCTGGCCAGCAGGTCGTCACCATCGGTCGTCGTCTGTCATCACGACTCATGCTCAGTTATGAGCAAGGTCTGAATGGTCTGGCGAACCTTGTTCGTCTGCAGTACGACATCAGTCGACGACTGTCGCTGCGCGCGCAGGGGGGTCGAGAGAATGCCGTGGATCTGTTAGCGTGGTGGTGGTTCGACTAGCCATCGTCTGAAGGGGCGTATTTGGTGCTCTCGCTCATCCAGGTTCTCATGCTCACCACGGCGTTGCTCGATGTACTGGTGGCAGGGCTGGTCTACATGGTTTGTGGTTGCTCTGCCGGCTGACACCTTCGCACACAGTGATTCGCAGGCTCAGATCGCCGTGACCGCAGCGTCGGCGGACGGCACCAAATTGCCTGATTGGTTGAATTTTTCGGTGCAGGATAAGAAATTCACGGTAGTGCCACCCCCGGGGGTCAGCTCGCTTGAGGTCGTCGTGACCTCCCGGGATTCGGCGGGCAATCGGGCTGCCACGAGGGTGACGATTACCTTTGACTGACTAGCGATGGGGTGCAGACAGCTGGCTTGCCGCCGCCTCGACGATCTCGGCTACGGGGCGGGCAATATCCAGCGTCAACGCATGTGTCGGTGGCTCAAGCGTACTGAACTGCGACTGCAGAAGAGCCGGTGGCATGTAGCGATGCTGTCGCGCCTTAAGCCGTGCCTCAATGAGCTCGAAGCTGCCGCTGAGGTGCACTACGCGCAGGCCCGGCAGGCGATCGGCCAGGAGGCTGCGATACTTCTCGCGCAGCGCAGAGCAGGCCAGTACGATGGACTCTCTCTTTGCAGCGCTGTGACGAAGCACAGCATTGAGTTTTCCCAGCCAGGGCGTGCGATCATCGTCGGTGAGCGGGATACCCGCGCGCATTTTCTCGACATTGGCAGACGGATGAAAATCATCGGCATCGACAAATCGCCAGCCCATCCGTTTGGCCAGGGCAAGCCCGACCGTACTTTTCCCGCAGCCTGATACGCCCATGACTACGACGACCGATACCAGGTCTCGCACGGCTGGTCGTGTCGAAGAAAGAGGCGTTGACCCCGTTGACGGCGAAGCCCCGACGCCGGGTGGAGCATTACTTGACGGCATGGCCGCCAAAGCCTTTTCGCATCATCGCCAACAGGCGGTTGGCCGGGTCAGCGTAGCCCTGGGAATCAAAGCGGGTCATCATGGCAGCCGCGATAACCGGTACCGGCGTGCCTTGCCGAATGGCTTCGTCGATAGTCCAACGACCTTCTCCCGAATCGGCTACAAAGGGAGCGACCTTTTCTAGCGCCTCACGTTCAGCGAGCGCGCCTGCAGTGATGTCGAGTAACCAGGAGCGCACCACACTGCCGTAGCGCCAGGCCTCGGCAACGCTGGCCGGATCATCAATCAATTCAGGGCGTCGCATCATCAGGGCAAAGCCTTCGGCCAGTGCCTGCATCATTCCGTATTCGATGCCGTTATGCAGCATCTTGGCGAAGTGACCGGCTCCAACGCTTCCGCAATGTACCCATCCCTGATTGGGCGCCGGAGCGAGGGCCTGAAAAAGTGGTTTCAGTCGCTCAATCACCGGTTTTTCACCGCCCACCATCAAGCAGTAACCATTGGCGAGGCCGTGCACGCCTCCAGAGACGCCACAGTCAACAAACCGTGGGCCGTGTTCGCCCATCGCGAGTGCTCGTGCCTGCGACTCCTGGTAGTTGGCATTGCCGCCATCGATCACGATATCGCTGGCGGAAAGAAGTTCGCGCATTTGCTCAAGCGCAGCGTCGGTGGCCTCGCCCGCAGGTACCATCAGCCAAACCACGCGGGGTGACGGCAGTGCCCGGATCGCATCGTGCAACGTCGCGTGCACTTTCACACCGGACTCATCCGCGAGCGAGTCGCGCGACTTGGACTCCGGGTCGAACCCGTGCACGGTGAATCCGGCGCGGGCGAGCCGTCGGCTCATGTTGGCGCCCATGCGCCCAAGACCCACCATGGTCAGAGCGGAAAGCGGTGTCCTGGAATCGGGTGTCTGCATCAAGAATCTCCGTCGGACGATGGCCTGCCGAACGCAGTGCGGCGTCGCGGCGGCAAGCATACACCGGCGATTACCGCCTGAGTCGCTCTGAATTCAGGGCTGCCAGAGTGCGCCGATCGCCGCGACCAGGCGGTCGACTGTATCGTCACCAATGCAGTCGATTACGGTACGTTCCGGCATGGCGCGCAGCCAGGTCAGTTGCCGCTTGGCGAGCTGCCGGGTGGCTGCCACGCCGGTGTCGAGCAGGTCGGCGGTTCGCTGAGGACCGGTTTGGTCGAGCCAGGCCCACACCTGTCGGTACCCTACGCTGCGCAGTGCCGGCAGTTCCGCATTCAAATCAGGGCGTTGTCGCAGTGCTCGGACCTCTTCGATCAGGCCCCGGGCGATCATGTCTTCGAAGCGTTGTGCAATTCGGGCGTGAAGCCAGGATCGTTCGGTGGGTTCGAGCGACACGATGGGTAATTCGCTGCCCGCGGATTTCGGCAGGGCCTGCGGGTCAGTCAGCCAGGCTGAGAGCGTCTTGCCACTAACCTTGAACACCTCAAGAGCGCGCTGGATTCGCTGCGCGTCGTTGGGCGCAAGACGCGCCGCCGTGGCAGGGTCTACGGCCGCGAGTTTCTGATGCAGGGCGGGCCATCCCACCGCAGCCGCCTCATGTTCGATATCAGCGCGAACCTGAGCATCAGCCGAGGGCAGCTCATGCAGTCCGCCGACCATAGCTCGCACATACAACATCGTGCCGCCTACCAGTAGGGGCAAGCGTCCGCGACTGCCGATCTGTTCTATAAGCCTTCGCGCGTCTTGAGCAAATCGCGCAGCCGAATAGGCCTGTGTGGGGTCCAGAATATCGATGAGGTGATGCGGGACGCGGGCACGTTCATCCTGGGAAGGCTTGGCCGTGCCGATATTCAGACCCCGATAGACCTGTGCTGAATCAACGCTGATGATCTCGACGGGGAAGTGCTCTGCAATCGCCATGGCGGCGGCGCTTTTGCCGCTTGCGGTGGGCCCCAACAAAAACACGGCGTCGGCGGGCTTGGCCAGGCTCATGTCTGACTGGGCGCCTGCCGTTTGAGTAGACCAAAGGCGAAGAGCGCGGTCAGGCTGGTGAAACCGGCCACGGTGAAGACCAGCGGGCGCATCGTGCCATCGTAGCTGGCTCCCACCCAAAGACCTGTACCGACCGCGCCCAGACTCATGCAGCAGCCGGTCAAGGCCGATGCAGCACCGGCCTCGCGCGGAAACGGACCCATGGCACCCATCTGACTGGTCGGTTGTAAAAGCCCATGGGCCAGAAATACGAAGAACATGGGTAGCGCCAGCAAATAGACATTGATGAGACCCGCCAATTCAAGCAGGACCAAACTCAACCCGGCGCTTGCGGTGACCACGCCACCCGCGCGAATCGTGCCGTTGATACCGAGCTTCGGCAGCACACGACGTGTGATAAGTGTGCCCGCCAGAAAGCCAGAGGTAACCGATCCGAACAGCAGGCCGAAGTGCTGTGCAGGAAGCCCCAGGACACGCACGGCGACAAAAGAGGAGCCGATGAGAAAGGTAAACAGCGAGCAATAGGCGCCAGCGGCGATGAGTGTGTAGGCCCGGAAGTCCGCGCTGCCTGCGATGCGCCAGTAGGTTTTGGCAAGCCCCGAAAGACTCGTGGCATATGGATTCGGATGCGCATTGGTTTCGGGCATGTGCCGCCAGCAGAACCACAGCATCAGGGCTCCGGCCAGCGCCATGAGCACGAAATTCGCGCGCCAGCCCAGTGCGTACTGCAGCCAGCTGCCGGCGATCGGGCCCAGCAGGGGAACAGCGGTCATCCAGCCCAGTGCACGCGACATGACCCGGGCACCCTCGGCCGGGACGTAAAGATCGCGGACCAAGGCGCGTGCGCAAATGACCGCCGCGCAGGCGCCGAATGATTGAACCAGGCGGGCCAGGATGAGCGCGTCCAGCGTGGGTGCCATGGCCGAGGCCACGCAGGCGATCAGATACAGAGCGCAGCCGCCGAGCGCGATGGGGCGACGTCCGTAGCGGTCGGATAATGGTCCAGCAAGCAGCTGCGCGAGGGCGAAGCCACCGATGAATACCGAGAGCGTCAGTTGGACGGCCGCGCCTCCGACTTCGAAGTCATCAGCCATGGCGGGCAAGGAGCCCAGGTACAGATCGGTGGACAGGGGCTGCATGCCGAGAAGACCAGTGACCAGCATGACGACCACGCTGGTTGCCACGGGTGCTGCGGTCATCAGCGCCCCCTCATGAACCAGCGATCAAACTCAGCCAACGGCATCTGTACCCAAGTCGGGCGACCGTGGTTACATTGGTCGGCACCTGGCGTACGTTCCATGTCACGCAGCAGTGCGTTCATCTCGTCGATGCTCAGCCGCCGGTTGGCACGCACCGCACCGTGGCAGGCCATGCCGGCCAGAAGCGCGTCCTGCCGCTCACCCAGCGCACGGCTTGCGCCGTGCTCGAGCAGTTCGCCGATGACGGTGCGCGCAAGCGCCACCACATCGCCTCGTGCCAGTGCGGCTGGTACCGCTCGCACCGCCAGGCCGGTTGGTGATAGAACCGATAGCTCAAGTCCAATGGCATCGAGCGCCTCCTGCTCATCTTCAACCACCCGAACTTCCAGGGGTTCCGCGCGGAAAGTGGCGGGAATCAGGAGCGGTTGACGAGCGGGCGTCTTTGCCTGCAGGCTCGATTTGAGCCGTTCATAGATGATTCGCTCATGCGCCGCGTGCATGTCAACGACCACCAGACCCTGAGCATTTTGCGCGAGGATGTAAATGCCGTGCAGTTGCGCGATGGCAAAGCCCAGGGGTGGCAGATCGGAGGCCTGAGCCGAGGCGTCCGAAGCGCCCGAGGCGTCCGCCGCGCTCGAATAGCGGGCTGCGGCGGGCTCTGCGGTCGCCAAAGGGGAGAGCGCATTCGCTATTGGGGAAAGCGCGGTCGCGACTGGGGAAAGTGCGGTCGCCAGGGACGTTGCTGCAGTCGCCAATGGAGCCGGGTCGGTCGCCAGGAAAGCCAGCGTGCGGTTGAGGTCGCCGCCGCGCTGGCTTGTTGGCTTCCAGGGCGTGCCGGCTGCAGCCCGTGGCCCGTTCGAGGCCTCAGCCGCCACCGCGCGGTCACCCGCGCCCTCGCCGCGCAGCGCCTGCTGCGAGGCATGAAAAACAAAGGAGCGCACCCCTTGCGCGTCGCGAAACCGGACCTCAGTCTTGGCTGGATGCACATTGACATCGACAAGCGTCGGGTCGATGGTCAGAAACAGTGCGTAAGCGGGGTGACGATCCCCATGCAGAAAGTCGGCATGGGCCTGTTTGAGCGCGAAGGCGAGCAGTCGGTCACGAACAAAACGCCCGTTAACGTACAGAAACTGCCGGTCGGGCCTGGGTCGACTGATCGTCGGAAGTCCCAATACCCCAATCAGCGACAGATCGCCCGCTTGAGCCTGTACCCGTCGATGCGCCTGCAGATAGTCATCGCCCATGCCGTCGAGCGCGCGTGCCACCCAATCTTTGGCCGGGTAGTCGAGCACCACACGGCCGTCGACCAGCGCCGAAAAGCTGATGCCTGGATGGGCCAGCGCAATGCGGCGCAGGCTATCGAGGCAGTGAGCCGCCTCGGTCGCGGGCGTTTTGAGAAACTTGCGGCGTGCTGGTGTCTGCGAGTAAAGCTCAAGTACCTCGACCCGGGTTCCGGTTGCACCTGCCGAGGGAATTTGCTCAAGCGTGTCTGAATCGATGAGCGTGGCCGCATCGGCGTTGGGCTGGCGACTGGTGATACGCACTTGCGCGACGGACGCGATGGAGGCCAGCGCTTCGCCGCGAAACCCCAAGGTGCTGACCCGCTCAAGATCAGACAGTGAGGCGATCTTGCTAGTGGCATGGCGGGCCAGCGCCAGTCGCAGTTGCTCGGGTGCGATGCCGCAGCCGTCGTCGGTGACCGCGATGCGCCGTATGCCGCCTTCTTCCAGCCGAAGCTCGATGCGCGAGGCGCCCGCGTCGATGGCGTTCTCGAGCAACTCCTTGACCACGGAGGCGGGACGCTCGACGACTTCGCCGGCGGCAATCTGGCTGATCAGACGATCGGGTAAGAGCGCGATCGCGCGCGGTGCGGGCAGGGTGGTATTCACCCGCCCATTATAGGGATCGCAGCAGAGGGGGCCGTGTATCATCCGCGCCCATGGAATTGAGCCAGTTCATCGATATTTTTCTGCATCTGGACAAGCACCTGGCTGCGGTGGTGGATCAGTGGGGGCCATGGATTTATGCCCTGCTCTTTGCCATCATCTTCGTCGAGACCGGGGTGGTGGTCATGCCCTTTCTGCCCGGTGACTCCCTGCTGTTTGTGTGCGGTGCGATAGCGGCCGTCGGGGGAATGAATCTGCCGATGCTCATGGCGCTGCTCAGCGTCGCGGCCGTGCTGGGCGACGCGCTCA
>JBIKMC010000422.1:0-2700 GCA_044359405.1 Burkholderiaceae bacterium
AAACCTACAGTGTCGTCGTGACAGCGACCGACACGACCAACCTCACCGCCACTCAGGCGTTGACCATCAACGTCAGCAACGTTGACGAGAAGATCGAGTTTCGCAAGGGGGCGGTCACGAGTGATGTGGTGACGCTCGAGGTGTGGGTAGATCCGGGTGTTTCGTTCGGATCGGTTGACGTTCAGCTCACCCTTGCCGACTCGAACAAGTATTCCATTGTGATCGACGACGCGAGCTCAGCCCTGACTTTTGCGAAATCCGGCTGGACTCCATCAATCAATCAGGAATCGCCAGGCAATTACCTGATGGGCGGGTTCTCGTTGACAGAGGTAGCCGATACTTCCGACTACCAAAAGCTGTTCTCCATAGCAGTCCAGCGGGATCAGACAGCCGACGCCATTGAGTTCACCATGGCGTCTGCCGGCTTGGGCGACTACTTCACGAGCCAGCCGACCGACTACATCTTCTCCCTGGTCTGATGGACTGAGTCTGAGTGGAGTCGTTGGTTTGCTGAATGAGCCTCTGCGCGACGCTCGCCTTCTTTATCGGGGCTGGCGGCGCGTTGGGGCTCGTTATCCATTGCAGAGTCTGTCGCACTTGATCGTGTCGTTTTTCTCGCCCGCCCGCCTTTGATAGGCGGCCGGCTGTCCTCACATTCCAGCAGAACATCGCATAACTTCGGAAATCGCCATGTCCACAGAAGCTTTGGTTGTCTCTACTTCCTACTCATCGGATTGGTATAGCGGTTTTCCCGTGGTTTCTGGGTTGGCTGAGGGCGGGTTTGTGCTTGCCTACAACGCCAACTTGTCGGACAACAGAGACATCGGGCTGGCGCTGTTCAATGCCAGCGGCAATCTTGTTGCGGCCAACGTGTTGGCGAATTCTTTTACCAGCGGTGAGCAAAGTCATGCTTCTGTGGCCGCCCTCAGCAACGGAAACTTCGTCGTCACTTGGCAATCGCGCGGCCAGGAAAATGCTACGACCGGTATCTATGCGCAGATGTTCTCTGCGGCCGGTGTAAAACTCGGGGCTGAGCTTCACGTCAACACGTACACGACGAACGAGCAGTATTTGCCGGCAATCGCCGCTGCGGCTTCGGGTCAGGCAGGGCAAAGCAGTTTTGTCATCGCCTGGAATTCGACAGGCCAAGACGCCTATTCAAATTCAATCCGCTACAAGACGTTCGAGGCGACCGCGAACGGCATAGCCTCGGTCAGTGACGAGCTTCAGTTGGATGGCGGCTCTGATCGTTGGGGCTCCATCATGAGCCCCGAGATCGGCATACTGCCCGGGGGGCAAATCGCGGCCATCTGGTACGCCCTGGCGACCACGACGGCGCTGATCAAGGATGGAGATGCGAGCGTGCCGGTGTCCGGCACGTTGGGCAGCTACGATCCGGCTATCGCGGTTGCGCCTAACGGCAATTTCCTGACGGCGGCTTACGGGCCCGACGATGTGAAGCTTACGCTCGTGAGTCCGAGTGGTGAAGCTCTAGCCAATGCGACCGCCAACACATTCACTCGCAACGAGCAGCGTTTTCCAAGCGTTGCTGCACTGAAGGACGGCAGTTTTGTGGCCGTCTGGAACTCGAATTTTCAAGATGGTGATGGGTGGGGAGTTTACGCGCAGCGTTTCGATCAAAACTTGGTGAAGCTGGGGTCTGAGTTCCTGGTGAACGACTCGGTTGAAGGCAATCAGCAGATGCCTCAGGTAGCGGCCCTGTCTGATGGCGGATTCGCGGTTTCATGGGGTAGCGGCAACGGTGTTTATGCCAAACGCTACGATGCGAATGGCGTCGCGCAGAGCCTGAACACTCGGCCCTCCGTTCAAGGGTCCGTCTTTGTCAAGGTCAACCCCGCGCGTACCTGGCTTGCTGATACCGGCAGCGAGACCACGCCGGACCCGGCCGGGTCGGCGACCGAGCTGCTGCTGAGCACCATCGGAGCCTCGGCTGGAACTGCGCTGGCACTGACGCGGCAGGGTGATTTTGGTTGGGGCTCCTCCCCCGATTCGCGCGATGACGGTACGGCCATGGTCGCCGTGTTCGTGGGCGTCAATGGCCAGCCCATTGCACCCGAGCTGTTTTTTAGCGCCTACACCGGACCTCAGGCATCAGGGCGATCCACTGACATCGGCGAAGATTTTGCGGTGCTTGAAGGCGTCACCCGGGTGGTTGTGCCCGCCGACGCGGTGGCACTGCGGTTCTCGGCGGTTGACAGCTATTTCAGCGACAACAGCGATCCGGACAGCGACTTTGGTGTCTTGGTTCGATCCATCGGGCCCGACACGGATCTGAGTGGTAGCGATCAGCTGTTTGGCTACTCTGGTCCTGACGCTATGTCGGGCGGCGATTCGAGTGACACCATTTTGGGTGGCGGCGGCAACGACAGCATCAATGCAGGCCCTGGCGATGACCAATATGTCGACCCCGGTCCCGGCAATGATCTCGTCAATGCCGGTAGCGGCAACGATGTCGTCATCATCGGCGGTTCGCAAGATGGCGGCTCAGATACGCTCGATGGCGGCGATGGGTACGACTCTGCACGCTACGAATACAACTGGAACGGCTTCAATCAGGCCCTGATCTTCAACGGGACGCTGTCGAGCGGATCACAGCTTGATCCCTTGGGCGGTACGGACGTACTGCTCAACATCGAAGAACTGCAGGTCAACGCCGGCCCGGGCAATGACCGCATCACG
>JBIKMC010000119.1:0-9604 GCA_044359405.1 Burkholderiaceae bacterium
GCTGCGCTGTCACGGTGAGCGTGTAGCTCCCAGCCGCCCCATTGAAGGCTACCCGTCCTGCCGTCGACAAATACGCGCTGAGCGCAAGTTCGCTACCCTCGAGGGTAAGGTTCGACGCATTCGAGGTTGATCCTGTAGCCGAAAGGCCTGAGCCGCCAAGATTGTTTGCGGTCAGCGAGCCAGCACCCGAGATCGAGAGGATGACCCTGCGTGGCACTGCATCGGACAACCCGAGCGAACCAGCCGCTAGTGCCAGGTTACCGTCTACTGTCGAGACGCCGAACGTTCCCGGCAGATTGAGCGTCGGCAGCACCGGCGTGGCCTGCGCATTCGCCTGCTCGGTCACCGTGATCGTGCCGCTCGTCGCCCCACCAATCGTGACCGTACCGGACCCGCTCGCCTTGAGCTTGCCGGTCGACAGGTAGGCGTTCAGCGCTGCGGGGGCGCCGGCCAGGCTCACGCCTCCCGTTTCCGGGGTTATGGTCAGGCCCGTGTACGTCTCCTCCCAGCTCAGTGTCGCGGTGCTGGAGGTGAAGGTCAGCGTCACCGGACCCGCAGACACCAAGGACTGCGCGTTGAACGGAATGGCCACCGCCGCGCCCGGGGTCGTCGTCACCGTGCCTGGTTTGTTGAACACCAGCGCCGCGCTGGCCCCGGTGGTCTGTGTGGAGGCGGCCAGCGATGTCTTTACCGTGACCTTCGCGCCGGCCGCGTTCGCAAGCTCGGCCGTCAGCGTTGTGGCTGACCCTATGTACCGGACAGGCTCGATGCCCGCCGTTGTGCCCGCCAGGAAGATCTCCAACGCATCCGCAGTCCCGCTCAGCACCAGGCTGGCTGTGCCCGACCCGCTCAACACGGACACGTTGCCGGCCGTCGTCGCTGCAGATGTTGCCGTCAGTGTTCCGGCCAGCACGTTTAACGTGAGCGTGAGCACCCCATCCGTATTCGCATCCCCGTCATCGAGCGTGGCTCCCGTGAACGCAAGTGCCGACGATTCGTTCGTCGTGATCTGCAGACTCGCCGGCAGGCTGTTAATCGCAGGTGCCAGTGCTGTACCGCTGACGCCCTGTGCCGCCGGTTGCATCGCAGTAACGGTCGCGAGCTTCATCGTCTCGCTCACCACCGCGACGCCGTTCATCTGCCGCACTGCCACGCGCAGCGTGTAGCTCTGGCCATTCGTGCCGTTGAACTTCAGCTTGCCCGCCGCGTTGGCGAGGTAGGCACTCAGCTCGCTCTCGGTACCCACCAGCGTGAGCACAGACGCCGCTGTGGCGTTGCCGGTTGTCACGGCAGTGGTAGAGGACCCTTCGTAGGCGCTCAATCCGCTGCCCGCAAGGTCGGTCGCCGTCAGTGTCGCAGTAGTCGACGCCACGTTGCCCGCATCCAGCAGGCTCAGCACTACCGTG
Organism: Burkholderiaceae bacterium; assembly: GCA_044359405.1. GTDB lineage: Bacteria > Pseudomonadota > Gammaproteobacteria > Burkholderiales > Burkholderiaceae_E > SYIM01. Next base: position 1,407 of record JBIKMC010000119.1, read on the forward strand.
CGCGTCTGTGTGGCCGTGTCGGTGCCTGTTCCCAGTGCTCCGGATGCAAGAACGATTTTCCCGTTTGTGTAAGCCGACCCGATCGTGAGCGGGAGGTTGAGCGTGGGCTGCGTGCGTGTCGACGCTGTATTTGACAGCGCGCTCACGGTGATCGAGCCGCTGGCAACGCCGGTTACCGTGATGGTGCCCGCACCGCCCGCCTTGAGCTTGCCCCCGGCAAGGTAGGCGTTGAGCTCGTCGGGCGTGCCGTACAGGTTCACTACGGTTCCGCTTGCCTCGGAGATGCCTGACGCATCTCCGCTCGCAGCTTTCACCGCCGAATCGCCCAGCCATTTGAGCGATGCGCCGCCACTTGCCGTGAACGTCAACGTCACCGGCCCAGCCGCCACCAGCGGTTGCGAGCCAAACGGAATCGAGGCCACCGCCCCAGGCGTTGTGTTCACCGTGCTCGGCACACTCAAGCTCGCCGCAGCCGCCGCGACCGTCGCTTGCGTGGGCGCCGCGAGCGCAGAGGTCGTCGACACCTTGCCGCCCGATGCATTCGACAACTCGACCGTGAGTGTCGTAGCGGATCCCGTGTACCGAATAGCGCCCGAGGTCAGCAAACCCTCCAACGTGCCGGCACTGCCCGACAGGGTCAGCGTGCGCAGCCCGTTCTCCACCGTTGACTCAATGTCGCTCACGGAGTCGAGCAGCAGGGCAGTGCCAGCCGAGCTTGGAACGCTCAGCTTGAGCGTCAGGGAGGCGTCCGTGAGCGCGTCTCCGTCGCCATCGTCCAGATCGGCATTCGTAAACACCAACCACGATAGCGTGTTCGTGGTAATCGACAAGCTGGCCGGGACGCTGGCGATTGCTGGGGCAAGCGCTGCTCCACCAGTGGTCGTTGGGGCTTGTACCGCCTCGATCGCAGCAGTCCGGGTCGATGCGGACTGAATGACCCCGCCCGACACAGATTGAATCGAGGCCGCAAGCGAATACGTCTGTCCGGCGCTGCCGTTGAAAATCAGCTTGCCGGCAGTTTTCAGATAATCGCTCAGGGCCGATTCGGTACCTGAAAGGGTCAGCGCCTGTGTGGCCGTGGTTGCCCCTGTCGTCACAGCGGTAGTTGATCCACTCACGAAGGCGCTCAGCCCGCTCGAATCAAGGCCAGTTGCAGTCAGCGTTCCACCACCCGCTACCGACAACACCAGCGTACGTGCATTGGAGCCGGTGCCGATGGCGTCGGCAGCGAGCGTAATCTGTCCGTTTGAGGCCTGCGTCGTGAAGTTGGCCGGCAAGTTCAGAGACGGCGGTGTGGTGACGGTCGCCGTTCCTTGCGCGCTCGCAGGCCAGGACACGCTCAGGGTGGATCGCTTGACGGTCGTTCCATCCGCGCCGGAGGCAGTCACGGTTAGCGGGTAGCTGCCCGGCGACACCCCGGACAGGGTGAATCGGCTGGTATTGGAGAGATAGGCATTAATTGCAGCCGCAGTTCCGCTCAGGGTCACCGCGGCGCTGCCAGAGCCGGAGGTGGTCACACCGTCTGCGGTACCGTTGCCTGCGGAGCTGGTTAAAGTGCCGCTGCCGCTCGCGAGCGTGACAGTAAGGGTACCGCTGCCGGCCACCGGGCCGATGGCCAACGGTAATGAGTAAGAAACGGGTGCTGCGGCAGCGGGAGTGATTGTGCTGGTGGTGGTACCAGCATTGTTCTGCGTCACCTTGCTTACGGCCGCACTCGTCAGCGTAAACGTCATGTTTTGTGCCGAGCCCACCTGATACCGGATTACACCCGGTATCGACACGTAGTTTTGCAACGCCTCGATCGAGCCGGTCAGGCTTACGCTGGAAGTACGATCCCCGCTGACTACGAGACCCATCCCGGCCAGACGGTCTACGTTGCCCAAACTGCCTACATCGATCGAGCCGCCACTGGCGACATTGAGGGTTAGCGTGAAATCCGTCCCGGCGAAGTCAGGGGTGACACTGAATACCGACCCGTTGTGGGTCACGACTGTGGGGGTGCCCGAGGCAACGGGCATGGCCGAAACAACGCCCGCCGATGAGGTCAAGCGGATTTCAGCGATCTGGGCGTAATAGTTGGTGGGACTGCCCGCTCCGCCAACGGTTTGGTTGAAGACGATTTTGTAATAGGCGTAGGGCGCGCCCGAGGCCAAGCTGACATCGCCGCCCCACGCGTAATTGGCAGATGAACCCGTCAGACCGGTTGCGCCCTCGCCAACCAAAGACCACTGGTCATCGTTCCAGGTGAGCGGCCGGTCGGAGCCATAGATCGAGAATCGAGTCGGGTTCCACTGCGTGGTGAAATCAGCACTCTGAAAATTGATCTTGCTCAAAGCTGTCGGCGCCGACAGGCGAAGCATCAGACCGCTATCCCGGCTCACGACGCTGGTTGCGGTGTTACCGAAGGTGTCACCGCTTAGGTACTTGGCCGTCGTGCCGTCGAAGGCATTGGTCGCCTGCTCGAGGTTGGTATTAATCGAGAGTGGCGGATAGTTCTCTGAACTGCCAACAACGTTCGCAACGTAGGTTCCGCTGCCGCTCGCCGTTGTGTAACCAATCCGGAAAAATTCGGACACCGCACCTTCTGTCAGTATGGCCTCGAAGCGGTAATATTTGCCCGCCTCGAGATATACCGCACCCGTATTGAGCACGTAGTTGGCACCGCTTCGGGTCGCCACCCAGGTGCCAACGCCGTCAGCGGTGCTGTCTCGAGCAACCGCGATCACTCCGCCCGACTCGTCGCGAAGACGGAAGGTAACTGCGTCGTCTGCTGCAACCCAGAAATGGTAGCTCCCTGTGGTCGCCGGGCTGATCCAACCAGAAGCGATACCGGTAAAGTTTTCAGCACGGTTAACGCTGGTTCCCATCTCCAGGTTAGTGGTCCACAACTCGGGCGTCGCACCGGCGCGATTGAAAGTCCAACCCTTGTCAGTAATCAACGAACGCAGGTCAGGCAATCCGGTGAGTACCGTCAGCGCGTTGTCCCCACCCGTCAGACTGAACGAGCCGGTCGAGCTCAGCTGGATCCGCGACGGTACCGAAACCGACACCGCGGCCGCCGAAGTCTCAGCGGGCGTCGCGCTAGCCGTGTACTCGACTTGCGACGCCGCGCTATCGAGGTACACGCTGGCGAGGATGCCATCGTCGCCAACACCGCCAAGAGCTGCGACTTCACCGGCTGAAAGCGCTCGACCCCACATACCGAGAGTGGCAACATCGATCGGACGATTCTCGTTACCGTCGTCAGCAAAGAAGAACGCATTCCCGTTGGCTGAGGGGCGCAAGCGCTCCACATTGGAGGAACTCAGGCTGAAGCTCGCCTTAGGCGCGCCGTTGATGTAGGCCTGAACGTTATTGGTGGTCTTGTCGGTGTCGACCACCAGGACCAATCGATTCCAGGTGTTATACGACATCAGCGGCGAGGACCACGAATAACCGCCAGAACCGGCTGCATCAGCAACCCCAATCTTCCCGCCCGACCAGAAAAACTCTCCATCGGAGCCGGCGCCATTGTTGAACAGCGCCCTGCCCCCATTGTCGTCGGCCACACTGATATCGAATACCAGCGTGTACTGATGGACTCTCCCTGTCGCCAACCCCTGACCGTTGGCACTGATCCCATGAGCGAGCGACAAGTAGCTGGTTCCGCTGGAGCTCCCCGTCGAAGTCGTCGTGATGCCCGCGCTGAGAGCGGTTTCTGCAAAGGTCCGGGTGTTCCAGTCGGTGGGCGGAGTGGCCCCAGCCGAGATGAACGGCCGGGCGCTATCGACGGCGTTAGCGTATGTTTTCTGAGAATTGACTGTGGTCGGCCCGCCCGCGAATGCCGCCAGAGCGGTCAGTCCCTGCTTAACCGAAGGCGCGAGCAGAACGTCGTCGAACTCGTTGGGGATTAGCCACGAAGTCGGCAGATTGGCGGTGCTCTCAAACGTCGTACTGGGCGAGCCTGCTGCCGAATAGGTGTAACCAATCTGAACATGTTCTCTGTTGGAGCTCTCGTTCGTTGTCTCGTAATGACGGACCTCGAATCGGTAGTAGTTCCCCGCTTCAAGGTACACCGCAACCGACTGTGTGCCGTTGGTGTTAACGGAAGAGTCTGCAGCGTTGGTTCCTGTGTCAGACACGAGTAAGTCGGTAGCGAAGTCAAGTGCCGTCCGATCGCTTGTACTCAGGAAAAGGCGCGCAGCGTCATTCGCTTTAAGGGCAAACCGGTAGTAACCCGTCTGAGGGACCGTAAGCCATCCGCTCAAGCGCATGGCGAAGTTGTTACTGATATCGTCAGAGCGAGGAGGAGTCGTGTCGAATACCCCGCCGAGACCGGAGGCGATACCAACCGACGGATAGTTCCCGATGGCAGTCGGTGCATCGGTTGCTGAAACACGCGCGGCGCCTGAAAAAATCGCATCGAGTTTGTCAAGGCTCGCTGTCGTTCCAACAATCGAACTGTCGAGTTGGTAAAGCTCCTGCGAAAGACCCGATCGCAACGGAACGATATCGACCGCCTGGGTTGCTGCGCCAGCGGTAGGATTGGTCGAACTTGAAACCGAGATCGTCAGTGAGTAAGGCGCGGGCAACGACGCCGACGCCTGGACGGCTTTGACCTGGGGCACCCAGCTCATCGGCACCAGCTTCAGGTTACTGGTGCTGTAGTTCAGGTTGTCCCCGTAGGTCGGCGTCAGGCTGGAGGCATTACTCGAGGATCCCGTCGTGTAACCGACTTGGAAGAAGGCGAAGCCGTTACCAGCCTCCCAACCGGTCGGCTGCCAGCCGGCGAGAACCCAGTTATCCAATTCCTCAGAGTGAACAACTTCAAAGTCGTAGGCTTTACCAGCCTCGAGGTATTGGGCCGCAGTGCCCGGATTTTCAGAACTGTTCCATTGGTTGGGATAGTTCCATTCCGCCCCGCCGTTGCCGGTGACGGTGTTCATGCCGCTCTGGACTACGCCAGAATTGTTCGTAGCCTGAATCGAGAACCGAACGACATTGTTGCCATTAGCAAAGAAGCGATACCAACCGCTGGTCGGCACCGTTATCGAACCGACGACTCGTTCGGTGTAGTTCGACCCCAAGTCCCTTAGGCTTTGTAGGTAGCGCACGCTCGCGGACTTCCCACCGCTCGCGATATAGCTGTCAACTTGCGCCTGGGTTCGTAGTTCTGGGTCACCCACAAAAACCGCAGTACTGGAAACCGAGGTGCTGCCGACTGCCGTGCTAACTGCACTAAACGAACTCGGGATCGCGGACCCTCCGTTCGCTCGGTAAACCTCTAGAAGCGCCTTCTCGGCAAGGCGGACGCTGCCCGCAGAAGCCAGATAGGCATTCAAGCTGGCACCGGTGCCGGTCAGGCTTAGCGTTTTCGTGGCCGCGTCGTAGCTCGCAGCCACACCGCTTGAGCTCGAGGCGGCCAGGTCCACCGGCGAGTTAACTGTTCCGCCGAGCGCCAGTGTCACCGTCAGAGTGTCATTCGCGTTGGCTTCTGGAATAACGCCACTACCCAGCTGGACTGCGCCGTTAGTTGCCGCCGCGAATACCGTATCTGGTAGCGTCAAGACCGGCGCAGCGGCCACGCCCGCCGTGGTCGACGCGGATGCCAGCACGCTGGTGATCGAGGCCTGCGAAGATACCGCGCTGCGGACCACACCACCGGCATCCCGACTTTGCAGCGTAGCGGCGAGACCATAAGCGGTCGGAGACGCGGCACCGTTGAACAGCACTCGATCCTGGGTGTTGAGGAAGGCGCGCAAAGCAGATGCCGAGCCGCTGAGGGTAAGCGTGGCCGTACCGCTGCCGCTGACTGTCACGGCAGCGTCGCTGCCGTTAACGGTGAAACGGGGATTGCCCCCCGTCGGTCCACCGGAAAGCGACAGAATGATGGTCAACTGCTCAGTGTCGCCGCCCAACACATTGGGGAGTCTCAGCTCGCCATTGACCGAGCCCAGCGTCAGGGTCGACGGAAGAACGAGCGCCGGCATGATCGAATCAATCGTCGCGCTACCCGCGGACACCAGCGTGATCGAAGCCGACACGGTGCCACTGACGGTGACTGTGCCACTTCCGCTCGCCTTAAGTTTGCTCGAGGCAAGATACCGGTTGAGTTGATCCGGGGTGCCGTAAATAGTCACAGCGCCGCCGGTACCGCTGCCAAGCACACTTCCGGTACTCGAAACCTTCAACGCCGAGTCGCCGTCCCACGCAAGCGAAGCGCCACCCGAGGCGGTGAAGGTCAGCGTGGCGGGGCCAGCCGCGGCGAGCGGTTGGGCGCCAAACGGAAGGGCCACCAGACCCGCCGAGGAGGTCGAAACCGTCGCGGGCGAATTGAACACCGGGGACGCATTGCCAGCGCTCGTCTGACTGGGCGGGCTCACGGCGATTGCAGCACTTACTTCATTGGTGCCGTTCGCGATCTTGATGGTCAAGGTCGTTGCCGGTCCAATATAGGTCACCGGCCCGGCGCTTGATCCTCGCAGGAAGGGTTGGAGCGAACCGGCTGTCCCGCTCAACACCAAGCTCGACGTGTTGTTGCCGCTCCAAACCGTCACACCGCTACCCGTGGCCGCTCGCAAGACGCCAGAGCTATTGGTCGATGTCAGCGTGAGCGTCAAAGGGGTATCAGCCGTGGGGTTCCCATCGTCCAGCGTGATGCCGGTGAAGAGGAGCGATGACGGAACGTTGGTGGCGATGGGCAGCGTGGACGGCAGGCCAGATAGGTCGGGGCGGGCAATCGCTGTGCCGCCTGCGGTCAAGATCCGGCCGCCGCCGCCACCGCCCGAGCCGCCGGTCGAGCCGACGGCCTTGTGCGCACCACCGCCACCACCGCCCACAGCGAATACGGCGAACTCTGTGCCGGTGATGCTGGACGCCTGCCCACTGGCTCCATTGGCGTTGGTCGAGGCGCCAGTCCCTCCGGCACCGACCACCACGCTCAAGTTCTGTGCAGAGAAGACGGCGAATTGGCCCTCGATCATCTCGCCCGCACCGCCACCGCCGGTACCCCAAGCGGTGCCGTCTGGAGCGCCAGCACCTGCACCGCCGCCACCGACCACGAGGAAATCAACGAGGGCGCCTGGCGTGTTGACGCTTGCAATCTGAAGGGTGTTCGTCGCCGCAGCGCTGAAACGAAAGACTTGATACCCGACTCCCGCGACTGAGATCGTCGAGGGAGTGACTCCAGACGCGCTGGCGACCAGGTCACCGGTTCGGAATCTAACAACCACGACGCCGGATCCACCGTTACCACCGGCACCGCTCTTGCCAACACCGCCGCCACCGCTGCCGGTGTTGGCGGCCCCATTGCCGCCATTACCACTGTTGGAGCCCGCCCCGCCGATCGTGACACCGTTCACCGTGCCACCCGTCCCAGGCTGCTCGCCAGTGTACTGATCCTCGGCCCCTCCACCACCGCCCGCCGCGTAGCCGACAACCGTTCCAGTGATGGACGACACACGGCCAGCGCCACCATTGCCCGCAGTCGTCGACGCGTCGGTTGCCCCGGCACCACCTGCGCCACCAGCGCCACCACCACCGCCGCCGGCAGACCGACCGGAGGGATCGTCGACGCGCGCGGCGCCGCCGTTGCTGCCATATGAGAACGCCTGCAGCAGAACAGACGAGGCGCTGGCCGACACGACCGAGATCGATCCGGCAGTCGCACCCAATACGGTGATCGTGCCCGCGCCATCAGTCTTCAGCTTTCCGCTCGACAGATAGTTGTTAAGGGCCTCCGGCGTACCGTAGATCGTGACGACCGTCCCGGAGCCACTTGCCAACAGCGCTGAATTTGCAGCGCTCGCGACCGTCAACGCAGCGTCAGCCTCCCAAGCTATCGAAGCGCCGCCCGAGGCGGTAAATGTCAGCGCAACAGGGCCGGGCGCCACGAGCGGCTGAGCGCCAAACGGAATCGCTGCCACCGCCCCAGGTGGCGTATTGACTTGCGTGGGCGTGCTCAATGTCGCTACCGCATTCGGCACGCTTATCGGCGCAGCAGCAGTTCCGCTGGCGCTCGCCGTCGTTATGACTGAAGCCGTCACGGGAGCGGTCTTTACTGTCTGGGCGACGACAGCGCTGCCGTTGAGCCGCTGCGCTGTCACGGTGAGCGTGTAGCTCCCAGCCGCCCCATTGAAGGCTACCCGTCCTGCCGTCGACAAATACGCGCTGAGCGCAAGTTCGCTACCCTCGAGGGTAAGGTTCGACGCATTCGAGGT
>JBIKMC010000423.1:0-2683 GCA_044359405.1 Burkholderiaceae bacterium
CATACAACGTGACCCACGCAGCCCCGACCCTCAGGTCGCAGATCAGGGCGCGCAGACATCATCGGCCACGAACGCGCCCGGTAGCTTTTCGGGTCGCTGGCGATATCAGATCTTTCTAGGCGATTACCGCGAGGGGCCAGCCGTTGGATGGCTGGACTACGTGCTCGAGATCGAGGGTGGTCGCTATCGACTGTTCACGCAAGCACAGGCCACCGGTTTGACGGGCCTGCTGATGCGGGGCGTTTTTCGACAGAGCAGCAGCGGCCAGGTCAGTGCCGAGGGCTTTTCGCCTGAACAATACGAGGAGCGCAGGGGTGATCGAGCCCCCCGCGGTTTCACCGTTGATCCGAGCCTGAATCAGGTGAGTTTTTTGGGCGGGCAGAGTGCTCCCCGCGTCGAAGGTCTGCAGGACAGACTTTCGATCTTCACGCAACTGAGTTGGATGGCTTCGCAGGGGCGGATCAAACCGCAGGACATCACGGTCAAAGTGCCGGTCGTGGGCACTTCCAAAGTCAGAGAGATGCGGTTTCGAATCCAGGGCGACCAGTCACTCGAGGGGGCGGGCGGGGCTATCGTCAACACAGTGAACCTGAGCACCATCGCCGAGCCGGGTGATGAGGAGGGCAGCATCGATATCTGGTTTCAGCAGGGTGGTCCCCTGCTGCCCGTTCGCATCCGTTTTGTCGATCAGCGCGGACGGGTCATGGATCAGTTCCTAACGATGCCCTGAAAGCTCAAGAGTGAGCCGGCAGTACCCGGCCACGGCACTCACCAAAGCCGATGCGTGGTCGATTGGACGTCTCGCACCAGGCGCGAAAAATGACAGTGTCACCGTCTTCCAGAAAGGTGCGAGTTACCCCTTCACCCAGCTCGAGCGGTTTGCGCCCGCCCTGGGTGAGTTCAATAAGAGCGCCCGCTTCATGGGGCTCATGTCCAGACTGAGTGCCACTGCCGATGAGGTCACCGGTCTGAAGATTGCAGCCTCCAACGGTGTGATGCGCAATCATCTGAGCAATGCTCCAATAGGCATGCCGGAAGCTGGTGTGCGACAGCCGTACTGCGGGCCTGACTCCCGCCGGTGCAGACTCGGCCTGAAGCCATGCCTCAATGCGAATGTCAAAGGCACCCTGCTGTCGATTAAGTGGCGATTCCAGGTAGGCAAGCGGCTGCGGATCGTCCGCCGAGCGTGTCCATTCGCAGCGGTAGGGCGCCAGTGCCTCCAGCGTAACCACCCAGGGCGACACCGTCGTCGCGAAGTTCTTAGACAGAAATGGGCCGAGCGGCTGGTATTCCCAAGATTGAATGTCGCGAGCCGACCAGTCGTTGAGCAGCCCAAGACCGAACACATGGGCCTCTGCCCTGTCGATGGCTACGGGTTCGCCCAGCGCATTGCCCGTGCCTATCCAGATCGCGAGCTCAAGCTCATAGTCGAGCCGTTTGCAAGGCGTGAAAACGGGCGCCTGAGCCCCCGGTGGCATGATTTGGCCCCAGGGTCGAACCACCGGGTGTCCGCTCAGGACGACCGACGAAGCGCGCCCGTGGTAGCCAACCGGCAACCACTTGAAATTGGGCATCAGTGGGTTGTCAGGCCGGAACAGACGTCCGACGTTGCTCGCATGATGAATGGACGTATACATGTCCGTGTAATCGCCGATGCGGGCGGGCAGATTGAACTCAATGTCGTCCTGGGGCACAAGACACGCCGCGACCCGATCGGTGCGGGCAGAGCCATCGCGTAAAAGCCGTGACAGCGCCAACCTGAGCGCGCTCCATGCCCGCGGTCCGCGAGCCATGAGCGCGTTGAGACTGGGCTCGTCGGCACAAGCGGCCGCCGCAGCGGCGTCGGTTGAAAACACTCCCGCTGCATGGGCAGCCGCAAGGTCAACAACCTGATCGCCAATGGCGACCCCCACACGAAACTGTTCGGTGTGACCCTTGCGCCTGAAAACCGCGAAGGGCAGGTTTTGAACCGGGAAGTCAGTGCCGGGGTCGTTGGCGGAATCCACCCAGCTGCGAAGAGCCGGATCATGAGTTTCGTTCAGCATTGCTTGAGATCCTTATTTGAACCGATAGTGGTCGCGGTTCAATACGGCCGCGATGGCGGTCACTTCTTCAGGAAACAACTGTAGTTTGAGCTCGGAGTTGCACTGCTCGACCATTCCACGCAGGAAGCCGGCGGCATTGATTCGCCCAGCGGGGCGATAAATCGCCGAGCCGTCACCGCCCATCTTTCGTGCATGACAGGCGGCACAGCGATGCTCGTTGATCAGCTGTTCACCCAACTTGAGGTCGGCCTCGCGGAAAATGTCGGCACCCTGCGCATGGGCAGTCGACGCGAGCGCGAGCAATCCCGCGCTTAGCAGTGCGGCGCTCAGAAACCGGAACAGCTGATTCATGACTATCTTCTCCGATATCAATTTTATCGTCGCGTCCTCGAGCTGCAAGACACATCAGGCGGCTGTATCGAATTGTAAGAGGGGAATGGTCCTGTAATTTACTGATTGGGACGAAGGTCGAGACGCTTGGCCTTTGCTAGAGTGGGGCTGCATTGGGCCACGGCGTGTCGACCGCGTGCTCAACCGGGTTTTTGACATGACTTTATCAACCTCATTCAGCTTATGAAGACCTTCAAATTCGTAAGCATTCTGGGCATGGGCTTCATGCTGTCCACGGGCCTGCTTAG
>JBIKMC010000424.1:0-2677 GCA_044359405.1 Burkholderiaceae bacterium
TACGCCCTCAGCACCGGCTGGGGTCATCACGTTACGGTACAACTGAAATGCCGTACCCACCGAGGCGTAGAAAAACTGGGGGTTGAAACCAATTTCCTTGGCCTGCCGACTGGCCAGAATGGTGTCTGGTGGATAAGTAAAGCCGACAAACGCATCGGGGTTGCGATCCTTGATGCCACGCAACACCGGCGAAAGGTCTTTCACGCCCGCGGGGTAGCTTTTTTCTTCAACCAGAGAGATACCGCTGCCCTTGAGCGCGACCTTCATCGCCGCATAATTTTCAAGGCCGAACAGGTCATCCACATAAATCAGGGCTACGGTCTTGACCCCATTCGCCTTGAACATTTCAACCAGTGCCTCGGTCATGGGCTGCGGCTGCTGAAGTAGCAAAAAAAAGTATGGCAGCTTCATCTCGACAAGTTTGCGACTGAGAGCCGTAGGGGCCAGAAAGGGGTAACCATTGCGATTGGCGAGCGGCGCGACCGCGAAGTTGGCATTGCTGCCCCAGGGCGGCAAGACCAGATCGACCTTGTCGGTACCCATCAGCTTTTCATAGGTCCGCACCACGGTTTCGACTTCGCTGCGGTCATCGGAGCTGATCAGCTCAATGCGGCGGCGGACACCCTTAACATCCAGCCCGCCGGCAGCGTTCTGCTGCTCGGCCCACAGAATGTAATTAGGCTCCTGACTTACCTGAGCCCCTCCTGTCCAGGGCCCAGTTCGGGACATCGAGTAGCCAATGCGCACAGGCTTGTCCTGCGCACGCAGTCCCGGCGCGATGCTGGCGAACCCAAGAGCAGAGGCGGATTGAATGAGCTTGCGCCGTTGCGTCGATTTCATGTGCGTCTCCTTTGGTTTTGACCGAATTACCACGCTGGCGCGCGGCGACCCCTTGTGTGCAGCGGGGCAGAATGGCCAAAATCCATAGCATCTCCGATTAAGTCGGTCAGACAGCCCGGGAATTCCAGCAACCCGAATGAGACTACGCGTATGAACAAGCCAGCGTCACCTACTGCGTCGGGTCCGACGGCCGATGGAGTGCTTTCAGCCCATCGTCAGGCCCAGGCCGAGCGCTTCATCGAGCAGAGCCAGGACGGCGTGGCCATTCGCACGCTGGCCACCTTGAGACGACAGCCACAGAGCTTTATGCAGCGTCTAAGGGAGGCCGCCACCCACAATCAGACTCTGCGCCTGGCGCTTGGCATCTGCGCGGGCATCGTCGCCGCCGAGGCGATTACAGGGCTGATGCGCGGCCCCGCGCTGGATCAGGCGGGCGCCCAGGTCGACGCCTGGCTTCAGGGCGTCTTGCCTGTCAGCGATGCTGCCACGCCCAGTGATGGGATCATTGCCGGTCTGAATTCAGTGGTTGACACCGCACAAGCCGAGTCAATCGCGTCCGAGCTGGAACTACCGCTGGACCTGGATATCGATTTGGGCGACCTGCTTTCCTGACGCCGCTCGTCGCCCGCGGCCAGCAGACGACTCACGAGCGGTTCGACCCGTGACCGACCCGGGCAACGCCCCTCGCCCCGCCTGGATCTCACCGCGCACAGCCGCCACGAATTCCTCGGCCAGGCTCGACAGCCGCCTGTGCCGCGCTGTGACGATGGCCACTTTGACATCAATGGCAGGGACAAGCGCCACGGCGATTACGCCACGGCCAAGGTAATCGCTGACTGAGAAAGGATCAACAACGGCGACCCCACTTCCCGCCGCGACCATGGAGCAGGCAATGCCCGAGAGCGGCGTGCTGGCCACAATATGGCAATCAACCTGAGCCAACAGGACGTCAATCCGGCTGGCGAAGATGCTGGGTTCCGACAGGGCGATCATCGGTTCACCGTCCAGGTCCCGGGCCCTTAGCGTTCGCCGGTGCGCCAAACGATGATTTACAGGTACGGCAACCACGGCCTGTGCCCGAAGGGCCTCAATGCGCAAGCCCGGACGTTCAATCGGTGCCGCTGCGAAACCGATATCGGCCTGCCCCGCGGTAACAGCCTCTATGACCAGATGTGAAGGCATGCCGTGCAGCTGCACGCCCGATAAGTTACGGCCCTGGATGAACCGGGACATCAGGCGAGGCAGATAAGCCATTGCCATGGCCGGAAGCGCACAAACCCGAAGACCACCGCGACGCCGCTCCCTCAGATCGGTAGCGAACCGCTCAACCGACCTCAGTCCAGCGGCGTACCGCTCGACCTCTGCAAGGAGTAGCGTTGCCTCGGGAGTCGGCACCAGCTGGTTACCCTGACGCTCAAATAGGGCGAGACCACATGCACGCTCAAAGTCACGAATAAGCCTGCTGACCGCGGGCTGCGTCACGTGCATGGCAGCGGCTGCGGCAGTTGCCGACCCTCGCAACATAACCCAATGGAACGCCTCAAGCTGTCTTGGATTCAACATGACTGGCCGCGGTCGAGAAAAATCTTGTTCAACGCAGTTCTAACCATAACATTCATGTATGCCTTCATTTAAAGACAGTATTTGACAGGCAGATCAGGGCACCCGCATAGTGGTCTTGGCTCATCTATCCAAAGCCGTTGTTTCCATCAATAACAAGTTCAGGGAGATTCCATGTCAATTCGCCATCTTGCGGCGGGACTCGCCGTCGCCCTTGCCAGTACCGCGTCGGTCGCGCAGGCCCAACAAAAAACATTCACTCTTGCAGGCTATGGAG
>JBIKMC010000120.1:0-9545 GCA_044359405.1 Burkholderiaceae bacterium
GAGTCGCAAGCGGGGGCGATGGCAAAGCGGCTGCCAGCCAGTCGACTAGTCAAGATGGTGTTGCGCACGTATCCGGAGGCCTGCACCTACTGCGGCAACCGTTCACCCCGCACGCCCATACAGGCCCAGTTCAGTCTAAGTTTCGGATTGGCTGCGGCCCTGCACACGGGCGACCTCTGCCCGCAGGACTACCGTGACCCGTTCTTTGATGATCCTGAGGTTCGGTCTCTTGAGACGCGGGTTGAACTGCGGCCCGAGCCGGAACTGGGCCAGGATGGTCGTCGCTCGGTCATCCTGGAGATCGACGACGACGACGGGCGTCACTGGACGGCCAGGGTTGACGAGGTCGAGGGAGACCCATCAAAGCCGTTGGGTCTCGATGCGGTGGTTGCCAAGTTTGTACGCCAGGCCGGTGGCGCCTTGGGGACAACCGAGGCGGCACTGCTCGCCCGCCATGCAGACGGCCCGTGTGGGGGGCCTGATGGGAAGCCCGGCGCACACGTCGCGTCTTGGTGGCGCAGGCTGCTGAACGATAGAGACTCAGGGTCGAATGTCGTGGGCAGCAGCCCGCCCTGACAGGTAGCCGAGCCCGAGGGCCGACAGCAACCCGTTACCTGAGATGTAGCCGGCGCTGCCTCGGTTGCCGCTGATGCCTGCAGCAGCCCCGCCGCCTGCGTAGAGTCCTGTGATGGCCGCGCCGTCCTTGCGCAGCACCCGCCCATTGATGTCGACGCGCAGCCCGCCCTGTGTGTGAAACAACGCAGGCCCGATACGGGTTGCAGTGAACGGTGCCTGCAGCGGGCCGAGTCCCCAGTCGGTTCGTTCGAACGGGTCGGCGACGGATCCTTGTGCTGCCCGGGATGCATCCTCGATCGTTCGCGTCAGCGTGTTGGCCTCGATTCCCAGACGGCTCGCCAACTCGGCGATGGTCGGCGCCTCGATCACGCCGCCGTGCCGGACCAAATCGGCATACTCCTCTTGCCCCGCAGCAGTTAAGTCGCGCACACGCGTATCCGCAATCACGAAAAACGGCCCGGTGCGCGCCAGTTCAAGCGCGGCGAAGGCCGAGTAGCCGAGGCTTTCGTTGCCAAAACGATTGCCTTGGGCATCGATGACGAACCCGCCTTTTTCGACGATGGTCCAGGTGACCAGTGAACCGTGCGGGTTCGCAAGACTGGCATGCGCCTGGTAACCCTGCATGTTGCGCAGATCGGCACCGAGCGATAGGCCCCATTCGATCGCCTCGCCCTCGCTGCCGATCGCACCGCCATACGGCTTGCCGGACAGTTCTGGGCAATAGCGTGCGATAAGCTTTTGATTGGCCCCGAAACCATTGGTGGCGAGTATGACCGCGCGTGCTCCGATGGCAGTGACGTCGCCACTGTCCGTGCGCGTCATGACGCCGCGAACCGAAGAGGTCTGGTCGACGATCAACTCGACGACCGGATTGCCGAATGCGACCGGAATGCCACGTTGTTCCGTCTTCACGAACAACTCATTCATCAGGTCAGCGCCTCGACGCGAGGGCGGGGAGTGCAGTCGATGTACGCTGTGGCCGACGTGCTTGTAGGTTGTCACGAGGGTGAGATGCACGCCGATTCGATCGACCAGCCAATCAACCAGTTCTCCAGACACTTCGGCCAGCCGATGCTTGAGCTCAGGTGCCTCGTGCTCGCCCGCGACCCGGTCGAGGTCTGCGATGAGCGCTTGGACACTGTCGTGCACACCCGCCTCTTGTTGCAGCCGTGTGCCGGCAGCAGCGATCGATCCGCTCGACAGCATCGAGTTGCCGCGCAGGCGGTCGAGCTTTTCGACGACAGCGATGTCGAGCTGCGGGTTTGCGTCGTGCGCCGCCAGTGCGGCAACGAGGCCGCATCCCCCAGCTCCAACCACCAGGACGTCGACTTGCGCATCCAGACGTAAGTGTTCAGCGAGCATGCTGTTCCGATCGCGTTATTCGGACTGTAGTCATTCGACTCCGGTCATTCGACTCCGGTCATTCCACCTTGGCGCCCGAAACCCGCACAGCCTCCGCCCAGCTATCAATTTCCTGGGCGAGGTCTCGACGAAACTGTTCGGGCGTATTCGGCAGCGCTTTCATGCCCAGCGCCGCCCATTTCTGCCTGGCCTCCGGCAGATCGATCACCTCGGCCAGGTCGCTCGCAATCTTGTCGACGATCGCCTTGGGTGTTCCCTTCGGCGCGAACAGTCCCGACCACGGCCCCATCTGAAATCCCGGAAAACCCTGCTCGGCGATGGTGCGGTAACCGGTTCCGCTGTAGTCACGCTCAGTGGTCAGCGCGATCACCCGGATCTTTCCAGACTTGATCATCGACTCGGCGGCGGGCAGCCCTGTGATGCCGACCTTGATGGAGCCGCCGGCCAGATCGGCCAGCATGGGCGCAGCGCCCTTGTACTGGACGGCCTGTGAGGAGAAGCCTCCGCGCTGCTTGAGCAGCTCCAGCGTGAGATGGGATGCGGTGCCGTTGCCGTCGGTGCCGTACGTTTGGTACGCGGGGTTGCTCTTGATGAGCGCGATCAGCTCTTGCAGGCTCTTCGCGGGTACATCGGCATGCACGAGAATGGCGTTCGCATAAATGACGACCCGGCTGATGGCTTCGAAGTCTTTCAACGGGTCATAGGAAAGTGCCTTGTAGAGCGATGGCGCGATGCCATGAGAGCCGGTCACGCCCAGCAGCAGCGTGTAACCGTCTGGCGCCGCCTTGGCGATTGTGCCAGCCGCCAGCGTCGAACCGGCGCCTGGGCGGTTTTCCACGACGACCGGTTGGCCCCACTTCTTCGATAGCAATTCGCCGATGGCGCGAGCGGTGATGTCGGTCGGTCCGCCCGTTGCAAACCCTAGAACCAGTTTGACCGGCTTGTTCGGATAGTCCGACGCGCTTTGGGCCCATACCGTCTGAAGCGTCGCACCCGTGCCGAGTACGGTGGCACCCGCAGCGCCAGCGATCAGATTGCGGCGCAACCGGGAGGGGGCAGGACTGGACGAGTTGCTCATGTGTACTCCTGTGTGTAGGGGATAGTGGATGGGTGGCGAGCCTCACTCGAGCTCGAACCCCTGCTCATCGAGAAATTTGCCCACCGCCCGCCGCCCTTGGTTGCCCCGGGCGAGACGCCGGGCCGTGTGCTCGACCCATCCGTAGGGCGCGGTGTCGTCGCCGGCGGCGGGTGTCACACCGTCGACCTGTACGCGTCGATTGTCGTAGATGCCGGTGGCTTCCATCGTCTTGTCATAGCGCGAGATGCCGTCGACGTGATTCGTCGGGCAGTAGCGGTCTGTGTGCAGGACGACGTCGCGCGGCAACCGGGGCTTGACGGGGTTGATACGGGCAGGATAGCCGAGCGCCAGGCCGATACTGCCGAACACACCGTGCGGCAAGTCAAGCAGGCGACCGAGTTCCCGCGCCTGGTTGCGTATTCCGCCGACCATGCAACATCCCAGGCCAAGACTTTCGGCGGCAAGGGTCGCATTCTGGCAGGCGAGGGCGCTGTCTATCGTCGCCGCCAGCAGCAGGTCGACTCCGCCATAGGCAAACGCGTAAGACCGGCTCTCGGCTACTCGACGTAGCCGGAAGATGTCGGCACAAAATACGAGAAAGAGCGGTGCCTCCTCGACAAATGCCTGACCCCGGCAAATCGCGCGGATCGCCTTGCGCTTGTGCGGGTCGCGAACGGCGATCACGCTCCACATCTGCATGTTTGACGAGGTGGAGGCTCGCTGTGCGGCATTGATGATTGCACCCAGCGTCTCGTCGTCGACACAACGCTCGGGCTGGAAGAAACGCACCGATCGATGGTTGGCGATCGCCTCGAGTACCGGGTTGAGATCGGTGCCTGAAGCGAAGTCCATGGCGGGGTCCGACAAGTTGGTTGCCTGCACTAGGATTTTTTTGGTGCGTCGACCGGCATGGCCAGCGCAGTCAACACGTCGCGCCAAGGCCTGGCGTCGAACTGGCAGCTTGAGGATTGCACGAGATGCGTCAGCCGCGGAAGTAGCGGCCCGCCGAGCTGAGCGATCTTGTCCAGAAGCTGGTCTTCAGTCAGAGGCCGGTCGGGGCCACCGTAGGCACTGAGACATTCGGCGACGATGCGACGACCATCGTTCATGGTGATGACGATGCGCGCTGGGCGGTCATGTGGCGGCTCGAGTTTTCCCTCGTACGGCTTCAGTTGCACCTTATTTCGCAGCCTGACCATGCGCGGATCGACAAGCGTATTGGGCGAGAACGAAGTTGGCCCGCCCGAACGGTAAACCAAAGCGGCGGCAATCATGTGGGGCATGGAGAACTTGGCGCCCAGGCTCGTGGTCGGACGCGGGTTGGTCAAGGCCAGCGCAAGCGGATGGGTGCAGGCCTCGATCGTGGCAATTGCCTCAAGGTCGGGCAGGGGGGCTGTCAGGTTGAGCAACGCCTCGACGGCCGAGTGGCCGTGCTGACAGCAGGCGTACAGCTTGTGGTAACCGCTGTCGACAGACCACCGCGTGCCCAGTTCGGCCGACAGCGCGTCCGGGTCGCTGGTAGCCCCGAGGATGTCGCAGAACACGGCGGGGGCGCTTGAATCGACGCCACCGATGCCGCACGCAGCCAGGTCGGCACACTGGGTTCCGACCACAGCCCCCATGGCAGCCCAGGCGTTGCGAATAAGCACGCCCTCGGTGAGGTGCGGGCGTGGCCCCACGAGACCGCTGGTGGCCGCAGCCGAGATGGCCGAGAACAGCGTCTTCGCGTCGTATCCGCGGGCGACCGAGACCGCTGCGGCGGCGGCCATCGGCGTCCAGAGCGCGTGGGCATGAACCGGCGGCTTCTGAAACCGGAAGCACAGCGCCAGGCGCGTCACGCATTCGTAGGCGATCACCAGACAGCGCAGCACGTCGGCCAGCGTCAGCCGACTGACCTCGGCCTCGGCCAGCAAGGCGGGCAGCGTGTAAAGCCCGGCGTGGCAGGGCACATGCCGGAAGCCTTCATCCAGTTCGCACCAGTTGCCTGCAACCGAGTTTGCGGTCGTGGCCTGCCAGCGCCCTGTCATCGGAAAACCCGGGCAGATGATCGTCGCTTCCCGTGCGGCCGAGCGATCGGCGCCAAGCCGGTGATAAGCCTGTACCTCGGGTTCTGCCGAACCTGCCACGATGGCGGCGAGATCATCGGCCAGAATCCAGCGGGCGCGTTGCATCGCGCGCAACGGGATATCGGCGTTGCGCTGACTCGCGGCCCAGTCGCAAAGTACGCGCAGTCTGGATCCGAACTCGCTCGAGGTCATGGTCCGCGCAGTGGAGTCGTGCACAGTCTTGTTCGCTTTGACGCTTGTGTTTGGTTCGCTCTCACGCTTGTGCTTGGGCAAATCAACGCTCAGTCGACGGAAACCCCCGCCGCCTTGATCACCTTGCGCCACTTATCGATATCGCTGCGGATGAGTTGTCCGAATGCGTCGGACGTCATCAGCATCGGTTCTGCACCCATCGTCTGGATTCTTGCCAACACGGCCGGTACGCGCAGTGCCTCGCTGATGCCTTTGTTGAGGGTGTCGATGACCGACTGAGGTGTTTTCGCAGGAGCGAATACGCCGAACCAACTCGTGGCTTCGAATCCAGGCAGACCGGCCTCGGCAATCGTCGGCGTATCCGGCAAGGCCTTGCTGCGGGCCGATGCGGTCACACCCAGCGCGCGCAAGGCGCTGCTCTGTATACGCGGTAAGGCAGAGGGCAGATTGTCGATCATCATGTCGGTACGACCTCCCACCAGGTCGACCATGGCTGGCGCGCTGCCCCGATAGGGAACATGCAAGATATCGATGCCCGCCATCATCTTGAACATCTCGCCCGACAGGTGAATGGTGCTGCCGTTGCCCGACGAGGCGAACGTCAGCTTGCCGGGCTGCTGCTTGGCCAGGTTGATCAGCTCGGTCACGCTTTTGGCAGACACGTTCGGATTGACCACCAGCACGTTCATCGTTGAAGCCATGGGCGCGATGGCCGTGAGATCGGACACCGGGTCATACGGCATGTTCTTGAACAGACTTGGGTTGATGGCGATGTTGCCGGCAGCGCCGAACAGCAGGAGGTACCCGTCAGGCGCACCCTTGGCGACCAGGTTTGAGCCGATGTTTCCGCCAGCGCCTGATCGGTTCTCAACCACGAACTGCTGACCCAGCAAGGTCGTCAATTCGGCGCTGAGCAAACGGGCCAGGATGTCGGTGGCGCCACCGGGCTCGAAGGGTACGATCATCTTGACCGGCTTTGAGGGATAGGTTTGCGCGGCGACTGAGGCGGCTGAGAACGCACCGACACAGGCGCAAGCGATGGCAGCAAACTGTGCGAAACGGCGGGATAGAGTATTCACACTGACTCCTGTTTGGGCCAAAGCTGCGCCCAGTATTGGAAGCGAACTACACGCACAGCGCATCGACAAGGCTGCGAACACTGGATTGACTGTCCAGGTTCCATACCCGCGCGATGACGCTGTCGGCTTGCTGGCGGTTCAGTTGACGCTCTGAAGCCATACGGAATTTTTCGAACAAGGCATCGTCCGTGATGGGCTTTTCGGGCGCTCCGAGCGGTTGCGCGACGTAGGCGGTGAAGACCGTGCCATCGTTCATCGTGACGGTCACTCGGGCCGGCCCCTGCTTCGGGTAACTGGCGCAGCACTCGGCGTCAGGCGTCACGTGCACCTTTTGAGTGTCGCGCAGAATCAACTCATCGGTGCGGGCGCTTTCGGAAAAAGATTGCAGGTTCACGTGTCCGGTTCTCAGCGCAACGCCCATGACGTAGGGAAAGCTCAACTGCGACACCGTAAAGGAATCCCAGCCAAGCGAGGCATGGGGCATGGCAGCGTCGTAGGTGCCGACATCAATCCGCGTCACGCGGTCGGGGTCGATGTCATGCGTGGTCTTGAGCTCGAGCAGCCCATCAATCGCCGGATGGATATGGCGACAGCACGGATATGGCTTGATGTATGAGCGCGTGATCGCCAGCGCGCCGCTGCGATGGTCCTTTACCGATGCATTCCATGGAGCGAGGCCGGCAAAGGCATCGAACACGCCGCACTTGCTTTCGGCAACACCCAGCGGGCCATCGACGACCTGATCGCGCGCGAGCAAGGCAGCGAAGATACCTTCACGGGCTGCATGGGCCGGGTGCAGCTTCTTGATGTTGCCTCCACCCGCCAGATACGCAAAGATTCCGGCGCTCGCGCTCGCCGCAATGCCCATCGCCTTCTCGGTGGTGAGCGGGTCGAGCGAGAGCAAACGCGCAACGCCTGCCGCTGCACCGATGACACCGGCGACTCCGGTGGTTTGGAATCCGCGTCGGGCTGCATGCGGATGGAGCACTTCGGCCAGGCCCACTGCGACCTCGAAGCCGGCGATCAGACCACCCAGCAAGTCGTGTCCGTTGGCGTTGAACGCATAGCCCGATGAGAGCAGGGCCGGAACAACGACAGTACCCGGATGAATCGAGCCCTCGCGGTTGCCGTCATCGAGTTCGATCGCATGGCACGCGACCGAGGTCAGGTAGGCGGCTGACAGCAGGTTTGTTCGAAGGGACGTTCCCGGCACCGGGATCTCACCACTGCCGGCAATCTGTCCAAGCAGATCAGCAGACCGACGCAGGAGCGGCTCATCACCGCCGGCAATGCAAGCGCCCAGGGCGTCGAGCAAGTGGCGCTTGGCTGCCGCGAGTTCGAGTGGCTGAAGGCGGTCGATGTCAACCTGACTGGCGAACCGGGCCAGCGCCTCGGTCGGTTTGGCCACGGACAGCGTCGGTGCCCGCTGCTGCCCATTGTGTTCGCGCCGGACCGCTTGCGCCTTCTCCTCGATCAATTCAGTCTCCTTCCCGGCTCTGCGGCCCTGACCGACTGTACCAAACAACACACGCACCCTCAAAGGACGGCCGTGCGAATCGTTCCGCTGGTTGAAGTCTTGGTGCGGTTCAAGGGCGGCGAACGGTGAATGGGTGCATGCGCCAGCGCGCCAATCGGTAGGGCTTGCCAGCTTCGGCTATGCGGGCTAATCTATGCGCATAATTTAATGCGCATGGAGAATGCGATGCCAGCCACACCAATCGCCCGCCGTGCACGCTCTGCAGTACCCGGCAAGAGGGCCACCAATTTGAGCTTGAGTACCGATGTGCTTGAAGCAGCAAAGGAGCTTGAGATCAACCTTTCTCAGGTCTGCGACAACTTCCTGCGTGAGCTCGTTCGGCGCGAGCAGGAGCGCAAGTGGCGAGAAGACCATGCCGACTTCATTGCCGCTTACAACGCGACTGTCGATGCGGAAGGTTTACCTCTGGACGAGTGGAGAGGCTTCTGATGGCGCGCTTTGATGTCTATGCCAACCCGGGCAGTCATGCAACAACCACACCCTACTTGCTGGATGTGCAAAGCGATCTGCTCGACGGCCTGGATACCCGGATGGTCATTCCCCTGCGCAGGCTTGATGCGTTTCCAAAGGTGAAGCTGTCACCCCGACTGACACCCGTGCTCACGGTCAACGCTGAGGACTTGCTTCTGGAAACGCCCAAGATGGGGGCAGTGCCTCAACGGATCCTGAAAACACTGATCACCTCGCTCGCTGGCGAACAGACGCAAATCTCGGCAGCGCTGGATTTTTTGTTCCAGGGCTATTGAATCTGAGGCCTACATCTCAGGCGAAAACGACACTGGTGCACCCAGTGGCCCAGTGGCCCAGTGGCGCGAGAACGGAATGGCTTACGGTCCGACTCGCCCCCCGAAACTCCGGACAGGATGACCGCCGCCCAAGACAATGCAATCGCATTGATATGACAAGGCGAATGAATTACCATACAGGGCATCCACCCCTTTGACCGGAGCGCGCCATGCCTGCCACCCTCGACGTCGAATCCACGTTGACCGACCGCTACCAGACCACGGTGCCGGCAACGGTGCGTCGCGCCCTGCGGCTAGGCAAACGAGACAAGATCCACTACAGCATCCGCCCCAGTGGCGAGGTGGTGCTAACCCGAGCCGAAGCCCCCGAAGGTGACGACCCGGTGCTTGGCCAGTTCCTGGGCTTTCTGGCACGCGACATTGCCAGCCATCCCGAGCGCCTGCAGGCAGTGGATGCAGGCCTTGTTCAGCGGCTCCAGTCGCTGGTCGGCGGAATCGAGGTCGATCTTGATGCCGCCCTGACGGCAAGAGATGAATGAGCCCGGGCGAGACCGCGCCCCTGGTGATTCACGGATGGACCGTCTTTGCCCACCCGCTGCTCCTCGTACAGATTGAAGCGTTGGCGCAGCAGGTCGAGGCCCTCAAGCAAAAAGATCCGGCCGGGTACGTGAAGAAGAACGCCAGCAAGCGGTTGGCGGCGATCACCAAGTTGGCGTTCGACGTCCTCCCGCAAGATCCAGCCCGTCCGGAATACCGGCAAGGCGGCACCTTGGGTGACGACCACAAGCACTGGTTCCGGGCGAAGTTCTTCCAGCATTACCGCCTGTTCTTCCGCTATCACGCGCCCAGCAAAGTGATCGTATTCGCGTGGGTCAACGATGACGATACCAAGCGCGCCTACGAGAGCAG
>JBIKMC010000121.1:0-9511 GCA_044359405.1 Burkholderiaceae bacterium
GCGCAAAGCTGTCTTCTCCCGCAAAGACCTGCAGCCCTTCGCGCTGCACGTCTCCGATCCCGTGGTCGTCGTCGTGCGCAGTGACAGTCCCCTGCGCTCGCTGACCGACCTCATAGCCGCCGCCAAAGCCAAGCCGAACACCGTCAAGGGAGGAACGGGCGGGTTTATGGGGACGACCTATTTCGCCTTTCTTGAACTTGAGCGGCTGGCAGGAATCCGCTTCGCGCTGGTCAATTTTGAAGGTTCTGCACCGGGAGTGGCTGCGCTGCTGGGGGGGCATATCGACGTTCATATGGACACGGTGGCAGGCGCCTACGCGAGATCAAAGTCGGGAGAGGTGAGGGTACTGGCGGTCGCTGATTCCGAGGTGAACGCCTTTCTTCCGAACGTTCGTACCTTTGAGTCTCAGGGCGTACCTCTTCGCATTGCTGCGTCCCGAGGGTTGGCACTACCTGCGGGCACACCTCGTGAAGTAGAGAAGACGCTCAGCGAAGCCGTTAAGGCGATTGTGCAGACTTCCGAACATCGCGACCGGATGACTGCCATGGGTCAGACTGTTCGGTTCATGGGGTCTGAGGACTTCTCCAAGCTCTGGGCGGACGCCGAGGAACTCGTCGACCGACTCATGGCAACACCCCGACAGCAGTGACACACAACCCGAATTTTTCGACACAGGTACTTTGACCATGAAAACAGCCGATGTTTCCCCGCATTCCTATGCCTCCCTGGACGCCAAGCTCATCGAGCGTTTTATGCAGCCCAGAATGAGCTCGGAGCATGTTTATTCGGGCGGCGCGAGTGTCATGTCCAACCGTATCCAGCCCATGCTGAAGGGGCGACGCTTTGTGGGTCGGGCCATCACGGTCAAGACGCTGCCAGGATTTACGCGGCGCTCCCTTGAGGCGCTGTCCTTGGCCAAGGCGGGTGATGTTCTGGTCATCGCAGCGGGTGGGCCCAATGAGTTGTCCTCATGGGGTGGAATGGCGCACTGGAACGCAAGCCGTGAAAAGCTGGCTGCGGTTGTCATCGATGGTCCCACCCGTGACATGGTCGAGATCCAGGAGCTGCCGAATGCGATTCCGCTTTATGCGGTCGGGCGAGGCCCCGGCATTGCGGGCTTCGGCGCCCCCACCGTCGGAACCATCGGTGAGGCTGTCATCTGTGGTGGGGTGACGGTCAACAATGGCGACCTCATTTTTGGCGATGATGATGGAATTGCGGTGGTGCCTTGGGCGCGGGTGACTGACATCCTCGACCTGGCCGAAAAAAGCGTCATCTTTGACGATAAAGAACAGCAGTGGGTAGAGTCGGGTCGCAGCATTTACGACATGCTGGTCATGCTCTCCGGTCGGGATGGTACCGACTACAAGGCGCGAAAATTCCGCTGGGTGGCGCAGAAAGGGATTGAGCCGCTGGCCGACTGAAAGCTGCGACAGTGAGTGCGATGCGCGTGGCGCAACTAGGATTGAGCATCGCGCTACTCCTAGTGTCCGGGTGGGTGGCCCTAGAGGCGTCCGATTACAGCTACATGACGCCCATTGGGCCTGGGCCCGGGTTCTTCCCCTTATGGCTATCCGGAGCTCTGGCAGTCCTCGCCGTGATCCATTTCGCCGCGACCGTGCGAGCACGGCGTGATTCGGCCGAGTCACCCCTGCGGTGGCCTGATTGGTCGAACGCGTTGTCGTTCAGACCTTTTTGGGTGCTTGTCGCGATCAGTCTGGCCTGCTTATTACTGGAGACGGTCGGTTTTTGCCTGTCAATGCTGGCGCTCAATCTGATCATCGTTACGCTGATGGGGCGACTCGACCGGCTTGGCCTTGCGTTCGCCGTCGTGGGCAGTTTCGGCACCTATCATGTGTTTTCCCAATGGCTTGATGTGAGTTTGCCAAAGGGATGGCTTGGGTGGTGACCCATCGAAATGTTTGACAGGCTGATCGGTGCGTGAATGGAAGCGCTCGGGTATCTGCTTGACGGATTTGCAGTCGCTCTACAGCCAGAGCATCTGATGTTCTCGCTCGTTGGTTGTGCGCTCGGCATGCTGGTGGGAATCCTGCCGGGTGTCGGACCTGCCGCGGGTACGGCCATTCTCATACCGTTGACGACAGGTATGTCACCGACGGGTGCGATCATCATGCTGGCCGCGATCTACTACGGAGCGATGTACGGAGGCACCATCACGTCGGTGCTACTGAATCTTCCTGGCGAGGCGGCGTCGGCCGTCACCTGTATCGAGGGTTATGAGATGGCGCGCCGAGGCCGTGCCGGACAGGCACTGGCTATATCGGCGATTGGTTCCTTCATCGGCGGAAGTGTGGCCACCCTGGGCCTTGCGCTATTGGCCATTCCGCTGTCCAGAGTCGCTCTTACCTTTGGTCCGCCTGAGTTCTTCGCGCTGATGGCGGTTGGGCTTGCTCTCGTGATCGGTTTGACCAGTCAGTCGATCGTGCTCGCCCTGATTTCGGCCGTGCTTGGCATGTTGTTCTCGCAGGTGGGTATCGATCCGGTGATGGGTGTGCCGCGCTTTACCTTCGGACAGATGGAATTACTCGACGGTGTCGGCATCGTGCCCGTTGTGATGGGGCTCTTTGGCATCGCCGAGATTCTCGTCAGTCTGGCTGATCGGCAGCAGCAGGCGACGGTGTCATCCACAGGCGCGCTTTCCGTAGGGGCGAAAGAGCTTCGACAGACAGCGGGACCGATTGCCCGGGGAACAGGCGTCGGGTTTTTGCTGGGACTGGTGCCCGGGGTGGGGGCAATCGTTCCTTCATATCTCTCCTATGCCATTGAAAAGAATCTGTCGAAAACCCCTGAGCAATTCGGCAAGGGTGCGATCGCGGGTGTCGCGGGCCCCGAGACGGCGAATAATGCTTACGCGAACGCGGCGTTCATTCCCCTGTTCACCCTTGGCATACCGGGTGCGGCGACCACAGCGATTCTCATGGGGGCCCTCATGATGAATGGGCTCACGCCTGGGCCATCCCTGTTCACCGATCGCCCTCAGTTTGTCTGGGCGGTGATCGCCAGCTTCTTTGTGGGTAATGGCATCTTGCTGGTGATGAGCCTACCCATGATTCCTCTATGGGTACGGGTGCTGCGTTTGCCTCATGCGTTTCTGGTGATGGCGGTGTTATGTCTGTGTGTCATTGGTGCCTACAGCATGAGGGGGAGCGTCTTTGATATCGGTCTCATGATCGGGTTCGGACTGTTCGGGTTTGTGTGCAGGAAACTTACTATTCCGCTGGCGCCCATGGTGCTCACCCTGGTACTCGCGCCGCTCATGGAGCGATCCCTTCGGCAGTCGCTCGAGATGTCCCAGGGCAGCCTGTCCATCCTGGTGGAGCGGCCACTGTCCCTGGGCCTACTGCTCACTGCGCTGATCGTGCTGTGGTTATCTACAAGAGGCGCGCTTCGTGCTGTCCGGGCCAGTGACTGAAGCATTGACTGGATATCTCCCGCCATGAATCTCATTGACCCATACGCCCGCCTGATGGATTTGGTCGCCGGCCTCGAAGCCAAGCAATTTCTTGCCGTTGACATCGTTTCCTTCTATCTGGACCGTATCCGCCGTTCGCAGACCCGGCTCAACGCCTTCACGGTCGTTGATGCGCAGGGTGCGATGACGGCGGCGGCGCAGTCGGACCGAAGGCGTGCATCGGGAACCGAGTTAAGTGTTCTCGACGGAATCCCGATTGTGATCAAGGATATGTTCGACAGTGCTGGCGAGGTCTGCGGCTGCGGGGCGCCAGCCTGGGCTGGGCGTATCGCTGCCGCCGACAGCAGCGTTGTCGCGCGGCTCAAGCGTGCCGGTCTGTGCGTGCTGGGACGAACGCAAATGGTCGAGTTGGCCTTCGGTGCGTGGGGACTGAACCCAGCTCTCGGCACGCCCTGGAACCCCTGGGACCTGAGCGTTCACCGTATTCCGGGTGGCTCCTCCAGTGGTTCGGCCGTGGCGGTGGCGGCAGGACTTGCTCCAGTGGCGATCGGTTCGGATACCGGCGGGTCCGTCAGGGCGCCCGCGGCGCTCAACGGTGTTACCGGCTTCAAGGCCAGTCATGGTCTTGTCGATCTGACGGGGGCGCTTGCGCTGTCCGAGCGTCTCGACAGTGTCGGTGTGTTGTCGCGGACGGTTGAGGATGCGGCGCAAGTGTTGAGCCTGCTTAGCGACTCAGACCTCGGTGTGGCCTCATTGCAGCCATCGAACGCAAGCGGTGTTCGCGAAAAACCGCTGCTCGGCATGCAGATCGTTGCGCTTGATGAGCAAGCCTTTGGGAAGAGTGTTGACGAGGAAATCATCCTTGCCTTGCGCCAGTCCAGAAGGATTCTTGAGGGCCTTGGGGCTTCACTCAAGCTGCAGAGTCTTCCTTTCGATTTGCGACAGGTTGTGGATGCTTGCGGTGCGATGATCGCGGCCGATGGCTGGCTACACCATCAGTCTGCGATGAGCTCGACGCCAGGGCTACCCGCCACTGAGGCGGTTGCGCGCCGCCTGAGCTCTGGTCGAAGCGTCGACGAGACCCAATATCGGCAGCTACTCGATTTTCAAAGGACCATCACGCAGACCTGGGTCGAGTGGCTTGGGCCAGCGCAGGCGGTGCTGATGCCCACCGTGCCCTTATTAGCCTGTCCTGTGGCAGCAGTCGACGAGTCGTCACTCGCCATGGGGCTTTTCAACCGTCTGGGTAATTTTGTCGGGGGCTGCTCGGTATCACTGCCTGCCGGGCTGGCCTCCACTGGTTTGCCGATGGGCGTCCAGCTGCTCGCTCCGCGCAAGCACGATGCGGTGCTGGTCCAGGTGGGGGCGGCGTTTCAGCGCGCGTGTGAATTTCATCGACAGTCCCCTGATCTTGCAGCGATAGGGCTGTAGCTGCTGAATTAAAAGGAGGTTTGAACATGGGTCTCGACGTCATTCCCAATAAGGTTCCGGTCGGTGCTGAGCTTCGCGGACTTGACCTTGGCAAGCCCCTGGGGCCGATTGAACTGGAAGGTGTTCGCAAGGCGCTCGATGACCATGGAATGATATTCGTGCGAGGGCAAAACCTGAGCCCAGAGCAATATGTGGCCTTTGGTCGGCAGCTTGGAACTCCCCGCCGACACGTCTTTGACCAGTTTCTATTGCCGGGGCAGCCTGAGATTCTTCAAATCTCCAATGTAGTCGAAGATGGTAAGGCGATCGGGGTGGCCGATGCGGGGCAGTACTGGCACACCGATGGTGCTTTCGAAACCTCGCCTCACATCTACTCAGTGCTCAACGCCCGCGAAATTCCTTTGGATGAAGACGGCAATTCGCTGGGCAGTACCATGTTCGTGAGTACGATTCATGCACTCGAGTCGCTTGACCCTTCGATGCGTATCAAGCTTGCCAAGCTGCGCGGACTGCACAGTCTGATCATTCAGTACGAAAAAAAGAAAAGTTCTGGCAAGGGGCGTCACGTGCCCCTTACCGATGAGCAAAAAAAGCGAAATCCGGATCTGTATCACCCGGTGATCTGGCCGCATCCCCGGACGGGGCGTGACTGTCTTTATGTCAATGAAGCAACGACCTTTGGTATTGAGGGCATGCCGGATGAGCAGGCGCTTGCGCTGATCGCTGAGCTGTGTTCACACATTTCGCGTGCTGAGGTCACCTACCATCATCGGTGGGCCGTCGGTGACGTCCTGGTTTGGGACAACTATTCGACGCAGCACAAGGTCAACTTCGACTATGGCCCAGCGCGGCGACGAAGAATGTATCGCCTGACGGTCGCCTGACGGTCGACCGTGTTGGCCCTAGGAAAGTATTGCTTCGGGCGGCAAAGCGTATCAACTACCCGTTAATGTGCTAATTTTTCGGGCTTTACTTCCCCGGAGATATGCCCGTGAAACGTCGAACACTTCTTGGTTCTGCGGCAGCCTCG
The DNA here is from genome assembly GCA_044359405.1 of Burkholderiaceae bacterium. Classification (GTDB taxonomy): domain Bacteria; phylum Pseudomonadota; class Gammaproteobacteria; order Burkholderiales; family Burkholderiaceae_E; genus SYIM01. The sequence goes on from JBIKMC010000121.1 coordinate 5,895, forward strand.
CTCGCACTGGGAACCGGTTTGGCTCGCGCGCAAGCCGCATGGCCCACCCGGCCCGTTCGAATGGTGGTGCCGACCGGCCCTGGCAGTTCGCTTGACCTCATTATCCGCGCCACCAGTGAGCGAATCGGCGCACGCCTGGGACAGCCCATCGTCGTTGAAAACAAACCTGGCGCAGGGGGGCTGCTGGGCACCGATCTGATCGCCAAGGCTTCTGACGGGCACACCTTCGGCATCAGCTTCAATGGGCCGCTGGCCTTTGCGCCGTTTCTGTATCAGAAGATGCCCTACCGCCTGCCTGATGATCTGGCGCCCATCATCATGACCACCAGCCAGCCCAATGTGCTGGCCGTCAATGCTCAGCTACCCGTCAAATCGGTGGCTGAGCTGGTGCAGTGGCTGCGGGCAAATGTGGGCAAGGCTTCATTTGCATCGATTGGCAATGGCAGTTCATCGCATCTGTCGATGGAGTTGCTTAAAGTCGCAACCGGCACCTTCGCCTTGCATATTCCGTATAACGGGTCGCCGCCGACGGCGCTAACGGTAGCCAGCGGTGAAACGCAGATGATCATGACGGTGGCACCGGCGCTGTTGCCGCATGTACAGGCGGGTCGAGTTCGCATGCTGGCGGTGACCAGTCGCGAGCGTTACCAGCCGATGGCGAATTTGCCGACGATTGCCGAGTCAGGTTTGCCTGAGCTGAAAGACTTTGAGGCTATCGCCTGGAACGCGATCATCGGGCCTGCCAGTACACCGGCGGCAGTGGTTGAGCGACTCAACCGCGAGTTCAACGAGGCCCTCAAAGATTCAGCGATCGCCGAGCGACTCAAAGGGCAGGGCATGACTCCCACTGGAGGCAGTGCGCAGGATCTTGCGCGCCTGATGGCCGATGAGGCACGTCGCTGGGGGCCTGTCATCCAGCGTACCGGGATCACGCTGGGGTAGCGAGCCCAGGGGATCGGCTGAGTCAGGCGACGATCGGCCGGTCCCGATGGGGTCAAACAGGCGCTAGCGCTCAGACTCGGACAGTACCTTGCGTGCAACGCGAAATGCATCGATGGCTGCTGGCGCTCCGCAATAAACAGCCGTCTGCAGCAGCACTTCCTTGATCTCTTCGCGGCTGACACCGTTGTTGAGTGCACCGCGCACGTGAATTTCCAGTTCGTGCGGTCGATTGAGGGCGGTCAACATGGCCAGGTTGATCATGCTTCGGATGTTTCGGGGCAGCCCGGGCCTAGTCCATACCGCACCCCAGGCGTGCTCGGTGAGATAGTCCTGAAGATCGCGTGTGAGTTCATCGGCGTTGTCAAACGCCCTTTGAACGTAGTCAGCGCCCAGTACCTCTTGTCGAGCCTGCAGTCCGCGCTGCCAGGTTTCTGACCGATCGTTCTGTTTCACCTTGCGTCTCCTTTGGGTAAGCCATGCATGATATTCGTTGGCCCTGATGAGCGAGGCATGCAGAATATGGCCGTTATACGCGTTGGAGTGGTGTCAATCTGCAGGTTGATTGCATATGGGAGGGCGTTCACAGTGAAAAGACTGACTGCGCAAGAGCGGATCGAAGCGCTGCACAAGGTGCCGCACTGGCAAATGATTGAGGGCCGTGATGCGATCTCGCGCCGCTACCAGTTTGCCGATTTCAATGAAGCCTTCGGTTTCATGAGCCGGCTGGCGCTTTATGCCGAGCGCGTTGATCATCATCCCGAGTGGTTCAACGTCTACAACCGGGTCGAGATCACGCTCAGCACGCACGATGCCGGAGGGCTTACACAGCGCGATATCGACTTCGCACGGTTCGCCGATGCGCTTGCGGGCTGATCATGGTTTTTACCTGAGGACTCAGAGCAGTCCCTCTAGCCCTGGTCGGTATGCGGCCCTGGGTTGTGCGGCTGCACCGGTTTTCGAATGATCTTAACCGGGAGCCGCCCATCGGCCCGGCGCGTCAGTAACCAGTGGGCTAGGCTTCGATCCATCTCATCCGAGTGCTTGGGAAACCAGCGGGCCAATTCGGTCGCATAGCGTCGCGCTTCATGACGATTGCCCGCTTCGAGCAGCAGGCGAACCTGCTCGCCCGACGCCAAAACGGCGCCGTGTTCTTCGAGATGACAGGAGGCGCCCGAGTAGCGGGTCTCTCGCATCTGGCGGGCCTCTTGCTCGAAATGCCGGTGCGCGTGCTCCAGAAAGGCGTCGAGCGTGTCGGCGAGTTCGTCATCATCGCTTAGCAGCAACTGGTTCAGAACATCGGAGAATTCATGATGCATGGCATCGATGTCGGCGTGGCCGAGCGTGAACTCATCACGCCAGTGAAATCCTCCAGTTTTGGGGGTATTGGAGCCAGAAGTGGTGGCAGACGAGCGATTGACAGCGTCGGTAGTCATGATTTGAAACGCAGGAAGAAATTGCCGTGGACAAGCCGGCGAGGGCCCTCCTATACTGCCTTAAAATTAAGGGGAGACGTAGGCGTGCTCAGCAAAAGCCAAAATGAGCTGCTGTGCCGGGTGGGTCCCGGTACGCCCATGGGGCGCGTTTTCAGGCGCTTCTGGAATCCGATCTGTATGAGCGATCAGGTGCCTGTGCCTGATGGTGATCCCCTGCGCCTTGAAATTCTCGGTGAATGGCTGGTGCTGTTTCGCGATAGCTCTGGCCGGCTGGGGTTGCTTCCTGAAGAATGTCTTCATCGCGGCGTGTCTCTGGCCATTGGCCGCGTCGAAAACGACGGCATCCGCTGCCTCTATCATGGTTGGAAATTTGGTGTGGACGGCACCGTGCAGGAAACACCCAACCATCCGGACGCCCGCTTCAGAGAGCGCTTGCGCGCTCCGGCCTATCAGGTGCGGGAACGGGGCGGGTTCGTGTGGGCCTACATGGGCGATGCCGACAAGATGCCGCCCTTTCCGCGCTGGCGATTCTTCGACTTTGATCCGACCCACGTGCGCCGGGTTCGTCTGTATGCAAACGTCAATTACATGCAGCAGCTAGAAGGTGGCACTGACACGTCTCATGTAGGCGTGCTGCACTCCAACTTTGCCCGCCCCAGCTGGATGACGGGCAGCTTCACCGCGAACGAAGACAAAGAGAACCCGGCCACCCTGGCCACCGGAGACCTCGCTCCCGAGCTGCACTGCGAGGATACTGAGTTTGGTTTCCACTACGCAGCTTTCCGCAAGCTTGCCGCCCGACCAGACGGGTCAGCTGATCCGCGTCATAACGTACGAGTGGTTCCGGTGATCATGCCGTCAACGCGGGTGATTCCCGCGCCGGCCATGCAGTACCTGATCTTTGAATTGCCTGTCAACGACACGCGTACGGCTACCTTCGGCGCTACCTATAGGCTTGATGGTGGCCCTGTAGATGTTCATCGCCTCAATGAGATCAGCGGTCGCCATGATCCTGATCTGCTGTGTCCGGATACATTCGAGTATCGAGGTAGCTGGGCTAATCTTTTTGGCCAGCGCCGTGAGACCATGAAAGACAACTGGTCGGGCATCAAGGGCGTGGTCATGGAAGACATGGCCATGGCCATGACCCAGGGCACTATCGTAGATCGCAGCCGTGAGGTATTGGTCGCAGCCGACAAGGCAGTGGTCCGGGCCCGTCGACAATTATTGGAATCGGCCCGT
>JBIKMC010000122.1:0-9497 GCA_044359405.1 Burkholderiaceae bacterium
CAACCGGAACTCCAACCACTCACGCAGCATTTGCTCAAGGGACTTTTGCCCGGGACGCCCATCGAGGCCGACCGACACCAGATTGACTGAAACGCTCGCTTCCAGACTGGTATGCGCCAACAGTGCCGTGAGCAACTCCTGCTGCTCAACTCGAGAGCTGCGGGGCTCAAAGACCAATCGAACAGGGGCATCCTTTCCGGACTCGTCCCGCACGGTGTCCAGCACCGCCAGCACCGACTGCTTGAGCTGAACCTGCTCGGGAGAAAGGGCCTTCTTGCCCACCTTGATTTTCGGATTGGTGAGCTCCTCGATCTCTTCGAGCACTTTCTGAGCCGATACGCCATGGGGCAGTTCATAAACGACCAACTGCCACTGGCCACGCGCCAACTCTTCAATTCGATGTCGCGCCCTGACCTTGATCGAACCACGCCCGCTGGCATAGATCTCGCGAATATCGTAAGCAGGGGAAATGATCTGCCCACCGCCTGGAAAATCCGGTCCGGGCATACACTGCAGGACCTGTTCAAGACCCGCCTGTGGATCGCGCAGCAAAGCAACAGCCGCCTGAGCAGTCTCACGCAGGTTGTGCGGCGGAATTTCAGTGGCCATACCCACGGCGATGCCCGATGCGCCGTTGAGCAGCACCATCGGAAGACGCGCGGGCAGTACCCGCGGCTCTTGCGCGGAGCCATCGTAGTTCGCAATGAAGTCGACCGTGCCTTCGTCGATCTCGTCGAGCAGCAGTCGCGCATGGGGCGTCAGCCTGGCCTCGGTGTAACGCATGGCCGCGGCACCGTCACCATCGCGCGATCCGAAATTGCCCTGGCCATCAATCAGGGGATAGCGCAGGCTGAAGTCCTGCGCCATACGCACCAGCGCCTCATAGGCCGCAACATCACCGTGCGGATGAAAACGACCCAGAACATCGCCCACCACACGGGCGGACTTGACCGGTTTGGCACCAGCGGCCAGGCCCATGCGCTGCATCGCGAACAGAATGCGGCGCTGAACAGGCTTTTGACCATCGCACACATCAGGCAGGGCACGTCCTTTGACCACCGACACGGCATAGTCAAGGTAGGCCCGCTCGGCATACTGGGCCAGCGTGATGGCCTGGCCCTCATCAGCCGGCGGCGCGAATAGATCGGGCGTGTGCTCAGACATCGACATCGACCTCATTACCGTGGGTTTCCAACCAGGCACGGCGCGCCTGCGCCTCGCCCTTGCCCATCAGCATCGTGAATCGCGCCTCGGTTGCCGTGCGTTCGACATCACCAAAATCAACCCGTAATAAACGGCGCGTTTCGGGGTTCATGGTTGTTTCCCAGAGTTGCTCGGCATTCATTTCACCCAGCCCCTTGAAACGGGAAATCTGCCAGGATCCATCGCGAATCCCATCTTTACGCAACTTATCCTCAACGTGCTTCAACTCGCCTTCATCCAGGCAGTAAAGCTTGCGAACCGGTCGCTTACCCTGGGCGGGGACGTCCACCCGGAATAGCGGTGGCTTGGCCACCCAGACATGGCCACGCTCAATCAACCGGGGAAAGTGCTTCAGAAACAGGGTCAGCAGCAAGACCTGGATGTGCGCACCGTCAACGTCGGCATCCGACAGAATGCAGATTCGCCCGTAGCGCAGTCCCGACAGCTCAACGGCATCGCCAGCACCGTGGGGGTCGACGCCGATCGCCACTGAAATATCGTGAATTTCATTGTTGGCAAACAAGCGGTCGCGATCGGTCTCCCAAGAGTTGAGAACCTTCCCGCGCAGAGGAAGAATCGCCTGAAATTCTTTGTCGCGCCCCATCTTGGCAGAACCGCCGGCGGAGTCGCCTTCGACCAGAAACACCTCGTTTCGGGCGATGTCGCTCGATTCACAGTCGGTGAGCTTGCCGGGCAGCACCGCGACACCTGAGCTTTTGCGCTTTTCAACCTTCTGCGCCGCCCGGCTGCGTGCCTGTGCCTGGCGAATGACCAGATCAGCGAGGCGACGTCCATATTCAACGTGCTCATTCAGCCATAGCTCGAGTTGCGGTTTGGCCAGACTGGAGACCAGGCGCAGCGCATCGCGCGAGTTGAGTCTCTCTTTGATCTGCCCCTGAAACTGAGGATCAAGCACCTTGGCCGATAGGACAAAACTGCACCGCGCAAATACATCCTCGGGCAGCAGCTTGACCCCTTTGGGCATCAGTCCGTGCAACTCGATGAATCCCTTCACCGCGCCGAACATGCCCTCGCGCAGGCCCGCCTCATGCGTACCACCCGCTGGGGTGGGAATAAGGTTCACGTAAGACTCCCGCACCAGCGACCCGTCCTCCGTGAAGGCAACCGCCCACTGAGCACCCTCGCCTTCAGCGAAGGTCTCATGACCTGCCTCAACCGACTGCTGTCCCTCAAACAGAGGGATCAGTAAGGCCGCAGCGCTACCTCCGGCCAGCGCTTCGGTCAGGTACGCCCGAAGTCCTTCGGCGTAATACCACTCGGTATGGCGCTGGAGTCTTTCGTCATGCAGACGCACCCTGAGCCCGGGCAGCAGCACGGCTTTTGAACGCAGCAGTTGCAGGAGTTCACCCTGCGGAATCACCGCGTTGTCGAAGTACCGCGGATCAGGCCAGCAGCGCACGCGCGTGCCGCTGCGTCGATCGGTTTTAGCGGCAGATCGTGACCGCAAGGCCTGAACCACCTCGCCGCCCTCAAACACGATCTCGTGCACACCACCATCACGCCAGACGGTGACTTCAAGGCGCCTGGACAAGGCATTGGTAACCGAAACGCCTACGCCGTGCAGACCACCTGAAAAGCTGTAGGCGCCCGCGCCAGCCTTGTCAAACTTTCCACCGGCATGCAGGCGGGTGAAAACAATCTCGACCACAGGTGCGCCCTCATCCGGGTGAGCGCCCACAGGAATGCCGCGACCGTCGTCCTCGACGGTGACGCTTCCGTCCGCATGCAGACAAACCTCGATGGTTCGGCAGGCACCCGCCAGCGCCTCGTCGGCGGCGTTGTCGATGACCTCTTGCACAATATGCAGAGGGTTATCGGTTCGGGTGTACATGCCTGGCCGGCTGCGCACCGGCTCAAGCCCTTTTAAAACGCGAATCGATGACTCACTGTACTCGCCCTTGCGCGTGGCCATGACGTCAGATCCTCAGAAGCCGCAAAGGGTGAGCAGATTAGCCAGTCCAAATGCGAAGGAAGGTGCCTGATAGGCGGTGAACGCCCACAGGGTAAGCACCGCGACCGCTAAACCCAGGGCGACCAACAGCCCTCGTTGCCAGCGGGTGCCGATCAGCTCCATACGGGATAGCTCAGGCCGAGTATGTGCCGGGCACCAGAATATCGCGCCCGACCTTGCGAATATCGGTGTGCCCGCAAAAAGCCATGGTGAGCGCAAGCTCATTTTGAATGATCTCGAGCGCGCGCGTGACTCCCGCCTCGCCCATCGCGCCAAGGCCGTAAAGAAAGGCCCGTCCAATCATGGTGCCCTGGGCACCGAGCGCAACCGATTTCAGCACGTCCTGACCCGAGCGGATGCCGCTGTCCAGCCAGACTTCCATTCGGTTGCCAACCACCGCTTTCACGGCGGGCAAGGCCTCGATCGAAGAGAGCGCACCATCCAGCTGCCGGCCGCCATGATTGGACACGATCATCGCGTCCGCCCCGCTATCAAGAGCACGGCGCGCATCTTCAGGATCGATGATCCCTTTGAGAATGAGCTTGCCGTCCCACTGTTTGCGAATCCATTCGACATCACCCCAGTTCAGGGTGGGGTCAAACTGCTGACTGGTCCAAGCCCCCAGAGAGGACATGTCGTCGACGCCTTTCACATGTCCAACAATATTGCCGAAGCCACGCCGCTGAGTGCCCAACATGCTCATGCACCAGCGCGGCTTGGTCATCATGTTGATGATGTTGGGCAGCGTGAGCTTGGGCGGCGCGGAAAGCCCATTCTTCAGGTCTTTATGCCGCTGCCCGATGATCTGAAGATCAAGTGTGAGAACGAGCGCAGAGCAGCCTGCGCTGCGCGCGCGCTCAATTAGTCGGGCAATGAAATCGCGGTCACGCATCACGTACAGCTGAAACCAGAACGGCTTGGTGGTGTGAGCCCGTACGTCTTCGATCGAGCAGATGCTCATGGTCGACAGCGTGAACGGAATACCAAAGCGCTCAGCCGCGCGCGCAGCCAGGATCTCACCGTCGGCATGTTGCATGCCGGTTAGGCCGGTCGGCGCGATGGCCACCGGCATGGCGACTTCATGGCCGACCATGGTGGTCCGGGTGCTACGACCGTCCATGTTGACCGCGACCCGCTGACGAAGCTTGATGCGTTGGAAGTCATCAACGTTGGCGCGATACGTGCTCTCGGTCCAGGAACCCGAGTCGCAGTAGTCGACAAACATGCGCGGAACGCGCTTCAGATACAGCTGATGCAGGTCTTCGATGCAGGTGATGACTTCAGGCATGGCACTCATCCACAGAACGCACGGGGCCGTCCGACGACCCGATCAACCCGTAATCGTAGCAGGCCGGGCCGCGAGCTTCAGGGCAGCGTTTCGTAGCGGCCCAGCCGCACCATGGTGGTCCCGGGCTTGCAATGGGCCATCGAAGGCATCACCAGCACGGTGTTGTCGTAAGGTGCATGCCAACGCTCATCCCCATCAACGGCGATCAAGTCGCCTGCCCGTTCAATCACCTCCAGGCCGTGAAAACGGCGCACAAACCGAAAATCGCCGCTTTTTGCAACGACCGCCTCGGTCACACGAACGACCTGCTGCTGCGCCGACGTCTGAACCGAGGGTCGTTCTGCCGGCAGCTGCGCCGCGCTCATGGCGCCGCTGACCTGCAGAAATCGAGCCAGCGTATCGATGGCGACGACTGCCGATGAACGTTCCCAGTGCTGGCCGCACTCGATCAGAATTGCCGTGCGACCGGACGTCGGATCGCCAAAGCCGCCGCGCTCAATCATGCGCATCCCCGAGGGATGACCGGTGTCAATGAGCAAGTCTTGCGGCACGCCCAGACGCCGCGCGTACGCGGCGCTTTTCTCACCGCCCCTGCCCGACGCGCCGCACACCATGATGGGTCTGCACGGGTCGTGCATGGAGTGAAGATCAAGCAGATAGTCGGCTGCATCGACAAAGGGCTGGAGCTGGCGGGCGCGCCTGAGCTCGATCGAGTCCCTCGACCCAAATAGACTGTCATCGGCCCAGACGCGGTTGTAGTCCTCATCGATGTATCGGCTGCGATCCGGATCAGCCACATCAAAGCGGGCAAACGCCTCTACGTTGGCAAACGAAAGCGTCAATCGACCCTTCATAGGTGACGGATTGGGTCTGAGCAGCCAGTCGAGGGCAATAGCGCCGCAGATTTCATTGCCGTGCGTCAGCGCCTGAACCATGACATGGGGCCCGGCACGGCCCGAATCAAAGCTCCAGACATAGTCAGTGCCGGTGTTACCGTGTTTCCAGCGGCTGATATCCGGCGCCTGCAACTCAATCGAATAAGCGGTGTTCACAAGGTACCCCTACGTGGATTCGAGATGACAGGCCGCCCAACGCCCAGGCGAGCGCTCGCGCAGCAGCGGAGCCTCGACCGCGCATCGCGCCGTCGCGTGTGGGCAGCGGGGATGAAAGTGGCATCCTGATGGCGGATTGATGGGTGATGGTATTTCGCCGGTGATAGGCGCAAAGCTACGTTGCCGCCGATCGAGTCGGGGTACCTCGGCCAGAAGCGCGCGCGTGTAAGGATGGACGGCCACTTCAAATAGCTGGGCCGCCGGGGCCATTTCAACAACGCGCCCCAGGTACATAACCACCACACGATCGGCCAGATGTCTGACCACACCCAGATCGTGACTGATGAACAGATACGTCAGGCCCAGCTGCTCGCGAAGATCCATAAAGAGGTTGAGCACCTGCGCCTGAATGGACACATCGAGCGCGGCAACCGCCTCATCACAGATGAGAAACTCAGGCTTGACCGCTAGCGCTCGCGCGATGCCGATACGAGCCCGCTGACCACCGGAGAACTGGTGCGGATATCGATTCATTACCGCCGGGTCAAGGCCCACCTGCTCAAGCAGGGCTGCAACACGCTCCTGCCTCTGAGCCGCGGGGAACAGCCCCAGACTGACCGGCGCCTCACCGATGATGTCCCGGACTGTAAGACGCGGGTTGAGTGACGCGTAAGGATCCTGAAAAATCATCTGGATGGGCCGCACGCCCACCGTTCCATGGGCCTTCAGCGCTTCGCCACGCCAGCTCACGGTGCCTTCTGTTGGCTGATGCAGACCGACACCCAGGCGGGCAACGGTCGATTTGCCGCAACCCGACTCGCCGACCAGGCCCACAACCTCTCCACGACTAACCGAAAAGCTCACCCGGTCGACCGCATGCACGGTAGACGTCTCAATCCGCGCGCCCAGCCGCCTGGCCAGTTTTTCAATCAGGTCGAGACCACGACTGAAACGCTTGGAGACCGACTCGAATTCAAGCAGTCGCTCTGCGGACGATGGCAAATGGGTTGCGCTCACTTTAATCGGGCATCACGAGCGGAAAATGACAGCGAACCGACCGCCCCTGCGACGAGTCACCGATCGTTACCAGATCAGGTGTGTGCGCGCAGGCATCACGAGCGCGGTGACAGCGCGGCGCGAACGCGCAGGCGCTGCCGAGGCCCGCCAGCGACGGCGTCGTGCCTGGAATCTGCGCCAGTCGACGACCCGGCTGGGAGTTACTGGGTACGGAATCGAGCAGGCCTCTGGTGTAAGGGTGGGCAGGGGAATCCAGAACGGCCGATGCCGGGCCCTGTTCAACAATTCGCCCCGCGTACATGACCGCAATCCGATCAGCAAGGCCTGCCACCACCGCCAGATCATGGGTAATCCAAATCAGAGCCGTACCGGACTCGCGAACCAACCGCTGCATTTCGTAGAGGATCTGCCCCTGCACGGTCACGTCAAGCGCGGTTGTTGGCTCGTCAGCAATGATCAGTACAGGCTGATGCAGCAAGGCAATCGCGATCGAGACACGCTGGCGCATGCCGCCCGAGAACTCATGTGGATACTGACTCAGACGCTTTTCAGGTGCGGCAATTCCAACCCGGGAAAGCGCCTGCACCGCCCGCGATCGAGCCTGGCCTCGTGACATGGGCTCGTGAGCGAGCAGCGTTTCAACCATGTGAGTTTCGACACTGAGCACCGGGTTGAGCGTCATCATCGGATCTTGAAATACCATGGCAATACGACGACCACGTATCGAACGCAGAACCTCGGCGCTGGCACCCACCAGCTGCTGGCCCTGTAGGCGCACACTGCCCCCGACCACCCGACCCGGCGGGTCAATCAGCCCCAGAATCGAATAGCCGGTTACCGACTTGCCTGAGCCGGACTCACCGACCAGCCCCAGCACCTGGCCGGCCGCCAGTGTCAGCGACACATCAGCCACCGCCGCGACGGAGCCCTGAGACGTCTCGAATTCGGTACGCAGACCAGCTACTTCAAGCACCGGCGCCGACATCGGCTCGACGCCCTTTGCAGAAGGCCTGGCAGGCGATAGGCTTGGCCCCGCGCAGGCCTCATGGGCAAGCTTGTCAATCACCGCGCAAGCCTCGGATTGAGCACGTCGCGCAGCTGATCGCCCACCAGATTAATGGCCAATATCAGCAGCAGCAGGGCAACGCCGGGATACACGCTGATCCAGTACTTGCCGGATAAAAGGTACTCGTAGCCATTGGCAATCAAAAGGCCCAGTGACGGCTCGGTTGGAGGCAAACCAAGCCCCAGAAAGGACAGGGTCGCCTCCAGCGCGACCGCATGAGCGACCTGAACGGTGGCCACGACCATCAAGGGCGGCAGGGCATTAGGCAGCAGATGCCGCAGCACAATGCGCGAATGCGACAGGCCCAGCACCCGGGCAGCCTCCATGTATTCCTTGTGTCGTTCAACCAGAGCAGCCGAGCGCGCGGTTCGTGCGTAGTAAGCCCACTGCACGGCCACCAGCGCGATGACGATTTTGTCCACGCCCTTACCCAATACGGCCAAGAGGATGAGCGCGACCAGAATCGCGGGAAAGCCCAGCTGCAGATCAGCGATACGCATCAGCACCTGCTCGGTGCGCCCGCCCACATAAGCGGCGAATACGCCCACCAGACTGCCCAGGGCAAGCGCGATCAGGCCGCTGGCGACGGCCACATAGAGCGAGACCCGCAGACCGTACAGAATGGCCGACAGCATATCCCGCCCCTGCCCATCCGTGCCCAGCCAATAGACCAGCCCCGACATACCCTTCTCACCCGGCGCAAGCCGAGAATCCATCAGGTCAATACTGGCCAGGTCATAGGGGTTCTGCGGCGCCACCAGCGCAGCGCCCAGTGCCAGCAGGACCATGCCGGAAAGCAGCACCAGTCCAAATAGCGCGAGACGGCTTTGTGAAAAGCGACGCCAGGTGAGTTGCCAGCGCGACTCCACGGGCGCCAAGACACTCGCCCCACGAGCATTGGCGTGCAGCTCTGACGAGGGCAGCGTCATGGTTGTGCGCCAGCGATACGCACCCGCGGGTCGAGCACGGAGTACAGCAGATCAACCACAAGATTGATCAGGATGAACATCAGCACGACCACCAGCAGGTAGGCCACCACCACCGGTCGATCGAGCTGAAAAATACTGTCGATGGCCAGCTTACCCATACCCGGCCACGCGAATATGGTTTCAGTCACAACCGCATAGGCAATCACCGAGCCCAGTTCGAGCCCAATGACGGTGACCAGCGGAATCAGAATGTTCTTGAGCAGATGGACTCCCACGATCCGACGCTGCGGCAGACCGCGCGCGCGCGCATAGCGCATGTAGTCCAGAAGGCTCTGCTCGCGCACCTGCGCCCGCGTCAGCCGGATGATTAATGACAGCTTGAGCAGGGCCAGATTAAGCGCGGGCAGAAACGCATGCGATAAGCCCTGAACACTGAATATCGACAAAGGCACGCCGAGGACCTCCTCGGTAGGCCCGCGACCGGTCGACGGGAACCAACCCAAAACTACGGCAAACACCAGAATCAGAACCAGGCCGACCCAAAAGGTTGGCAGCGAAAACCCAAAGATTGACCCGGCCATGATGGAGCGCGATATCCAACCGTTGGGGCGTAGCCCGGCATACAGGCCCAGCGGAATCCCAAGGAGCACCGCAATAGCCATGGCAAGCGCGGCCAGCTCAAGCGTGGCCGGCATTCGCTCAAAAATGACCTCGAGTGCGGGGCGCCCATACACGAACGATTTGCCCAGGTCCCCGCTCAGGGCTCCCTTGAGAAAAAGCAGGTACTGTTGCCAGAGCGGCCCGTCCAGCCCCAGTGCAACCCGCGCTCGATCACGCTCGGCCTGATCGGCTTCATGGTGAACCAGTATCTCGATCGGATCGCCAACGAGATAAAGCCCGCCGAACACCAGCACGCTGGTGATGAACAAAACCAGCAGCGCCTGCAGAATGCGGCGCAGCGCAAAGACGG
>JBIKMC010000427.1:0-2657 GCA_044359405.1 Burkholderiaceae bacterium
TTCTCGAAATAGATCAGATTGGCCAGCGTGACCGTCAGCGACTTCGGCATCGGACCGACGAGCTTCCTTCCCGATGTGTTCTCGCGCTTCCATGGCGTGGCGAGGTCCTCATCGTCGATGAATGTCCATCCTGGCGGGGCAGCAGCCCCGCTGCATGAGCCTGCTGTGGTTTCAGCGCAATCCGCTGCCGACGGAGTGGACGGCGCAGCGGGAGGTGATCGCAACGTTTGATACGTGACCGGTCACGAGCCCTCGATGAGCCGGGCTACATCACCGTGGCATTCGACGCATTTGCCTACCAGTAACAGATCGCCACCTTTGATGGTGCCATTGAAATTGGTGATCGTTGTTTCGTGTCGGCACTGCCCACACCAGACGTTGGACAGCAAGCGTTGGCGGACAGTGGAAGGGATTGATTCCCAGCGCCGCCATACCGCTGCATTGGTACGCTGTGCATGGCGAGCACCTCTGGTGCGGCTTGTGACGAAAACTTTTCGCGTGGGGCAGAGGCCACGGCATTTTCATCACGATTCATCATGACGTTTCAAGATAAAGCAAGATGGCCCTTGGCGCCAGACTGATGCGCCCAGCAAGGTTTGCTCGTGACCGTGTTGCGAGGCCCTTAGCCCCGCGCTTGTCATGGTTCAGCGCACCCAGCGACGAGCGTCCTTCAGGAGCAGTAGCAGTTGTCGCTCGCGCAGCGGCGAGGCGATGAAACCGAACCGGGTGTAGAACTTCGCGGCGTCCTCATCGATGGGGTGGGTCAGCATGGCCCGGATGCCGGCCTGCTCGGCAATCAGCATCGTGCGTCGGATGGCATCCTGCAACAGGCCAAAACCGATGCCGCTCCCCTGATCCTGACGGGATACGGCCAGCCTTGCGAGGATCACCACCGGCACCGGGTATTGCCCCATCCCTTTGCGGATGCGCTCGGGCGCCTCGAGCGTGTCGACCTGACCCACGGTCAAACTGAAATAGCCCGCCACACGACCATCGACCTCGGCAACGACGAAGGTCTTGGCTGAGCCACTGCCCTGCGCCTGACGGGCGTGGCGCACGAGCCAGTCGTTGAGCGCAGGCGTGCCGCAGTCAAAGCCTTCGAGCCGATGCCGCTCAGCCAGAGGCTCCGGAGCGCGCAGGGTCACTTCGTGTCCCAGGGGGCCTTGCGGGCAAACAGATCACGCAAACCGTCATTGGCCTGTTCGGGGCGATCCAGGAGCTCCATCAGGGCCAGGTACTGACTCCCCGAAACAATGAAAAGGCGCTGGTCCAGAAGCGTTTGTTCGGCGGCCAGACAGGCGCTGTCGAGGATGAAGTCGGTCAGCGACTTGTGGGCTACTTCGGCAGCACGACGCAGCACCGCTTCCTGTTCGGGCGTAGCACGCAGCCCGAGGCGGGCAGACCGGGCAGAGGGCGACGATGCAATAGCAGTCATAGTTGCACCTGTTTTGTTAGATCAGTGGATGCTATGTTAGTACGAATGACAAACGCCGTCTAGTCGGATATGGCAACCGGCACCGTTGGTTGACAACGAACCCTCGCGCGTAAGTGGTTGAATTTGAACAACCACCCCCGGAGACTATCCGAGCTCTGATGAATGGTGGAGCCGGCGGGAATGCATCAGACTTGTCGCTTCAAGCGCTCCACTTCGGTCACGAAAGTAGGGGTCAATTCTGCAATCAGTGTTTCGATGTCGCGCACCTGGTGCTGAATCGCCAGCACCGCGATACCTTGCGGCACGAGGTCGTAGATGACGAAGTGCTGTCGCGCCGGAATCATCAGAAATGGCGCCGATCGGTACTGCCGCAAGCGACCCTTCTCCGGGTTGGCGGCGGCAACGCCCATCGCCGTATACAGATCGGCGATGTACTGATCGGCAGCGCCTTCGCCCCATTCACGGACTGACCGCGCGTGGATGCGGCGGAGATCCAGCGCCGCATTCCGGGTCAGCAGGAACGTTTGCGGGTGATGGGACATCATTGCCAGCCATCGGCTTCCCTGCGGTCGAGCACCGCCATGTCGGCCTTGAAGTCGCCGCTGGAGGCAAAGACTCGGCCGGCCGCCACGTCCCGGTACCCGGCAAGGATGGCGTCACGCGCAGACTGGCCCTCACGCCGTTCCATGTCGCGTCGGATCAGGTCGCGCACGTATTCGCTGGGCGTTTCGTAAAGACCCGCTTCGCCGACCATTCGCTCCACGAATTCAGCCAAGGGTTGCGACAGACGAGCGTTGATGCGTTCAGACATGGGAGCCCCCCAGTAATCAGACAGGCTCATTGTCGCACAAAAGGATCGATCCGTCGCAATAGTTGCGACAAACGAGGGATGTCGAACCGGTACTAATGTCGCGCGTTTCTCTCCGAGCAATCGCAGTTAAGCCGTTGAGTCGGCGCAATTTACGCTGATTTCGCCAAGATCTCGTTACGCCTTGACGAGGTATCCCATCGCTCGATATCCGCGCTGCCGCTTGTCCCACATCCGCAGCAGCGCCGGATGACCCGTGTCCACGAAGTCGATGATCCGGACGTCAGTCTTGCTTACGTGCTCACGGTGTAGACGCCCGGCGTACTGCTGCAGCGTTCCTTTCCAGGAAACGGGCATGGCGAGCACCAGTGTGTCGAGTGGGGGGGTGGTCGAAGCCTTCGCCGACCAACTTGC
>JBIKMC010000428.1:0-2655 GCA_044359405.1 Burkholderiaceae bacterium
AAGAAAAAGAACGCCGGGTGGAAGAAGGCCAGCCCTGACAGGCCCGCCAGCACGAACATCAGCGCGATGAACCAGTGGTTCATGCGATCGCCGTCCTTGTATCGCTGAAGCATCGTGCTCATCACGCCTTCTCCTTCTCGTCGGCTTTCTCTTCGATCGGGCCCACTTTCATGTAGTGGAAAAAGCCAGCCACGACTGCGCCAATCATGCCGGCGACTGCAAGCGGTTTAGCCAGGCCTTTCCACAACGACACCATCGGATCGATGGTGGGATTGGCCGGCAGATCTTCCAGTTGCGGCTTGTCAGCATGCTTGAGCACGTACATGACGTGCGTTCCGCCCACACCCTGCGGGTTGTAAAGCCCTGCATTCTGGAACCCCCGATCTTTGAGCTCGCCTGCGCGCTTGACGCCATACGACTGCATATCGTCCTTGGTGCCAAATGAAATGGCGCCGGTGGGGCAGGTTTTGACGCAGGCGGGCTCAAGACCGACGCTGACGCGATCAGAGCACAAAGTGCACTTATAGGCCTTGTTGTCCTTCTCGCTGATGCGCGGCACGTCGAAGGGGCAGCCCTTGACGCAGTAGCCGCAACCAATGCAGTTCTCGGAGATGAAGTCGACAATGCCGTTGGCGTACTTGACGATGGCGCCCGGTGACGGACAGGCCTTCAGACAGCCCGGATCTTCGCAGTGCATGCAGCCGTCCTTGCGGATCAGCCACTCGAGTTTGCCGGCGGTGGGCTCAACCTCGAAGAACTTCATCACCGTCCATGAGCTGGGAGTGAGGTCACTGGGGTTGTCATACACGCCGATGTTGGAGCCGACCTCATCGCGCAGGTCGTTCCAGTTCATGCAGGCTACCTGACAGGCTTTGCAGCCGATGCACTTGGACTCATCGATCAGCTTGGCAACCTGCGGAACTGCCTGCCGAACCTGCGGCGTGGGTAAGGTGGTCGCCGAGCGGGCGACCACGTCAAGAGATTGAAGACTGGCCATGGCTTGCTCCTCACGCCTTATCGATGTTGACCAGGAACGCCTTGTACTCCGGCGTCTGCGAGTTGGCGTCGCCTACAAAAGGTGTCAGTGCATTGGCCAAATAGCCGTTTTGCGTGACCCCCTTGAAGCCCCAGTGAATGGGGATACCCACATGGTGCAGCTTCTTGCCGTTGACCATCATGGTCGGCATGCGCTTGGTCACCACGCAGGCGGCAACGACCTCGCCGCGATTGGAGCGCACCTTGACCATGTCGCCCTGACGGATGCCTTTCTCGCGGGCCAGCTCTTCGCCGATTTCAACGAAGGGCGCCGGCTGCGTGATGGCATTGCTGCGCGCGTGCTTGGTCCAGAAGTGCAGATGCTCGGTCAGGCGGTAGGTGGTGGCCGCGTACGGAAACTCCTCCTTCTTGCCAAACGCCTCCATGTCGCCCTTGTACACCCGTGCGGCCGGATTGCTGACCGCCTTGGGGTTGGTGGGGCACATGAGGTTGATGCCTACCGGCGTCTCGAATGGCTCATAGTGCTCGGGGAACGGACCTTCCATCATGAGTGCGGCATGCAGCCGTGCCACACCCTCAGGGTTCATGATGAAGGCACCCACGTTTTGCTCAGGCGCTGCATCGGGCCGTATATCGGGAATATCGGCGCCGCCTGCCCAGGTGCCGTTCCAGGCCAGATATTTGCGCGAGGGGTCCCAGGGCTTGCCCTTGGCATCGGCGCTGGCGCGGTTGTACAGAATGCGCCGATTGGCCGGCCAGGAGAAGCCCCAGTTGGGGAAGACGCCCAAGCCGGTCGGATCGGCGTTGTCACGCCGCTGGGTGAGGTTGCCGGTAGGCCCAAACGATCCGCAGTAGATCCAGTTGCCGCAGCTGGTGGAGCCGTCGTCGCGCAGTAGCGCAAAGGCGGCCAACTGCTCGCCCGCCCGCACCTGCACAGCGCGTGGCGCATCCGGATTTTTGGGATCAGGCGGAGCCAGCAGGTCAGTCAGTGCCCGGCCATTGATCTCTCGCAGCACCTCGGTGGGCGAGGGCGCAGCGGGATTGAGATAGTTCCAGGTGAGTGCGGCGATCGGCTCGGGCAGTGCCCCGCCTTCTTTGGCGTACAGCTCGCGAATTTTCAGGAACAGGCGCGAGATGATTTCAGAGTCGACTTTGGCTTGACCGGGTGGGTCAACCGCCTTTTCTTTCCAGCTGATGACACGACTGGAGTTGGTAAAGGTGCCGGTCTCTTCCGCAAAGCAGGCGGTGGGCAGCCTGAAGACCTCGGTGCGGATCTTGGCGGGATCCACATCGTTCAAGGGTCCGAAGTTCTTCCAGAACTCGCTGGTTTCGGTCTCAAGCGGGTCGAACACCACCATGTACTTGAGCTTGGACAAACCGGCCGACAGCTTTTTCTTATTGGGCACGGCCGCCAGCGGATTGAAGCCCTGGCACAGGAAGCCGTTCATCTTGCCCTGATGCATCAGCTCGAACATGGCCAACACATCATAGGCACCATCCCGCTTGGGTACCCAGTCATAGGCGAAGTCGTTGTCTTTGGTGGCGGCGTCGCCGTAGTACGCCTTCATCAGGCTGGTGTGCCACTTGGGGAAGTTCTGCGTGAACGCCATCTGATTGGGCCGCATGGGCTTGGGCGTGCGCGCGGCCAGATACTTGGCG
>JBIKMC010000429.1:0-2652 GCA_044359405.1 Burkholderiaceae bacterium
GCGGCTTTCGTTGAGCTGGGCCACGAGATCGCCTGCCACGGCTGGCGCTGGATCCACTACCAGAACCTGTCAGAGTCGGTCGAGCGCGAGCATCTTCAGATAGGCGTCGATATCATTCGCCGGTTGACAGGCTCGGCGCCTCTGGGCTGGTATACGGGGCGAGACAGTCCCAATACACGCCGACTGGTGGTTGATCATGGCGGTTTTCTCTACGACTCCGACTACTACGGCGATGATCTGCCCTTCTGGACCCGGGTAACGGCCAGCGATGGCCGCGAGGTTCCTCATCTGGTGGTGCCTTACACGCTGGATGCCAATGACATGCGCTTTGCCACCGCGCAGGGCTTCAATACGGCCGACCATTTTTTCACCTATCTGCGTGACAGCTTTGACGTGCTCTACGCCGAGGGCGCCGAGTCGCCCAAGATGATGTCCATCGGCATGCATTGCCGCCTGCTGGGTCGGCCTGGCCGCCTGGCCGGGCTGCAGCGCTTTCTGGATCATGTCCAGCGGCATGATCGTGTCTGGATTTGCCGACGGGTGGACATTGCGCGCCACTGGATGGCCAGACATCCCTTCGCTGGCTGATCGTTCCGTGGTTTGACGGGGTTTCGCTCGGGCGGTTCGTCTGATGTTTCATCGGATTAGGCCGCCCGCTGCGATTTTTCGTGTCGCGCTGGCTGCGATCGGAGTACGATGAAACGAAGTCCGATTTCCCGAAGCCATGAAAACTGCCTGAAAGGAGCGATTGATGCGAACGAGCCTGCAGATCAACTTCCGTGGAATGGATACCTCGCCAGCGCTGGAGGCGCTGATTCGCGACAAGACAGCCAAGCTTGAACAGTTTCACCCCAATGTCACCGGCTGCAGGGTGGTGGTTGACAAGCCGCATCACCACAAAGCCCAAGGTGAGCACTTCATCGTCAGCATCGACGTATCAGTGCCTGGCGGCAATATCGTGGCCAATCACGCTCACCATGAAGACGTCAACGTGGCTCTGCGGGATGCGTTTCTTGCGGCTCGCCGTCAGATCGAAGAGCATGCGCGCAAATTGCGTGGCGATGTGAAGAGTCATTCTCTGCCGCCGGTTGTCACGGCCGAGTAAACGACTCGGGGGCCCGCCTGGGCCTGTCTTCGGGGTTTTTCGACCCTAGCTTGGAAGGCCTTGCCCGTCGAGGCCCCGAGATCGCCCCGGCACGGCTCTGATCTTGCCCGGGGCAGCCCTGCTGATGCACAGGGCGGAGGCTACCGAAGCCACAATGGCGATCCAGAAGGCCAGCGTGTAGCTGCCTGTCTTGTCGTGTATGAAGCCTGTCAGCCAGGGGCCCAGCGCGCCCCCACTGATGGACGCGATTGAAATCGTGCCGAATATGGCGCCGTAATGCCGGCCTTCGAATACCTCGGCGGGGATGGTGCCGAAAACCGAGGTGGTGCCGTAGCCGATTAGTCCCTGCGCCAGCACCATGGCGCCCAATAGCCAGAAGCTGGGCGTGTGTCCAAGGGCCATGAGTAGAAAATAGGTCAGGATGAAGCCCGAGCAGCCGATGTACCAGACCTGCTCGCGACCGATGCGGTCAGACAGCCAGCCCAATGCGATTCCCCCCGGGATACCAACCAGACTGACCAGCCCCAGAGCCCAGGCGGCAGTGACGGCATCGAAACCGATTTCCAGCAGATAACGGGTCTGGTGTACCTGCACCGAATACCAGGCATACAGACCCAAAAAAAATGCCGCGGAAATCCACCAGAAGCGGGCGGTTCGGAGGGCGAGGGCCAGAGTCCAGTCGGTGGCTGCCCATTGCGGATCAACAATGTGCAGGCTGCGTCGAGCCCCGCCCGCGCTGCCGTCGACGCTTGTGCCATCGGGGATCAGTCCCAGCGATTCGGGGCGGCGTCTGACCAGCAGGTTGAGCGGTGCCAGGATGACGATGACCAGGATGCCCAGCCACCAGGAAGCGGTTCGCCAGTCGGTGCGTTCGATCAGGGTTTGCAGCGCCGGCAGCAGCAGGATGGACCCGACGCCCACCCCGGCGAAGGCGATGCTCAGCGCGAGCCCGCGATGCCGAACAAACCAGGCAGGCAGGAACAGGCCGTGGCCGGTGTAGCCGAGACACACACTGCCCGCACCCACCAGTACGCCGAGCGACAGATAGACATGCCAGACCTGAGAGGCCGATGCCGCCAGGATGAGCCCCCCGCCGACGAAGCACACACCGGCCTGCAGCACCGGTACCACGCCGTAGCGATCCATCACACGGCCCATCAGTGGGCTCATGGCCGCTGACACCAGAAATCCGAACGAAAAGGCACCGGCGGTGAGGCCGCGCTCCCAGCCGAATTCATCCAGAATGGGTGGGAAGAACAGCGAAAATGCGGTGCGCGCGTTAACCGCCAGTGCCATGCTGACGAAAGCGACCGCGATGACAACCCAGCCGTAGAAGAACGGCAGTCGCTGGCTGAGTTGTCGTAGCATTGGCCCTGTGGTCGGTGACGTGTGTGGTACGCGCGATGCCGCAAGCATACACATACCGCGTAATCGTTACGGCGATGGAGGCTTCATGAACAAGACACGCACCCAAGTCGTCATCATTGGGGCGGGGCCCTCAGGGCTGCTGCTGTCGCATCTGCTCTATCTGGAAGGCGTTCAAAGTA
>JBIKMC010000452.1:0-2643 GCA_044359405.1 Burkholderiaceae bacterium
CGGTGCGACGATTCTGAACGGGGACCTCGTCGTGCAGGGCGGCGCGGAACTGAGCCACTTCATGGGCGAGACGGGCACGCACCTGACGGTGACGGGCGACGTGTTCTTCGGCGCTGGATCGGGGATTGATGTCGATGGCCGCGGGTTCGGCGCGGGGCAGGGGCCGGGCGCGTACGGCGTGAACTCGGGCGGGCAGGGCGGGAGCGGGCACGGCGGTCGCGGCGGCGACGGCTCGATCGTGCTCGGCGGCGTCTGCTACGGGTCGCTCGAGTATCCGACGGATCTGGGGTCGGGAGGCGGGCTTGACTGCAACGTCGGCGGGCGCGGCGGCGGCGCGTTTCATCTGACGGTGGGCGGCACGTTCACGAACGATGGGTACGCGAGTTCATCGGGGATCACGAAGGGCGCGAACTGCGGGGCGAGCGGGGCGACCGGTGGGTCGATCCTGATCGAGACCAGCACGCTGGCGGGGGGCGGGGCGTTCGCGGCGAACGGTGCGCCGAGCAGCCGATCGGACGCGGGTGGCGGCGGGGGCGGGCGGATCGCGGTGTACTACGAGGGCTCGGAGTTCACGGGGACGATGATCGCGCAGGGCGGCAATCCGGCGTCGGTGTTCAACGCGGCACGGAGGGGCGGCGCGGGGACGATCTGGCTGCAGCCGGGGTCGGGGTTGGCGACGATGATCATCGACAACAACGGGGTGCTCGGGCAGCGAACGGAGCTGAGCGGGGAGCAGGAGCTCGGCGCGCACCTGATCATCGACAACGGGGGCTCGCTGTCGTGTCCGCCGCTGGCCGAGGGGACGCACCTGACGTTCCTGGGCGACATCACGGTGGCGGATGATGCGGAGATCAATGTGGACGGGCGCGGGCATCCCGCGGGGCAGGGGCCGTCGTCGCTGAACTTCAGCGGCGGCGGGAAGCCGGGGGCGGGGCATGGCGGTCGCGGCGGCGATGGGTCGGGGCTGCCGGGGCTGGGGTGCTACGGATCGGTGGATCAGCCGGTGGATCTGGGGTCGGGCGCGCCGATTGATTGCAACTCGGGCGCGCGGGGCGGCGGCGCGATCCGCGTGACGAGCGCGGGGACGTTCACGATCGATGGACGCGCGACGGCGAACGCGAACACGTTCGGCATGACGTGTGGTTCGGGGGGCGCGTCGGGCGGGAGCGTGTGGCTGGAGGCGGAGACGTTCAGCGGGAGCGGCGTGGTCTCGGCCGATGGTGGGCCGAGTGCGCGGTCGGACTCGGCGGGCGGCGGTGGTGGGCGCGTGTCGATGACGTGTACGACCAACGATTTTGCGGGTAGCGTGCACGCGTACGGCGGCACGGCGAACATTGCCGCGCCGGACCCGGCGCGTCGGGCGGGGGCGGGAACGGTGTGGATCAAGGAGGCGGGCGCACCGGGGAGCCTGATCGTGGACAACGGGGGGAACCGGCACCAGACGACGGACTTCGTCGATGTGCTGCGGTTTGATGCGAACATGCTGGTGACCAACGGCGGCGTGGTGTCGCACGGCCAGGGCGACGCGGAGAACGCGCTGGAGCTGACGGGTGATGTGACGATCACGAGCGGCGGCGCGATCTCGCTGACGGGGCGCGGGTACACGCGGGGCGAGGGACCGGGGTCGTATCCGACGAACTCGGGAGGCCATGGCGGCGCGGGGCACGGCGGGCGCGGGGGCAACGGGGCGGCTGTGCCGGGTGGTGCGACGTACGGGAGTGTGACCTCGCCGATTGAGTTGGGCTCGGGCAGCGGGCTTGACTGCAACGGCGGCGGAACGGGAGGCGGCGCGCTGCGGCTGTACGTGGGCGGGACGCTGACGGTGGACGGGGAGATCAGCGCGAACGGTTCCACGGTGGGCGCGGCGTGCGGTTCGTCGGGCGCGGCGGGTGGTTCGATCTGGATCCACGCGATCAACGTGACGGGTTCGGGGATCATCACGGCCAACGGCACCGTGAGCGCGCGGACGGACGCGGGCGCGGGCGGTGGTGGGCGGATCGCGATCTACTCGTGCAACAACAGTGTGCCGCTGGCGAACATCGTGGCGCTGGGCGGAGGCGGGACTCGGCCCGGGCAGCCGGGGACGGTGTTCTTCGGCGCGGGGAGCATCGACATCACGGCGCAGCCGGTGGACGTGCTGTTCACGAGCGGGCAGGTGGTGGAGCTGACGACGGAGGCGGTGAGCTCGCAGTCTCCGTCGACGATCACGTATCAGTGGCGCAAGCGGCAGCGGTTCGGGGAGTACGCGCCGATCGTGGAGGGCGAGGATGGGCGGTACTTCGGTGTGACGACGCCGACGCTGACGATCGCGGACATCAACTGCGACGACGGCGGGTACTACGACTGCCTGCTGACGGACGCGTGCGGCGTGTTCCCGACGGTGGGGGCGTTCGTGTCGGTGCGGTCGCTGGCGGACTACGACCTGAGCGGCGGGGTGGACGGCGATGACGTGATCGCGTTCTTCAGCGACTGGGATCGCGGGCTGATCGAGGCGGACGTGAACCAGGACGGCGGCGTCGACGGTGACGACGTGATCCTGTTCTTCGCGATCTGGGATCGGGCCTGCTGATTCAGGAGAGGGCGGAGCCCCAGGTGCGCCAGTGGTCGTTCATGGCGTCTCGGCGCGTGGCGTGTGGGCAGTCG
>JBIKMC010000123.1:0-9448 GCA_044359405.1 Burkholderiaceae bacterium
AACCCACCAGCATGATGAAGGGAAGCGCCAGCAAAGGGTCAACCTTGAGAGTCGACCAGGCAAACAACGCCGCGTAAGCCCCGGCAATAACGAAAGCCCCATGCGCCAGGTTGATGACGTTCATGACGCCGAAAACCAGGGAAAAACCGACAGCCGCGATCGACAGGATTCCCCCGAAGAGAATCCCGTTGATCACAGTTTGCAAAAGCGTGAACACAGGGGCAGATGTCTGGGTAGAGGTTCAGAGGGCCCGGCGGCGACGGCCCGCCGGGCACTGAATCAGCGCTGCGACCAGGGCGCCACCGGCCACAGCGGATCAGCCTCTTTGAGGGCCAGCGGATAGATCACCTTGAGCTCACCCTTTTGCACCTGGGTGACCGCCGAGCCCATCAGCACGGGGTCGCCGTCACCCTCGGGCGTGAACTTGATACGGCCATACAGCGACTCGATATCAATATTGGCCAGACCATTGCGAATCGCCTCGGTATCGTCGATTCGCCCCACCTGCTTGAGCACATGGGCGTACGCGACGATGCAACCGGCCGCCGTTCCCTGGTGGTAGATCAGCGGAACCCGGTTATTGGCCCGGTAGTACTCGGCAAACTTCTCAGTGCTGCCGAAAATGGGGTCTTTGTACGGGAAGGTGGGCGACCATGTCGATATACAGGTCACGCCGTCCGCATATTTGCCAAGACCCTCGCGAAAGCTGGGCGCCTGCGGCCCCAGAGACGTGAAAAGCATCTTCACGTCGACGCGGTTCTGCGCCATCTGGCGCGCGATCAGAAGCGAGTTCTGATCGGAGGTCAGGCACATGAGAACATCGGGCTTTTTCTCGCGAGCCGCGGTCAAAACGGCCGAGATGTCCTGCAGCTGGAACGGCAACTCAAACGATTCAAGCACATTGAAGCCCTTTTCTTTGAGCCGGGCAATAACGCCCAGGCCCTGGGGCTTTGAAAAGGGATCGTTGGTGTAAACCACGATGAAAGTCTGAGGCCGCGGGTTCAGCGCCGTCATCGCATCAACGGCCGGAAACGCCGACCGCGAGGCGCGAGGATACATACCGAAGACGTACCGGTAACCCTGCGAAAAAATCGCATCGCCACCGCCACCGGCCTGCACCATGGGCTTGCGGGCGCGCTCGGTGAGCGCCGCCTGTGGCAGCACCATGGGCGTGGAATAAGTGCCCAGAAACAGCGAGACACCATCATCAATCTGCTTCTGCAGCAAAGTGGTTCCGCGCTGGGGATCAGACGCATCATCGACCATCTTGATATCGAGTCGATATTTTTTCCCGCCGACCTCGAGTCCGCCCAATTGCTCATTCACATACTTGGCGACGGTTGTGTACCCGGCGTGAACACTCTGGCCAATCTCGGCCCAGCGGCCACTAAATGGAATCGTGCCACCAAAGGTGATCGCGGGAAGCGACTGCGCGCGAGACGAGGGCGCGATGGCCGCAACGCCCGCAGCGCCGAGAAGTTTCAAGGAATGACGCCGACTGAACTGAGTCCCCATAATTGATCTCCCCATGTACTTGACGAACATTGATGAAGGCATTCGGACGCTTGCGGGCACGAGCATGACAAAGACAAGCCAGGCAGGCAAGAAAAAAATTCAAATTCCATACCGCTGTTCTTTTTCTTGACATGCCGCCGAGCTGCCCTGTCTAATCATCGAACGAAAAAATGCACCGTCACCGATGGAGGAACAGGGTGCGATCGCAGGCCAGTCGAACCGAGTTTGGCGAGGAACAGATGCGTTCGCTTGGCTTGCGCCTGCGCGAACTCAGAGAAGCTCGTAGCTGGTCGCTCAGGCGCTTGGCGCTCGAATCGTCGGTCAGCGTTGCCGCCATTCAAAAGATCGAATCAGGCGAGACCAATCCCAGCCTTCTCACGGTGCTGGCCCTGGCCGAAGCGCTCGGCGAGCCCGTCGATCGACTGGTTGCAGCATCGCTCGCCAACAGTGCGGCGTCAACCGTCACGCACGGCGTCCTGCCCGATACCAGCGGCGATCTGAAGGGAATCGCAACCGCAGCTCGACTCGGCTCCCGTCTGATGGTGATTGCGGCGCGACGCAGCGTCACGACACCCGGTCCGGAACACCCTCGCTTCTTTTTCGTTCTCGATGGCAGCCTGCGTTTTAACTTTTCCGATGGCACCACCGAGACTCTCCAAACCGGCGACTCAATGCATGTGGCAGCGGGACACTCGGTGCGCTGCGCAAACATGCTGCAACGCCGAAGCCGCCTGCTTTGCGTGCTTGACCGCCGCGATCAGGCCGACCGTAACCCGGAGTTCGCATGACCCAAGCTAAATACCTTGTTGCCACTGATGTCGGAGGCACGTGTACCGACGCCGTGGTGTTCGCCGCCGGTGAACCGGTTCATTTGGGCAAGGCTCTTTCGACCCCACCCAACTTCGCCGATGGCGTCATCGACTCGATTCGATCCGCCGCCAACGCGATGGGTCTGAGCCTAGAGTCCCTGCTGGCACAGACTCGTCTCTTCGTGCATGGCTCGACGGTGGTCGACAACACCATTCTGACCCGGGACGGTTCGCGTACGGGTCTGATCACGACGCGCGGCTTCGAAGACACCGTTCTGGTCACGCGAGGCGCATATGGTCGCTGGGGTGGACTCACCGAGGACCGTATCAAACACCCGGTCAAGACAGAGCGGGCGCCGGCACTGGTCGATGCGGATTGCATCGCGGGCGTGTCCGAGCGTACCGACTACAAAGGCAGTGTGCTCCAGGATCTGGACGAAGCACAGATCGAGGCAGCGCTGCGTTATCTGATTGACCAAAAACAGGTCGATGCCATCGCGGTTTCGTTCCTGTGGTCGTTCTATAACCCAAGCAACGAGAGCAAGGTTCGCGACATACTCGCGCGGATCGCACCTGACGTGTATTGCAGCCTGTCCAGTGACATCGCGCCAACGCCCGGTGAGTACGAGCGCACGTCCACCACGGTCATCAATGCCTACGCCGGACGAGTCACGCGCGAGTACATCCAGAATTTAGAGACTCTGATGTCTCGACACGGTTACCAGGGACCGGTGCTGGTCATGCAGGGCTACGGCGGCTTGCTGCCCGCCGCGGAAGCCGCTCAGCGCTCGATCGGCATGCTCGAGTGCGGTCCGGCGGCGGGGGTGATCGGCAGCCGCGCTTTGGGTGCCGTGCTTGATCAGTCCGATGTCATCGCCACCGACATGGGTGGCACGACCTTCAAGGTCAGCGTGATTCAGAACGGCGAGATCGAGTACGCGCGCGAGCCCATGGTCGATCGTTTCCATTACACGCAACCCAAGATCGAGGTGGTATCCATTGGCGCCGGTGGCGGATCCATCATCTCGCTCGAGCCAGGCAGCAACGCGCCCCGGGTTGGCCCGCGCTCTGCGGGATCTCGTCCAGGTCCTGTCTGCTACGGCCTTGGCGGCACCGAGCCGACGCTGACCGACGTCTTCATGCTCATCGGTTACATGGACCCCGAGATTTTTCTGGGTGGCACCATGAAACTTGACCGGGAGGGCGCTTACCGGGCTTTCAAAGAGCGTATCGCCGACCCTCTGGGTTTGCCGGTCGAGGAAGCCGCTTTTGGCGTTTTCAGGGTGGCGGCCGCGCAGATCACCGATCTCATCCATGAGATCACCGTTGAAAGGGGTCTGGATCCACGTGATTTTGTATTGCACTCTTTTGGCGGCTCCTGCGGCATGCTCGCCGGCATGTTCGGTGCCGAACTCAAGGTCAAGCGAATCGTGGTTCCCTACACGGCCTCGGTAAACTGCGCCTTTGGACTGGTTTCTGCCGACATTGCCCACGAGTATGCAAGCGTTCAGGTGCTGCCGGCCCAGGGCTCGGCTGATGCCGTCAATCGATTGTTTGAGCCACTGGTCGATCAGGCCCTCAAGCAGCTGGCCAGCGAAGGCTTCAGCGGCGATCGTGTTCGCATCGAGCCGTCCATCGATCTTCGATATTCGCGACAGGTCCATGAGGTCAAGACGCCCGTCCGATCAACGCTGCCATTGACCGAACAGTCGCTGGCAACCGTCGTGACCGACTTCGAGGCCCTGTATGAGCGTAAGTACGGTAAGGGGTCAGCGTATCGGGAAGCCGGTATCGAGATGACTCAGTTCCGTCTTACGGCTCGCGGTCTGATGGACCGGCCCGAGCTTGCCCGTCTGCCAGAAGGCGGAGTCGACAGCAGCGCCGCTCGCAAGGGCTATCGACGGATTTTTGTCGAGGCCCGCGGCGCGATGGTCGAAGCACCCGTCTACGATTTTGAAAAGCTGCGCCCCGGCAATGTCGTTACCGGGCCAGCCGTCATTCATACGCCAATCACGACCATCGTGCTGCAGGACGGTCAGCAGGGTCGCATCGATGGCTATCGCAACACGCTGATCGACTTTATCTGAGCAGGAGAACATCCCATGGATCCGATCACATTTTCGATCATCCGCCACCGGCTGTTCAGAGTCGTTGAAGAGGCGGTAATCACCCTCAAGCACGTCTCCGGCAGTGCCATCACCAACGAAGGTCACGACCTGATGGTGTCGCTGTATCGGGCCGACGGTTCGCTCCTGATGGGCGGGGTGGGCTTTCTGCACCACCTGACCAGTGCCGCCGAAGCCTGTAAAGCCGTCATCCGGCGGTTTGAAGGCCAGATCAACGAGGGCGATATTTTTCTTCTGAACGATCCCTATACCGCCGCGCTGCACACGTCCGACATTTACCTCATTGCGCCCATTCATCATCAGGGAAAGCTGGTTGCATGGAGCGCATGTTTCGTGCACGTGTTCGATATCGGCGCCATGAACCCGGGCGGTTTTGCGCCCGACGCCATGGACATTTTTTCTGAAGGCTTCAGCTCACCGGGTCTGAAACTGGTCGACCGGGGTCAGATGCGGCAGGACGTCTGGGATACCTTGCTCAACATGGTTCGAGGCCCCGAGATGGTGGCTCTCGATCTGCGTTCCATGATCGCTTGCAACAACGTGGCGCGCGAGCGAATGCTTGCGCTTATCGACAAATACGGTGCCGGCACGGTCGATGAGGCCTGTCGCGCACTGATCGAGCAGTCGGAAACCCGACTACGTCAGAGACTGCGTGAACTGCCCGACGGGCGTTGGCAATCGCGACAGTATCTTGACGTGAAGGGTGAGGTGTATCGCGTCGTCCTGACCATGACCAAGAAAGACGATGAACTGGTCTTTGACTTCACCGGGTCGTCGCCCCAGTCCAAGTTCAGCCTTAACTGCAGCAAGTGGGCGTCTCTGGGCGGGCTCTTCGCACCGCTGTTCCCGCTTCTTTGCTACGACATCACCTGGAATGAGGGTGTTATAAAACCCATTCGCATGATTGCGCCTGAAGGCAGCATCGTCAACGCGACCCGCCCCGCGCCGATTTCGGTGGCCACGGTCGGGGCCATTCAGTCGGTCAACAATGCGGCATGCGCCACTATCGGAAAAATGCTGGCGGCCAGTGATCGGTACGCCGAGGAGGCAACGGCTGTCTGGCATGCCAACCACTTCGCCATTTTCATGTTTGGCACCAACCAGAAAGGCGGACTTTCAATCGGTATCCTCACCGAAACATTCGCTGGCGCTGGAGGCGCCCGAACCTTTGGCGACGGTGTCGACATCGGTGGCGAGATTCCCAATCCAATTTCACGCATGGCCAATGTTGAGACGATCGAGGCTTCGTTTCCCATCCGCTATCTGTTCAGACGCCGACTGCGCGACTCGGGAGGCGCCGGCCAATATCGCGGCGGTGCTGGCGCTGAGCTGGCAATCGTTCCGCACGATGCACCTGACGGGGGTATCGATTACGTCATCTCCGGCAAAGGCAGCGGTTTTCCCATGAGCGATGGTCTCGCAGGTGGCGATCCGGGTGCTGTCAACGACTACGTCTGGATCAAGGCCCCGGCAGAAAACAAGGGCCTTAACCGATTTTCTGATCAGCTCGACACCATCCCAGGTGAGAAGCAGCCGATCTCGTGGGGCGTGTATCCGCTTCGAGGCAACGACGCCCTGTATGTGCGATGGAACGGCGGCGGCGGCATCGGCGACCCACTCAGTCGCCCGGCTGAAAGCGTTCTCAAAGATGTCACCGACGGCATTGTGTCTTCGTACGCCGCGACACAACTGTACGGGGTGGTCATCCGCGATAACCAGATCGATGTTTCGGCAACTCAGCAACGTCGCGCCGACATTCGCGCCAGCCGTCTGACCGAAGGAGCCGCGTCATGAGCCAGCGCCGAATCTCACCGTCACTGTTACAGCAATCGGGACGCATCGTCTGCATGCACTGCCACCATGATCTCGGACCAGCAGGACAGTCCTGGAAGCAGAATGCACGCTTGAGCAGTCAGCCCGTCTGCGAGCTGCCGGGCGCCGGCTCCGGGGTCAACTCTGCGGTGTTGCTTCGCCGATTCGCGTGCCCGGGCTGCGCCACGCTGCTCGACAGCGAAGTGGCCTTGCCCGACGATCCCTTTCTTGATGACATCGTTCTTGGCTGACCCATGGCTGCTCGCCTGATTCGAGTCACTGAACCGGCACGCTCGATCTACGAGACCGAACAGGTCGGTGACCGACTTCGTGAACTTCGGGTCGGGCGTGAGCTCACCATCAGCAAGCTGGCCGAGCTATCCGGTGTTCCGGCCAGCACCATCAGCAAGATTGAGAACGGTCAGCTGCGCCCCAGTCTGGTCAATGCGATCCATTTGGCGTCCGCCCTCGAGGCCAACCTGGGCTTTCTGGTCGATCGTTATCGTTCGCGTTCCGAGCCCCGTGTGATCGTGCGGGCACGCGCCCGCGACACGATTCATTACCCTGAGATGGGGCTGACCCTGCAGGATCTCAGCGGCCATTTTGAACCCGGAACGCTGGAAGCCCGATTCGGAATTCTCGCTGCTGGCGCTCACTCTGGGGTCGATGCGATGACGCACGCGGGTGATGAGTTCTGTACCGTTGTCGCAGGTACCATCCGCTACCGCATCGGCGACCGGATCATCGACGTGGCTGCCGGCGAATACATTCACTTCAAGGCATCAGTACGCCACTCCTGGGAAAACGCCCACCGCGGCGAAACACGGGTTCTCTGGGTATTTTCGGACGGGTTATCTTTCTGAGGAGGCAGGTCACTATGCACGACGTCGGGGTTCGACAAGAGATCATCGATCGCGTCATGGCGCGTCGAGGACGCTATCACTGGTTCGATCAGTTTGATGCACGCAGAACCGCGCTGATCGTCATCGACATGCAGAACACCTTCTGTGAACCTGGATCACCCGCCGAAGTTCCCGTTTCGCGCGGAATTGTTGCCAATATCAATACGTTTTCGCGCGAGCTTCGCAGCCGGGGTGCAACCATTATCTGGGTATTGCATGCGAACACCCACGCCCATGGGCGCAGCGACTGGGAGATGTTTTTCAACCATGTGGTTGCCGATGAGCTTCGCGTTAGAACCATGGAAAGTCTGGCTCCTGGACGGCAGTCCGTCTGGCGCGAGCTCGATACCGATGCAAACGACATCACCATCATCAAAAATCGTTACAGCGCCCTGATTCCCGGCTCATCGTCGCTTGAACGGGTACTGCGCAGCCACGATATTGACACGCTGCTCATCGCCGGAACCAAGACAAATATCTGCTGCGAAGCCACTGCACGCGATGCCATGATGCTCGACTTCAAGGTCGTGATGGTTTCGGACTGCTGTGCCGCGCTATCCGACGATGAACATCGTGCAACGCTTGAGAGCATCATCCAGCAGTTTGGGGATGTGATGACACAAGACGAAGTTCTCAGCCGCATGCCTGTTGGCACGCCCTCACCCTGACCAATCTGGCTTTTTTAAAGGACATCGACCATGAAGCGCTTCTTACTCCTGGTTATTGCCGCGTTGATCACCCCCGTACTTGCCATGGCCCAGCCGGCTGCCGACCCCAAACGCTCGCTCAGGGTCGCGCTGCTGCTTCCCGGTCCCATCACCGACGGTACCTTCAACTCGGCGGCCGACCGTGGCATCAAGGCCGCTGAGGCCAAGTACCCCAATATCCGCGTCACCAAACAAGAAAACATTGCGCTGGCTCAGGTCGAGCAGGCCATGCGTTCGTATGCACGGGACGGCTTCGATGTCGTGATTGGTCATGGCTTTCAGTTTGCTGAGGCCGCCGGCAAGATTCACAAACAGTTTCCCAAGACCCAGTTCATCGTCAACACGGCGAAAATTGCGGCCGCGCCCAATCTGGCCTCATTCGACAATCGCTGGGGTGATGCCGGCTACGTCGCTGGGTACGTGGCGGCCATGATGAGCAAAAGTGGGGTGATTGGTCACGTGGGCGGCATCCCAGTTCCCGTCATTCAAGAGTACAACGAAGGCTTTGAGCGCGGCGCCAAACGCTTCAATCCCAATATCCGTATGCTGTCGGCTTATGTCGGATCGTTTACCGATGTCGCCAAGGGCAAGGAGGTCACCCTCAGTCTGATCGAGCGCGGGGCGGATGTGGTCAGCGCTACCGGCAACGAAAGTGTGATTGGCACCCTGGAAGCAGCCAAGGAAAAAAAGGTGCTCATGATTGGCACTGCCTTCGACAGCGCCGGCTTCGCGCCAGACACGGTTGTCACCACCGCGCTCATTAATTTCGACGTGAACCTGGTACAGGCAATCGGCCTCGTTCTGGACGGCAAGCTCGAGGCTAAAAATTATCTGCTCGGCTTCAGCGAAGGCGGGGTGGGGCTTGCTGGTTTTGGCAAGTTTGAGGCGACCCTTTCAGCCGAGAGCAAGTCCAAAATTCAGCAACTGGTGTCTGATATCAAAGCTGGCAAGGTCTCGGATCTGCCTGCCATTCGATAAGCCTTGCGACGCCCGTGACGGTTGATGGCCTATCGTCGCGCGTTTGCGAGGTCTCGCCGCGGGGCGTCCCATTGTCTGCGACCTCCCATGCCCCGGCAGCGCCGCTACTCGAAGTCCGCGATATTTCCCGCCGTTTTTCGAACGTACTGGCAAACGACGCGATTTCGCTTAGCCTGCAGGCCGGCGAAGTTCTTGGCCTGCTGGGTGAGAATGGTGCGGGCAAATCGACCCTGATGAATATTCTGGCCGGG
The DNA here is from genome assembly GCA_044359405.1 of Burkholderiaceae bacterium. Taxonomy (GTDB): domain Bacteria; phylum Pseudomonadota; class Gammaproteobacteria; order Burkholderiales; family Burkholderiaceae_E; genus SYIM01. The sequence goes on from JBIKMC010000123.1 coordinate 9,101, forward strand.
ATTCTTCCCGCCGACTCCGGCCAGATTCTTCTTCGCGGCAAACCCATCAGCATCCACTCGCCGAGCGCGGCTGCCACCGCCGGAATCGGCATGGTCCACCAACATTTTCGTCTGGTTGGATCAATGAGTGTGAAAGAGAACCTCGCGCTCGGCGATTGGTCGTATGGTCGCATGTTCACCAATATGACTGCTCTGGAGCGGCGTGTCACCGACCTCATGCAGTCACTGGGGCTGACCATCGACCTGGAGGCCCGTGTCGATGATCTGACCGTGGGACAGCAGCAGCAGCTTGAAATCATTCGCGCGCTGGCGCGCACGCCCGATATTCTGATTCTTGACGAGCCCAGC
>JBIKMC010000430.1:0-2636 GCA_044359405.1 Burkholderiaceae bacterium
GATGCTCATGGCGCTGCTCAGCGTCGCGGCCGTGCTGGGCGACGCGCTCAACTACAGCATCGGTCGTTCCGTGGGCCCTCGGGTTTTTGCCTGGGAGCAGTCGCGCTGGTTCAATCGAGCAGCCTTTGATCGCACCCATGCGTTTTACGAGCAGCACGGTGCGGTCACGATCATCGTTGCGCGTTTTCTGCCGTTCATCCGCACCTTCGCGCCATTCGTGGCGGGGGTGGCTCTGATGAATCGTGCGCGCTTCACCCTTTACAACGTGGTGGGCGGCCTGCTCTGGGTCATCAGCCTCACCGGGCTGGGCTTCTGGGTCGGCAATACCGATTGGGTCAAGCGCAACTTCGAGTGGGTGACCCTGGCGATGATCATCATTCCGGGCCTACCCGCGGTCTGGGAAGTTTCGCGTCACTGGCTGCGCGCGCGTCGGGCCCGCAAGACCGTCTAGCATCAACCTGGACTCGCTCCAGGAGCATCATCGCGACCGCTGGCCACTGCGCCCCCCTGTCGCCGGGCGGGCGGGTGCTTGATCAGGTAATCACGTACCCCCCTGAAAATGGCTTCGCTCACCTGTTGCTGGTACTTCGGGTCACCGAGTCGCCGCTCTTCCTGGGGGTTACTGATGAATGCGGTCTCAACCAGGATCGAGGGGATATCGGGTGACTTGAGGACCGCAAAGGCCGCCTGTTCAACATGGGGTTTGTGTACCGATCCTATGCCACCGAGCTGGCCGAGCACACTTGAGCCCAGTCGCATCGAGTCGCGGATCTGCGCGCTGGTTGATAGGGCCATCAGCACGCGGCGGACCTCCCGATTGTGGCCCGCAAGATTAACGCCACCCACACCGTCGGCCGCATTTTCGCGATCAGCGAGCCAGCGTGCCTCGGAGCTGCTGGCGCCCCGCTCAGAGAGCACATAGACCGATGCGCCGCGTGCATGGGGTTCAACGAAGGCATCGGCGTGTACCGACACGAATAGATCCGCATTGACCCGTCTGGCTTTTTCGACCCGCATGGCCAGCGGCACGAAGTAGTCCCCATCACGCGTCAGGAACGCGCGCATGCCAGGCTGCGCGTTGATCCGTTCGGCCAGGCGCTGCGCAATGCTGAGCACCACATCTTTCTCATAAGTACCGAGACGCCCGATGGCACCAGGGTCTTCGCCGCCATGGCCTGGATCGATGGCGATGATGATGGGCGCAGGGCGATGACGCCCGCGCGTGTGACCGGCGGGCGCGCCAGCTTGGGGCGACGCGTTGACCAGCGGAGTCTTGGCCTGGTCACGCTCGCGAATAAGGCTTGCGAGGGGGTCGTTTGCAGGTGCCGGCCGAGCAAGACGCTCATCGAGCAGTGCCCGCAGGGGGTCGGGCGCTCGTCGTGGGTACAGATCCAGCACCACCCGGTGCTTGTAATAGGCAATCGGTGGCAGCGTGAACAGCTGCGGAAGCACCTGGGTGCGCAGATCGAACTGAACCCGGGCCAGACGAGGTCGCGGCTGACTGATGCTGACGCGCGCGATGTACGGATCGTCGGGCTTGACCTTGGCGATGAGGTCACGCAGACGCATATCCAGTGCAATACCCTCAAGATCAACCGTGACCTGCGGCGGGTCGCTGCTGGTCATGTAGGTCGCTTGCAGCGGCTCGTCCAGCTCGAGCGTGACCCGGGTGTAGTCGCGTGCCGGCCACACCCGTACTGCGACCACGGAGGCGGCTTGTGCAAACGGCAGATCGAGAACCAGCTGGGCGCCGCCGATCAGGGCTCCGCGCAGGAGTCGGCGCCGCGCAAGTGCTCTAGGCACCGTATGCCTCGCTCAGATCGTGGCGTGATTCGAAGCCGGCGCGCCGTTTCACCCTGAGCGGTATCGAACTCAAGCTCGAGCCACAGGTCGGGCGTTGGCAGGCCAGCAGCCATCTCGGGCCATTCAAGGACCGAGACGGCATCGCCACCCAGCATTTCTTCAAAACCGGCATCGCGCCACGCATCAGCATCCGTCAAGCGATAAAAATCAAAGTGATAGAGCTCAAACTTAGACAGATTATAAGGTTCTACCAGGGCATAGCTGGGGCTTTTAACGCGACCGCGATGACCCAGCGCGCGTAAAAGCGCTCGTGTGAACTCGGTCTTGCCGCAACCCAGATTGCCCGAGAGGTACAGGCGAAAGCCCGGCGCTAGGCACGCCGCAATGGCCTGGGCGAGTCGAGCGGTCGCCTCCAGGTCGGGTATCTGGAGCATGAGCGCATCGGGGGCCGCTCCAAGGGCAGTGTGTTCAGCCATGGATCGCAGTGTGTCATGGCTTGGCCAGCCGAGCCCAGTGCGCGCTCTAAAATTCAGCCATGGATGCACTGCCGACGATCGATACCCTGCGCGACTGGGCCCGCGAACTGGGCTTTTCCTCTTTAGGGGTGGCCGATCTTGATCTGGCACAGGCCGGGGAGGGTCTGCGTGCGTGGTTGGCCCAGGGCTATCACGGCCAGATGCACTATATGGAGCGTCACGCCGAGCTTCGTGAACAACCGCAGCGGCTAGTCCCCGGCGTAATCAGTGCTCTGATGGTGACCCTTGATTATCTGCCCGATGAGCCAGCGCCAACCGAGCCAGTGCCAACCGAGTCAGCGCCAACCGAGTCAGCGC
>JBIKMC010000006.1:0-30597 GCA_044359405.1 Burkholderiaceae bacterium
GCTGGTGAATGCCGCTGGGCTTGATGCGAGCAAAGTGGCGCGAGCCATCGAGGGTATCGATCCGTCGAGTATTCCCGACACCCAGTTCGCGAAAGGAAATTACTTTGTCGTGACAGGGCGCTGCCCGTTCTCGCGGCTGATCTATCCGACACCCAATGAGGTTGGGCTTGGTGTGCATCTGACGCTCGATCTGGCGGGGCAGGCTCGATTTGGCCCGGACGTCGAGTGGGTTCCCTCCATCAACTATGACGTTGACCCAGGCCGTTGCCAGTCCTTTTACGACACGGTTCGAGCCTACTGGCCTGGTTTGCCAGATGGTGCCCTGGTGCCCGGCTATTCGGGTATTCGGCCCAATCTGGTTGGTCCAGGCGCTCCGTCGGGTGATTTCAGACTGGAGGGTCCGGCGGTTCATGGCATTCCAGGGCTGCTCAATTTGTTGGGAATGGAGTCGCCCGGGCTAACAGCTTGTCTGGCTATTGCCCGGGAGGCCTGTGCCCGACTTGATGGGTGAGATTCATGTTTCACGTGAAACAGATTACAGCGGTTCGTCAGCACTCTATCGGAGTCGGATGAATGTGCTGAGCGGGTTCAATAGGGCGTTGTGCCGGATCTGGGCGCCAAGTGGATTGACCTGCTTTAGCGCTCGAGGGCTCTGCGAGTTTGCCCGATTGAGCGTCCGATAGGCGGGTTACCGCAATTTCGCAGACTTGCCGACTCAAGTATCCGCGATGGGGTGGGGCGATTCACGGCGGGGGTAGGGCGCCTGTCACGCTTGATTGAAGGCTGGCGCTTCGGGTGGCTCGGGCGGATCAGGCGGATCAGGCGGATCAGGCGGTTTGGGCGGGCTGGGAGGTTGGCGGGCTGGCGGGTTGGCGCAGTCGTACGCGATTCAATCGATGTCGACGTGGATCGGCGTTCGGATGAAATGCTCCAGCCGGCGAGCGTAACGGGCAGGCGTTTGCCGCCGCCTGGTCGCGCGATACGTATTTGTCCGCGGAGTGGCTTGCGCTTGGAGTGACCCGCGAGTGTGGAGCGTTGGATTTTGGTCGTGTCGCTAATGACTGCCGGCGTGGTGAGTCGACTCTCCTGGACAGACGCTGATTTCGCCAGCGGAACCCCGCGCCGGAGGCGAGGTGGGTGGATCCTGCTGGACAGGAGCTGGCGTGGGCAGCACGGGCCTATCCATGCTGAGCTTCTGGTGTGCGTTCGTGACGCGGGTAGCGGGCTTTCCGTTGAAAGCGTGGGCCCTCAGGGTAATGGGTAAATCAGGCGCTATTGCGCCGAACACGCTAGCCGAACCGTTTACCCACAGGCCTTGACGATGGCCACGACCTAAGCGCCAGTTTTGTGCAAGTCGCTTCGCCTGTTTCACGTGAAACAGACGGGTCCAGCCGTCCATCCGTCGGAATGATCCAGTCGCCAGATGCATGCCTGGCCAGTCGAAAGGGAATAAGTCGGGATCAATCAGTCGGGCAGGCGCAACTCGGGGACGACCTGGACCAAGGTGCACAGGACAGGCCTGCGCAGGGCGACGATGAGCCGGCCAAGAAAGACCCGGTGGAGAACGAACGCCAGCGTGCCAAGACGCTATCGAGGGCGTCGTCGCGGACGCGGTTCGATGGGAGGGGCCGAAACCAGCCCGAGCGGAGCGGTATGTCGCCCGGATAGCACCGCAGCATGTCCCGCTCCTCGCGTATCGCCGCGATTTCCGCTAGCATTGCCGGCCTTTGAGACGCAGGGGGAAGACGTCGCCCGCGCGTCGCAAGACGAAATACGGGGCAGAGGGCCTATGCAGTTTCCAGAATGCTTTGATGTGATCGTTGTCGGCGGTGGCCACGCCGGCACCGAGGCTGCATTGGCCAGTGCTCGTATCGGTGCGCGTACGCTCTTGTTGACCCATAGCATCGAAACCTTGGGGCAGATGTCGTGTAACCCATCGATCGGGGGTATCGGCAAGGGTCATCTGGTCAAGGAGATCGATGCCCTGGGCGGCGCCATGGCAGCGGCGACGGATGAAGCAGGCATACAGTTTCGTATTTTGAATGGCAGCAAGGGCCCAGCGGTTCGGGCCACCCGAGCCCAGGCGGACCGGGTGCTGTATCGTCAGGCGATTCGGAGTCGCCTCGAGAATCAGCCCAATCTCGCACTGTTTCAATCCGCCGTCGATGATGTACTCGTTGAGGGCGAGCGCGTGTCGGGCGTTGTCACCCGGCTGGGTGTTCAATTTCGCGCCCGAGCCGTTGTGCTGACGACCGGTACTTTTCTGAATGGATTGATTCATGTCGGCATGAGTCACTACGCGGCTGGACGAGCGGGCGACCCACCCGCAGTGTCACTGGCGCAAAGGCTTAAGGCGCTCGCGCTTCCCCAGGGGCGGCTTAAGACGGGCACCCCGCCGCGCATCGATGGGCGAACCATCGATTTCTCGCGGTGCGAAGAACAGCCCGGCGATCTGGATCCGGTCCCGGTGTTCTCCTTTCTGGGTACAGCGGACCAGCACCCACGACAGCTGCCCTGCTGGATCACCCATACCCATGAGCGAACCCACGACATCATTCGGGCGGGGCTGGACCGAAGCCCGCTATATGCGGGAGTGATCGAAGGCGTTGGGCCGCGCTATTGCCCCTCCATCGAAGACAAGGTGCACCGCTTCGCGCACAAGTCCTCGCACCAGATTTTTCTGGAGCCCGAGGGCTTGAGCACCCATGAGTTCTATCCCAATGGAATTTCCACCAGTCTGCCTTTCGATGTGCAAATTGAACTGGTGCACTCGATCCCTGGTCTTGAGCGGGCGCATCTGCTCAGACCTGGCTATGCCATTGAGTACGACTACTTTGATCCGCGGGGTCTTAAGGCTTCTCTGGAAAGTCGCGCGATCGGCGGACTGTTCATGGCAGGCCAGATCAATGGCACGACCGGTTACGAAGAGGCGGCCGCTCAGGGGCTGCTGGCCGGCATCAATGCGGCGCGGCAAACCCAGGCACGTGAAGCATGGACGCCGCGACGCGATCAAGCCTACCTGGGCGTTCTGGTCGATGATCTGATCACCCGGGGCGTCACCGAGCCCTACCGTATGTTTACCAGCCGTGCCGAATATCGCCTGAGCCTGCGCGAAGATAATGCGGATCTCAGGCTTACGGAAATCGGCCGTGAACTGGGTTGTGTGGATGACCGTCGATGGGATGCGTTTTGCCGCAAGCGAGATGCGATCGAGGCCGAATTGCAGCGCCTGCGTGATACCTGGGTAAATCCGCGCAGCCTGCCGCCGGAAAGAGCTCAGCAGGTTCTGGGCCAGACGATCGAGAGGGAATACAGCCTCGCTGATCTGTTACGACGACCCGATGTCGATTACGCCGCGATCTCGCAGCTGGCACCTGGTCAAATCGAAACGCCCGAGGTGATCGAGCAGGTCGAGATCCAACTTAAATATGCCGGCTACATCGTGCGCCAGCAGGCCGAAATCGAGCGTCAGGCCCATCATGAGTCACTGGCTCTGCCCATCGACTTTGACTATTCGGCCGTGCGCGGCTTGTCGATTGAGGTTCAGCAAAAGCTGTCCAGGCACCAACCTCAGACGCTGGGACAGGCTGCGCGGATTTCGGGTATCACCCCGGCGGCGGTGTCGCTGCTGTTGGTGCACCTCAAGAAGCGCCGGCTCAACTCGGGTTTGCCAAGCGCGGCCTGAGTTGAGTGGCCCCATTCACGGTGCAAACCATGACCAGATCTGTTGAAATCGCGCCCCGCTCGGCTTGTGCATCGGGTGTATCCGCAGCTCAGCCGCCCGCGTCGACGATGTCAATCCTGCTGCATGCGGCGCTGGTCGAACTCAATCTGGATGTGCCCTCGGCCGATAGTGAGCGCCTGCTATTTTACCTGGATCTGATCGCCCGGTGGAATCGTGTCTACAATCTCACGGCCATCCGCGAGCCCGAGAGCATGCTGGTGCAGCATCTGTTTGATAGCCTGGCCGTCGCTCCCGATCTGCGTAGGCGGCTCGCTTCGAGCTCCCCCCGAATTGTCGACGTGGGCAGCGGAGCGGGTTTGCCGGGTCTCCCCCTGGCCTTGATCTGGCCGCAGGCGCGGGTGCATCTGGTTGAGCCCGTCGGAAAAAAGGCCGCCTTTCTACGCCAGGCTGCGGCCGCAGTCGCTCCAGGTCGAGTTGAGGTACACGCGTCACGCGTGCAGGATCTGGTCGGCCATTTGCAGCCGCCTGATCTCGTCATCTGTCGTGCCTTTGCGTCGCTGGCGGAGTTTGCTCAGGCGATCGAGCCCCTGCTTGGGCCGCACACCCTGGTTGCAGCCATGAAAGGACGGCGTCCCGATGCCGAAATCGACCAGCTTCCGTCGCGCTGGTCGGTCGGTGAGCTCTTGAGCATTCAGGTTCCCAGGCTTCAGGCGCAGCGCCACCTGGTGATTCTGCGCGGTCCCGGGTCGGCGGCCCGAGTCGATGACGACCGCAGCAGTGCGGATTGAAAGGCAGACATGGCCACTTGTTTTGTCGTTGCGAATCAAAAGGGTGGTGTGGGCAAAACCACCACGGCGGTGAATCTGGCCTGTGCACTGGCGCAGCTCCAGGAGCGCGTGCTGCTGGTTGACCTTGATCCGCAGGGCAACGCCACCATGGGTAGCGGTATTGATAAGCGCACCCTGGAGCGCTCGGTCTATCAGGTGATGATTGGCATGGCACGGGTAGCCGAGACCGTACTTCATGCCGAGGCGGCCGGCTACGATGTTCTGCCGGCCAACCGCGAGTTGGCTGGTGCTGAGCTTGATCTGGTCGAGCTTGAGTCGCGTGAAAATCGGCTGGCCTGCGCGCTTGCCGAGGTTCAAGAGCGCTACGACTTCATTCTGATTGATTGCCCACCATCCCTGTCCCTGCTCACCCTGAACGGTTTTTGTGCTGCACAGGGCGTCATCATTCCGATGCAGTGCGAGTACTACGCGCTGGAGGGTCTGACCGATCTGGTGAACTCAATCCGAAAAATTCATGCGAACTTCAATCCTTCCCTGCGCATCATCGGTTTGCTGCGCGTCATGTTCGATCCGCGCGTGACGCTTGCCCAGCAGGTTTCAGCCCAGCTCGAGGCGCACTTTGGCGACAAGGTTTTTCGCAGCATCGTGCCCCGTAATGTCCGTCTGGCAGAGGCCCCCAGTCACGGACTTCCGGGCCTTGCGTACGACCCCGCCTCCAAGGGTGCTCAGGCCTACCTGGCGTTTGGCCGAGAGCTGATCGAGCGGGTGCGCGCGCCCGGCGGTGGCCATGCCGCCGACCCTCGTGCGAGTATCAACAAAGAGGTGGTACAGCCATGAGCAAAGCGCGACACAAGGGCCTGGGCCGGGGGTTGGACGCCCTGTTGGGTAGCGCGCCGGCAGCCGGTTCGATCTCGGCCGAATCGGGCGGTGCACCGACGCAGCTGCCATTGACGCAGTTGCAGCCGGGTCGCTACCAACCCCGAACCCGTATGGACGAGGCGGCGCTGCAGGAGCTGGCCGCCTCGATTCGGACGCACGGTGTCATGCAGCCCGTGGTGGTCCGACCGCTGGCTGCCGGGCGCTGGGAAATCATCGCGGGCGAGCGGCGCTGTCGTGCGGCACGTCTGGCGGGCCTGGAGTCTGTGCCCGTCATCGTGCGTGAGGTGGGCGATGAGCAGGCGCTTGCTCTGGCGCTCATCGAAAACATTCAGCGCGAAGACCTCAACGCACTGGAGGAAGCGCAGGCGGTCGAGCGTCTGATTCGTGAGTTCGGTTATACCCACGAGCAGTGCGCCGAGGCGATCGGACGCTCTCGAAGCGCCACGAGCAATTTGCTGCGTCTGCTCAACCTCGCCGCGCCGGTGCAGACCATGCTGCTGGCCGGTGATTTGGACATGGGTCACGCGCGTGCGCTGCTGGCGCTTTCTGGCGCTCGTCAAATCATGGTGGCCAGTGAAATCCACGCGCGGCGATTGTCGGTGCGAGAGGCTGAGCGCCTTGCGGCGCGCCACGCCCAGGATGAGGCAATAGAGCCAACCGCCAGTGCCACGGGCCAAGCGTCTAAAACCACTCGACGCTCGGCTTCTTCGGTGCCGGATCGCGACGTTGCTCGACTGGCCGACCAGCTATCCGACCTGCTCGGCACACGCGTCGAGATTCGCAACAGTCGTGGCGGGTCTGGCACGATCAGCGTTCGCTACGTCAATGCGCAGCACTTTGACACCTTGCTGGCCCGCCTGAATCTGGCCGCTTCCCTGGAGGCTTCTGACTGAATGGCTGCGTCTGACGCCAGCAGCCTCATCGCGCGGTATGCGCGCTACGCGCTGGACGAGCGCGCCAAACCGCTTGCGCCGGCGGTTCAGCATCATGCCCGGCGAGCGCTGCTGGACTGGTTCGCGGCCTTCGTGCCCGGGGCGGTGGTTGCGCCGGCCACCCTGCTTGAGCGCGCCCTGGTTGAAGATCTCGATCATGGTGGGGCTCGTCTGATCACGGGTCGGCGAGCCACCCTGCGGGCAGCGGCCCTCATCAATGGAACGGCCTCGCATACGGTGGAGTTCGACGACATCTTTCGTGATGCCGGATTCCATCCGGGCAGTCCCATCATTTCGGCGGCCCTGGCCGCGGCGCAGACGCTGGACGCTGACGGCCTTGCTCTGCTACGCGCCATTGTGGTGGGCTATGAAATCTCCGCACGGATCGGTATGGCCGTGATGCCCTCACACTACCGCTTCTGGCACACGACAGGCACCGTGGGCACTTTTGGGGCGGCCGCGGCAGTTGCGGATCTGCTGGGCTGCGATGAGGCGCAATTTGCGCATGCCTTGGCCACTGCGGGTACCTTCGCGGCGGGACTGCAGCAGGCCTTTCGCTCAGAGGCCATGTCAAAGCCCTTCCACAGCGGCCACGCAGCCGAGGTGGGCGCGCGTGCGGCCATGGCCGCACAGGCGGGCATCACCGGGGCGCTTGATCTACTTGAGGGTGCGGCGGGCTTCGGCGCCGCGATGAGCAGTGCGGCCGACTGGAGTCGTGCAACTGCTGATCTGGGTGAGCGTTACTGCATCACCGAGATGACTTTCAAGAACCACGGCTGCTGTGGGCACAATTTCGCGCCTATCGACGCAGTGCTGAATATCCAGCAGGCCCATCGGCTTTCGGCGGACGATATCGAATCGATTGATATCGCTACCTACCAGGCCGGTGTTGTGGTGGTGGACAACCCCAGGCCCGAGGGCGAACATCAGGCCAAGTTTAGCGTGCAGTACACCGTGGCTCACGCGCTGGTGCACGGCAGCGTCCGACTGGAGGCCTTCAGCGCCGAGCGTCGTGCGGACCCCCGTGTGCGAGCTTTGATGGCGCGTGTACGGGTCAGTGCCGATGCGGCGCTGTCCAAGGCCTATCCGGCTCAGCGGGCGGCCAGGATTGTGGTTCATACGCGCGCGGGTTCGCGCATTGAGCATTTTCAGCCGACGCGCAAAGGCGATCCGGATATGCCCTTGTCAGACGCTGAACTGCAGGACAAGTTTCAAGAGTTGGTGCAGCCCGTGCTGGGTATACACAAGACCCGAGGCTTGGGGCGGGCGATCTGGGGTCTGAGCGTCCAGCCCGCGCGGTCGCTTGACTATTTCGTCGCTCAGCCGCCGACTGAGTCAGGTCAGTGAGCCGTGATGATTAAGCGCGGCCGCTCAGCGCCTCGGCTCAGCGCGTTAGGTCGTTCAGCGCTTTGAGACGTTCAGCGGTTTGGGTCGCTCAGCGCTTTGGGTCGTTCAGTGCGTTGCTAAAGAGAGTATCTGCGTGCGGTCATTGGGCGCGGCAGTAGGTTAGGGCGCAGACCCCGTCAGATGCCGCGCGGCTTGGCAAGAAAGTCGGCGCGGTCGATGGAGCGCAACCCCAACTCCCGCACCTGTCCTTCCTGGAGCAGGCGAATCCGGACCATCGTACCGGCCGGTCCCTGGCGATACAGCCTGCGATAAAAATCAATCTGATCGACGACCGCCTCACCGTTGACCGCCAAAAGCACATCGCCGGAGCCCAGTCCGGCCAGGGCGGCCGGGCCGCCCTGCTGCACACGCGTCACAAAAAGCCGGCCACGCACCGCTTCGGTACTCATGCCAAACCAGGGCTGGGCCTCGTGCTGTCGGCGCCCGTTGGCGAGCAGATCGCCCAAAATGGGCTTGAGCAGATTGACCGGGACGAACAGATTTCCCGGTACCCCTCGGCGATCTCGTGCAGCGTCATTGACCACCAGAGAGCCGATACCCACCAGGCGACCAGTCTCATCGACCAACGCCGACCCACTCCAGTTGTTGACAGGAGGAAAGGTGAACAGAGGGCTTTCCAGGAGATATTCCCAGCTGCCGGCAAACGGCTTGCGCGAAACCACCGTCAGCTCGGTGAACTCGGGTTCGCCATGACCCAGCGTGAGTACCCGCTGTTGTTCACCCACCGAATCGGAGTCGCCCAGGGCTATCCCAGCCAGACCCAGTGGCAGAACGGTACGCACAAGCCCAAAACCCGTTTGGTGATCATATCCGGCCACGGATGCCGGTACGCGTCGCCCGCTGCGGGTATGGACCATGACCTCATCGGCCTCCACGACGAGGTAGCCGATGGTGAGCACGGTTCGGTCGTCAAGCACCACGCCCGAGCCTTCGCGCTGACGTCCAAGAAAGGCGGCTGACGGCGCGCCATCGGGCGTCACCGCCTCAATGCGGACCACGGCATTGAGCGCGCCGGCGAGCCCGTCCGCGTGGACCAGCAGCGGCATGACCAGGAGCGGCATGTGGGCCAGGCACAGCAGGGCAAGACGCCGCACGCGGCGCATCAAGCGGATCAAAGGATTCATAATGATGGCCCGACGGTGGTGATGCGCCTGGACGTCTTGGACGACCCGAGGCTTAATTTGGCAAAACCCGATTGTGCGTGTGTGCGCGAGTCCCGCCCTCGATAACCGCAAGCCTTGGGGTGCTGCGGCGCAGCGAATTTGACCGGAATCACTCGAACCCCTAAAATCTCGAGGTTCGCCGTTCCGTCGATTGACCCCAGACGAAATGTCCAGCCTACAGGGCCAGCGATTTTGGAGGGGCGAAGAGGTCGGGGCGACAGGGCAGATGTTCAGACTGTTGCGGGACAAATCTTCATGATGATGTTCGCCGCAGTGGGTTCCCAGGTTGCAGCGGTGGTTGTGCTTGCGCTGTTGGCGGGCGCGGCTTTTGACTGGAGCTGCGCGCGTGATGTGGCGCTCGGTGGGTTCACTGCAATTGTACCCAACGGTTTGTTCGCGCTGCGGTTGGCGATGCACCGGAATCGTGCCCCGGAGTCTTATCCGGTGGTGTTTTTTCTGGGCGAGTTCATCAAGATCGGGTTGACAGCCGGTCTGCTTGCCCTGGTGGTGCGACACGTTGCCGATCTGCAGTGGCTGGCTCTGCTGGTGGGCCTTATCGCGGCGTTGAAGGCGCCGCTGGTGTGGGGTATGTGGTTCCTGCGCGTTCCTTCATCGGGTCAGGGCGGGGTGCAGGAATCGGTTCGATAGTTTCGGTGTAAACAACAGGGCAACCTCTTCAGGTATTTAAAACATGGCAGCCGGCGCAAGCGCTCCCACCCCGTCCGAGTACATCGTTCATCATCTGGCACACCTGAATACATCGGGCGCTGCTCAGACGAGCATCGTTGATTTCTCCATCATCAATATCGATACGGTGTTTTATTCGGTGCTGATGGCGGCTATCACCGCCTTCCTTATGTACCGGGCTGCCCGTCTGGTGCACTCCGGGGTGCCCAACCGCTTCTTGGGTGCCATCGAGTCCCTGGTTGAATTCGTGCACGAGCAGGCCCGCTCCATCGTCAAGGGCGACATCAGCAATATCGCCCCGCTGGCCCTGGCCTCGTTTGTGTGGATTGTTCTGATGAACGCCATGGACCTGGTGCCGCTTGACCTGCTGCCGCGTATCGGTGAGTTGTTTGGCCTGCATTACATGCGCGTGGTGCCGACGGCTGACCTCAACGGCACGCTGTCCCTGGCGGTCGTTGTGCTGTTTCTGTCGATTTACTACGGCATCAAGGTCAAGGGCGTGGGGCACTTTACGCACGAATTGTTTTCGGCGCCCTTTGGCACGTCAAAAAATCCCATCGTGGCTATCGTGCTGGGCATCGTGAATCTGGCTATGCAACTGATCGAGTACCTGGCCAAGACGGTGTCGCTGGGCATGCGACTGTTTGGCAATATGTTCGCCGGCGAGCTGGTGTTCATGCTGATCGCGTTGCTCGGTGCTACCGCTACCTGGTGGGGCTTTGGCCTGCACTTTCTCACCGGGCTGGGCTGGGCGATCTTTCACATTCTGATCATTACCCTGCAGGGGTTCATCTTCATGATGCTGACGCTGGTGTATATCGGCCAGGCGCACGAAGCTCACTGAGTACCTGCTGATCTTTTCTAACCCTCAACAACTCGTTTTCATTCGGTTCATTCACTAGGAGTCATCATGACCAACGTTGCTCTCGTTGCGATCGCTTGCGGACTGATCATCGGCCTTGGCGCCCTCGGTGCCTGTATCGGTATCGGCATGATGGGCGGCAAGTACATCGAAGGCGCCGCACGCCAGCCTGAGCTGATGGATAAGCTGCAGACCAAAATGTTCCTGCTCGCTGGTCTGATCGACGCAGCCTTCCTGATCGGCGTGGGTATCGCGATGATGTTCGCGTTCGCCAACCCGTTCAAGTGATCCGCGTTAGACCGACCAACCTCTTAGCTGAAGGGAGCCCGTCGTGAACATCAACGCGACGCTCATTGTTCAGATCGTGGTCTTTTTGGCGCTGTGGTGGTTCACTGCGCGCTTTGTCTGGCCGCCGATCACCAAAGCGCTCGACGAGCGCAGTCAGCGCATTGCCGACGGCCTGGCCGCCGCCGACAAGGCGCGTGCCGACCTGTCCGCCACTGAGCGCCGAGTTGAAGCTGAGTTGCAACAGGCCAGAGCCGGTGCGGCCGAGGTTCGGTCAGGCGCTGAGAAGCAGGCGGCTGCTCTGCTTGAGAAGGCGCGTGAAGACGCAGCGGGCATCGTCGCGGCTGCCCGCAAGGCGGCTGAGGAAGAGGCCGTTTTGGCCGCTCAGAAAGCTAAGGACGTGTTGCGAGAGCAGGTCGCCCAGCTGGCTGTGGCCGGCGCCGAGCGTATTCTGCGTCGGGAGATCGACGCCGGCCGTCACGCTGAAATCCTTGCTAATCTGAAGAACGAGTTGCGCTGAGCGCGGCTGGAGATCCGAGGCCATGGCCGAATTGCTCACCATCGCTCGACCCTACGCAGAGGCGGCGTTCAAGCACGCGTGCGAGGCGCAGGCCCTGCCGTCCTGGTCCCAGGCCTTGGCGCAGCTTGCCGGGGTTGTCAGTTCACCGGCGGCACGCGACATCATCGGGAACCCGGCGCTGTCGTCCGCGCAGGTCGCGCGGCTTATGACTGAGGTGATCGGATCGCTCGATGCCGCCCAGCAGAATTTTGTGCGTCTGCTAGCGGACAATGAGCGTCTTGCCGTGGTGAGTGAGATAGCGACCCTGTTTGAGGGGTTGCGTAATCAGCATGAGGGCGTGCTGCAGGCCGAAATCGTATCGGCCTTTCCGATCGATGAGGCCCAGGTTCAGTCCATCGTTGGCACATTGGCCCAGAAATACGGTCGAAATATCAAGCCCACCGTCAGCGTCGATAGTTCGTTGATCGGTGGTGTGGCTATCCGCATCGGCGACGAAGTCATCGACGCTTCGGTGCGTGGCAAGCTCGCGCAGATGGCTGGCGCGCTCAAGGCTTAAGGAATTAGGGGAAGTCCATGCAATTGAATCCGGCTGAGATCAGCGAACTGCTCAAGAGCAAGATCAAGGACCTCAATGTTGCCGCGGACACGCGCAACCAGGGCACCATCGTGTCGGTCACTGACGGCATCTGCCGTATTCACGGCCTGTCCGATGTCATGCAGGGTGAGATGATCGAGTTCCCGGGCGATACCTTCGGGCTGGCTCTTAACCTCGAGCGCGACTCGGTCGGCGCAGTGGTTCTGGGCAATTACGAACACCTCAGCGAAGGCGACACGGTTAAGGCTACGGGTCGAATCCTTGAGGTTCCCGTGGGTCCCGAACTCATTGGCCGCGTGGTCAACTCGCTGGGCCAGCCCATCGATGGCAAGGGCCCTATCAATGCCAAGCTGACCGACGTCATTGAAAAAGTCGCCCCGGGCGTCATTGCCCGCAAGTCGGTGTCTCAGCCGGTACAAACCGGTCTGAAGGCCATTGATGCGATGGTGCCGGTGGGTCGTGGTCAGCGTGAGCTTATCATCGGCGACCGCCAGACAGGTAAGACCGCGGTCGCGGTTGACACCATCATCAACCAGAAAGGCAAGAACCTCGTCTGCGTATACGTGGCCATCGGTCAAAAGGCATCCACCATTGCCAACGTGGTGCGCAAGCTGCAGGAGACCGGGGCGATGGATTACACCATCGTCGTTGCCGCCACAGCTTCTGAATCAGCGGCTATGCAGTACATCGCGCCCTACTCGGGCTGCACCATGGGCGAGTATTTCCGCGATCGCGGGCAAGATGCGCTCATCATTTATGACGACCTGACCAAGCAGGCCTGGGCCTATCGTCAGGTGTCACTGCTGCTGCGTCGTCCGCCGGGACGCGAAGCCTATCCTGGTGACGTGTTTTACCTGCACTCGCGTTTGCTCGAGCGCGCTGCCCGGGTCAATGAGGAATACGTTGAGCAGTTCACCAAGGGTGAGGTCAAAGGCAAAACTGGCTCGCTCACCGCGCTGCCCATCATCGAAACTCAGGCTGGCGACGTTTCCGCATTCGTTCCCACCAACGTGATCTCGATTACAGACGGCCAGATCTTTCTGGAAACCGACCTGTTCAATGCCGGTATCCGTCCCGCTATCAATGCCGGTATTTCGGTATCGCGGGTCGGCGGTGCGGCTCAGACCGACATCATCAAGAAATTGGGTGGTGGTGTGCGTCTGGCCCTGGCCCAGTACCGTGAGCTGGCGGCGTTTGCCCAGTTCGCGTCTGACCTCGATGAGGCCACCCGCAAGCAGCTTGAGCGCGGCCGTCTGGTGACTGAACTGATGAAGCAGCCGCAGTATCAGCCCCTGCAGGTCTGGGAGATGGCGTTGACGCTGTTCGCGGTCAACAACGGCTACTTCGACGATATCGAGGTCGGCAAGGCGCTGGCCGCCGAGAAATCGCTTCGCGAATTCGCCAAGTCCAAGTACGCCGCTCTGGTCGATGAGGTTGAGCGCGACAAGAAGTTCTCCAAAGACGTGGAAGTCAAACTCCACGACATGGTCAAGGACTTCAAAAAGACCGGGTCCTACTGATCGCACGGGCTGTCGACGCGATGCGGTGCTCTGTCCGTATCCGTCGCTGCACACAAGCACAGGCTGACTGAGGACATCACCGATGCCGGGCTCCAAGGAAATACGCACCAAGATCAAGAGCGTGCAAAACACGCGCAAGATCACCAAGGCCATGGAGATGGTCGCTGCCTCCAAGATGCGCAAGGCACAGGAGCGCATGCGCCACGCCCGACCCTATGGCGACAAAATACGCAATATTGCGTCAGATCTCGCACAGGCCAATCCGGAGTATCGTCACCCTTACCTCGTGCATCGCGATACCGTGCGTAAGGCTGGCGTCATCGTCGTCACCACCGATAAAGGGCTGTGTGGCGGCCTCAATACTAACGTCCTGCGTCTGCTGACCAACAAATTGCGCGAGTTGGAGCAGTCAGGTGTCAAGGTGCAGTCAACGGCCATCGGCAACAAGGGATTCGGCTTCCTGTCGCGTATTGGCTCTGAGGTGGTCTCGCACCTGACCCATATGGGCGACACGCCGCACCTTGACAAGCTGATCGGCCCGATCAAGGTTCAGCTGGACGCCTATGAGCGTGGCGACATTGATGTCGTGTATCTGGCGTATACCCGCTTTGTGAACACCATGAAGCAGGAGCCTGTCATTGAGCAGCTTCTGCCCCTGTCGGCCGATGAGCTGCAAAAGACTCACCAGTCGTACTCGTGGGACTACCTCTACGAGCCGGATGCCCAGACGGTACTTGACGAACTGCTGGTGCGTTACGTTGAGGCGCTTGTCTACCAGGCGGTGGCCGAGAACATGGCCTCCGAGCAGAGTGCGCGCATGGTGGCCATGAAGGCCGCCTCAGACAACGCGAAAAAAGTCATCGACGATCTGCAGCTTTCCTACAACAAGGCGCGTCAGGCCGCCATCACCAAGGAGCTGTCCGAGATTGTCGGCGGCGCCGCGGCGGTCTGAGCAGACGAATCAACCAACAGCAATCGCAGCACAGCAATCAGTTACAGGAAGACGAATATGGCACATGGTCAAATCGTTCAGTGCATCGGCGCCGTGGTAGACATTCAGTTCCCCCGCGATGCGATGCCCAAGGTCTACGATGCGCTGGTGTTGCAGGACACGGGCTCCAGTCTGGCCGAAGCCGGCCTAACTTTCGAAGTACAGCAACAGCTGGGCGACGGCGTCGTTCGCACCATTGCACTGGGCTCTTCTGACGGCCTTCGTCGCGGCATGAGCGTCAGCAACACGGGCGCCCCCATCGCTGTGCCCGTCGGAACCGCGACCCTGGGTCGCATCATGGACGTCCTGGGCCGCCCCATTGATGAGGCCGGCCCCATTGCCACTGAAGAGCGTCGCGCCATCCACCAGAAGGCGCCTACTTTCGAAGAGCTCAAGCCCTCTGTTGAACTGTTGCCCACCGGTATCAAGGTGATCGACCTCATCTGCCCCTTCGCCAAGGGCGGCAAGATCGGTCTGTTCGGCGGCGCGGGCGTGGGCAAGACCGTCAACATGATGGAGCTCATCAACAACATCGCCAAGAGCTACGGAGGCTACTCGGTGTTTGCCGGCGTGGGTGAGCGCACCCGCGAGGGCAACGACTTCTATCACGAGATGGAAGAATCCAAGGTACTCGACAAGGTCGCCATGGTGTTCGGTCAGATGAATGAGCCCCCGGGCAACCGTCTGCGTGTGGCCCTCACAGGTCTCACCATGGCCGAAAAGTTTCGTGATGAAGGCCGTGACATCCTGCTGTTCATCGACAACATCTATCGGTACACGCTGGCGGGTACCGAAGTGTCAGCCCTGCTCGGCCGTATGCCCTCCGCGGTGGGCTACCAGCCCACGCTGGCCGAAGAAATGGGTCGCCTGCAAGAGCGCATTACCTCCACCAAGGTGGGCTCCATCACCTCCATCCAGGCGGTGTATGTGCCGGCCGACGACCTGACTGATCCGTCGCCCGCCACGACATTCGGCCACCTGGATGCCACCGTGGTGCTGTCGCGAGACATTGCGGCCCTGGGTATTTACCCTGCCGTTGACCCACTCGACTCAACCAGTCGCCAGCTTGATCCTTACGTGATCGGCGAAGAGCACTACACCACCACGCGTCGGGTGCAGGCCACGCTGCAGCGCTACAAAGAGCTGCGCGACATCATCGCCATTCTTGGCATGGATGAGCTGTCCCCTGAAGACAAGCTGGCCGTGTCTCGTGCCCGGAAAATTCAGCGTTTCCTGTCTCAGCCGTTCAACGTGGCCGAGGTTTTCACGGGCTCGCCTGGCAAGATCGTCCCGCTCAAGGACACGATCCGCGGCTTCCAGATGATCGTCAACGGTGAGTGCGACCATCTGCCTGAGCAGGCGTTTTACATGGTCGGCGCAATCGAAGAGGCCTTCGAAAAGGCCAAGACCCTCCAGTAATCCTGCGCGAAGGGCGCCACCATGGCCAACACCATCCACGTCGACGTCGTCAGTGCTGAGTCATCCATTTTTGATGGCCAGGCAGAATTCGTGGCCCTTCCAGGCGAGAGCGGTGAGCTGGGTATTTACCCCCAGCACACGCCGCTGATCACCCGCATCAAGGCGGGCGCGGTTCGCATCAAGCTGGCCGACCGCGATGAGGAAGAGTTTGTTTTTGTAGCGGGCGGCATCCTTGAGGTTCAACCCGACCGGGTGACTGTGCTGGCTGACACCGCCATTCGCGGCGGCGACTTGGACGAGGCCAAGGCGGAGGCTGCTCGCAAAGCAGCTGAAGAAGCCCTGGCTAACCGCACGGGCGAGATTGACTACGCCAAGGCGCAGGCTGAGTTGGCGCAGGCGGTTGCACAGATCGCGGCCCTGCGTAAGTTCCGCTCCAAGCGCTAAACCGGCCCTGTCAGGGTAGCACCGGGTTTTGATGCCCGGGCTCCCGCTGAAGCATGCGCAGACCAAGGCGGGCGGTTCGTCGGCCTGCCTGTCAGTGGGCTCTCTTCTGTTCGGCGCTGCTCCCATTCGGTTGTTGTCATCAAACCGCTGGTCGGCAGCCTCGCTGCGCGCTTTGCATTTGTTAAGACGCTTGTAATGCCGATTGCGTGCCTGCAGCGCGACAGCTGAGGTTCGGGCTGACCATGGGTTCATCCTCAAAGGGACGAATCCATGTCAGCACCTGTTCTCGAACATGACCCTGCTTCCGTAAGCTCTGTCCGCGAACCGCAGCCCGATCTGCCCTACTGGCTGGCCAAAGGCCCCAGCTCGGCGCAGACGCGCCTGTCCCCACATGCAAGTCTGGCACCGCCAGGATCAGCACTGCTGATCTGTGTAGGCACGCGGCCGGAAATTATCAAGATGGCGCCGGTCTATCGGGCGTTACGCGCGCGTGAAGTGTCGGTACGGTGGCTGCATACCGGCCAGCACGACGATATGGCCTGGCCGCTGTATGAGTTCTTCGCGATCAAGCCAGACCATGTCATCAAACTCGAGCGTAAAAACGATAGCCTAAGTGAACTCAGCGCGCGGCTGCTGTGCGACATTGACTCGGTCATTGGCACCGTACCCGCTGCCGGCGTCCTAGTGCACGGCGACACCACCAGCGCCGCGATGGGGGCTCTGGCCGCCTTTTATCGAAGCCTGCCGGTTGCGCACGTCGAAGCAGGACTTCGATCAAATCATCCGACGGAACCCTTCCCCGAGGAAATGAACCGGCGGCTCATCGGCCGCCTCGCTCGCTGGCACTTTGCGCCCACCGAGCGCGCGCGCGTCAATCTGCTACGCGAAGCGATTGACGACGAGCAGGTCTTTGTCGTCGGCAACACGATTGTCGATGCAACGCGCCAGGCGCTGGCGGCGCTGAAAGGACACAATCCGGCGAAAAAGCCCCACCAGCGCACTCTGGTGATCACCGCCCACCGACGCGAAAACTGGGGTACTCGCCTGACCCAGATCGCCGACGCGGTGGTGGCGCTACTCGCACAAGAGCCCGAACTAAACGCAGTTTGGCCCCTGCATGCCAACCCGCGCGTAGGCCAGACCGTCCGCGATGCTATTACCCGCGCCCCCTCGAGCGTCGCCGCGCGAATCCGTCTGACCGAGCCCTTACCCTACCCGCAGATGGTGCAGCTGATGGCCGATAGCTGGCTGCTCCTGACCGACTCAGGGGGCATCCAAGAAGAGGCCTGTGCGCTACACATACCCGTTCTGGTCCTGCGCGATACAACCGAGCGGCCGGAACTGATCGAAGCCGGTGGCGGACTGATGGTGGGGACGTCAACAGCGCGGATCGTCAGTACGGTGCGGGCGCTCCTGCATGAAAACTTGAGCTATCGGACGATGAGCGCAGCCCCAAATCCCTTCGGCGATGGCCAAAGCGCCGTTCGGATTGCAGCGGTGATGGACGCCTGGCTGAACCCGGGTGCGCATCAGCAGGTCGCGGAGTACTTGCGATGATGCCTATGCTGATGGACCCGGTGGTCTGGGTAGGGACCACGCTCTGGCTGGCCAAGCTCACGCTGATCGCCTTGTGCCTGCTCTTTCTGATCAGTGGCGTCGATGATCTCTTCATCGACCTGATCTACTGGACCCGCGGCCTGTTGCGTAAGACGATCTTCGCTCACCGCGTCAAGCCGCTACCGGCGCAGGCACTCGCGCGAAAGCCCGAACAGCCCATCGCCATCATGGTGCCTGCGTGGGATGAATCGGCCGTATTGCGCCCAATGCTCTCGAACATGCTGGCGGGCCTGGACTACGACCGCTATCACGTATTCGTGGGCGTCTATCCGAATGATGCCGCGACCGAGCGCGAACTCGCCGCCGTGATTGAAGAGCATCCGCGTGTACACCGGGTAGGGGTGGCCCATCCCGGGCCAACCAACAAAGCGGATTGTCTCAATGCAATCTTTCGCGGTGTGATGGATCACGAACGGGCGTATGGCGAGCGCTTTGAAATCTTCGTCATGCAGGACTGCGAAGATGTGATTCATCCGCTCGCGTGGCGTCTGTTCAATTGGCTGATACCACGCAAGGACATGGTGCAGTTGCCGGTCATGTCCCTGCCTCGACCGTGGCATGCCCTAACGGCCGCTCATTACCTGGACGAGTTCGCGCAGCTGCATCAGAAGGACCTGGTCGTGCGCGAGGCCCTGGATCGCAGCATGCCCGCTGCCGGTGTGGGAGTAGCCTTCTCGCGCCGCGCGATGCTCACCGTCGCCCAGGAGAATCGAGGAGAGCCGTTCAGTACCGATTCCCTGACCGAGGACTACGACTTCGGTTTGCGGCTCAAGCGACACGGTTTCAAACAGGTCTTTGTTCGCTATTGGGTCGACCACAGTGTGCAGGTGGCGCACTGGTTGACCGGGCGCCCTGTTACCCGTCACCGCGCCGAACTGGTCTGTGTGCGCGAATACTTTCCAGCGACGCTGTCGGCGGCCGTGCGCCAAAAAGCTCGCTGGGTCTTGGGCATTGCCCTGCAGGGCTGGCGCAATATCGGCTGGCAGGGTGGTCTGGCCACGCGCTACATGTTGTGGCGAGACCGCAAGGCCCTGATCACGCATCCGGCAGCCATGCTCGCCTATGCATTGGTCGTACTGATGTTCATGCAGTGGGTCTGGCGCGCATTGGATCCCTACGCACTTCAGTTCGCGCCGTTGATTGAGCCCGGCTCGATCGCTTGGCAGCTTCTGCTGATTAACCTCGCCCTGCTCGCGCTACGTCTGACACAGCGCATGTGGTTTACCGCGCGCCTGCACGGTCCTGTACAGGGATTGCTCGCCGCGCCGCGGATGGTGTGGGGCAACTTTATCAACTTTCTGGCCACGGTGAGGGCGCTGCGCCTGTGGTGGCGACACCAGCGTACCGGAGTCGCCATCGGCTGGGACAAGACCGCTCATCAGTACCCGCAGGAAGTCCTGTGGCTGAACGACGCCATTCGTAACCCTGTCTGAGGAGAACCCACTATGAAGCCGAATGTATCCGAACCGCTGCCTGCACATTGCGTTGGCGGCATCACAACTGGCCGATCGCGCCAGTCAGCCAATCGGTCAAAGCTCCGATGGCTGCACGTAGCGGCTATCAGCGCCGTCGTCACAACCCTTGCTGCGTGCGGAGGCGTTGACGGCCCAGTGGCCGATGCTGGAGGTGTCGATACCACGTCAGGTTCACCCACCGTCGCGCTTGAGAAACCGGTCGCCCCGTATACGGCGGCCGAGCCCCTGTCTCCTCTGAGCGCCAGCGCTGTCATTCAGCCGGGCATCGTCGAACCCCAAAGCACGACTGGAGTTCGCACGGGCGCGTTACCTGCGGCTGCGCGAACCTCTACGCCGTAAAGCGTCGGCGGTCCTCGCGAGCTTTCCGATCCTGGTCGATTCAATGGAGTAATCACATCATGAATACCTTCGATGAGCCTTCGATGACGGGCCGATGGCTGACAGCATTGGTTCATAAACTGGCAGCCTTGCTGCTGTGTGTGGCCGCTGTGTTCGCGTGGGTGGCGCCCGCCTCGGCGCAGCTTGGGCCCAGTGCGTTGGTGGTGTACGACGCGCCTCCTGGTCAGCCCTATGAGAAATTGGGCAAGGCCTACGCCATCATGCTGACCAATCTGCTGGGGCACTGGGATGCGAGGGTGGACACGGTGCCCGTGCATCAATACACCGCGGGCCGGGTGCGCAATTACCAGGCGACCTTTTACATCGGCGCCTGGTACGACAATCCCCTGCCGGAGGAGTTTCTGCGCGACGTGGAAGCCAGTGACAAGACCGTTGTCTGGTTCAAGTACAACTTTTGGCAGTTGTCGCGAGTGCAGGGCTTTGATGCGGCACAGCGCTACGGCTTTCGCTTTCTCTTTAATCGCGGTCTAGAGGGCGATCCGGCTGCGGCAGTGCCTGATTTCTTCGATACCGTGTCCTACAAGGGTGAACAGCTCCGAAAGTACTACGCCTTTGATGCGGCTAATAATCGTGTGCTGGCTGATCCCGATATCGGCTACACCGAAGTCGCTGATCCGGTCCGCGCTCAGGTCGTGGTACCCATCACGAATCGCGCCAACGGCATGCAGGCGCCTTATGTGATGAGGGCCGGCAACTTCTGGTACGTGGCCGACCTGCCCTTTTCCTATATTGGGCCACGCGATCGCTACCTGGTGATCAGCGATCTGCTGCACGACATGCTGGGTGCCACCGCCTCGGCCAAGGCGATTGCAGCGGGTGGCGCGCCGCAGGCTCTCGTTCGACTGGAGGATGTCAGTGCCCTGGGTAACGCCAGTCATCTGCGTACGCTGACCGATCTTCTGGGTAGCTGGCAGGACCCCACTTCCGGCTCTGTGCGCCCTGTGCCGTTTTCGATCGCTCTGATTCCGCGTTTTCGTGATCCCCTGGGAATCTACAACGCGGGCGTGCCCCTGGACATTCCGCTCAAGAATGCCCGCTCTTTGCTCACCGAGCTGAATTACGCTCTGAGCAAGGGAGCCCGTCTGGTCATGCATGGCTACACGCATCAATACGATGCTTCGCGAAACCCATGGTCGGCGGTGAGCGGTGATGACTTTGAATTCTGGGACTCGGTACGCAACCAGAGGCTGCCCGCTGACACCATTGCCGATTGGCGTCGGGTCCTTGATCGGGGCATTAGCGAACTGGCCGGTAGTGGCTACACCGCGTTTGCGTTCGAGACGCCTCACTACCAGGCTTCACCCAACGCGTATCGCGCGATGGCCGAAAAGTTCAGCAAGGTCTACGAGCGAGCGGTGTACTACACATCCGACGCGCCCAATCTCAATACGGCAGCCAATGATCGTGACTTTGCCGTGGGGCAGTTCTTTCCCTACGTGATCGCGCGCGATTGGTATGGTCGTCGGGTGCTGCCCGAAAGCCTGGGTAACCTTGAATACTCGCTGGTTGAGATCGACCCCAGCTCGTCGCTGGTCTATGGTGTTGATGACATCGTGGGCAACGCCCGGGTTCTGAGGAGCGTAGTTCGAAATGGCATCGCCTCGTTCTTCTTTCATCCGTTCTGGCTTGAGCGTTTTGTACGTCCAGATGGGACCGCCTACGAGATCGACGCGCGTACGGACCTCGGGCGCATCCTGGACGGCATTGCCCGCTTAGGCTATGTCTGGACCGATCCCGCGAAGCTATGAAGCGAGTCCGCACATGGCTGCGTTTGAGCGGATTCGCTGCCTTACTGGTCGCCTCCAGCGTTCAGGCCGATACCCCGCCGGCCCTCGCGCCGGTGGTGGCGGTGTCGACCATGCAGACCGAAGCGCCCCAACTGATTCAGGCACAGGCCGGCGGTGCCGGCCCGGACAATGCCGGCTGGTTACGCCGGCATTGGGGTCGTTTTGTAGCGCAGGCGCACTTCGATCGCGCCTGGCGTCTGCAGCGCGAGTTGCGCCTTGAAGAGGCGGCCACCCATTTCGCGCAGGGCCTGGCGATTGATCCCCTGCACGCTGCGGCCCGGCTCGACTATGCGCGACTGCTTGTGCGCCTGGGACGCATCGCTCATGCGCGCGAAGCCTATGGGCAGGCGCTTGAGCGCTCGCCGGGCGATACGGCCTTAAGGCTTGAGCTGGTCGAGCTTCTCAGCGCCCACGATGAGCCGGCGGCTGCGCTGGACTTACTGGAGTCTGCCGAGCCGGTGTTACACGGCCGTGCCGCGCACCTGCTTCGCGCATCGGAACTCGCTCAGCGCCTGAGTCAGCGCGAGCGTGCGCTGTCATATGCTCTGCAGGCGGCCGAGCATCCGGCGGCCGATGCGCGCGAAAGGCAACAGGCACTCGAGTCGGCGTTTACCCATGCGGTCGTGCTCGGGCGTCCAGGGCATGCCCGCCAAATACTCGGTTCGATGAGCGACTATCTGGATGAGCAGACGCTGCTGCGTCGGCGCTATGCGCTATCGCAGCAGGCGGGCGACGATCAGGCGGCGCTGCTGGATCTGCAGGCCTTGCTGTCGCGGGCTCAGCAAGCCGCTGAGCGCCTGTCCCTGCTCGATGCAATGCTCGGGCACGCGAGGCGCGCACACGATTCGCAGGCGGAGCTGGACGCGCTTACCCGCGCGCTGGAGGCGTCTGGCGGTACGCCTACTCGCTGGCGCGATCTCATCGCCGGGTATGTACGTCTGGGCAATCCGGCCGCGGCCACGCGGCATGCTCTGGCGCTGGCTCGCCACACCGGTCACCCCAGCGATCGCCAGGCGGCGGCCAGCCTGGTACTCGACAGCGCCGGTCGTGTGGATACGGGGTCTTTGCGTGAGCTTAGTGCGATCGCGGCCGCTGCCGGCGATGTGTCGCTGCTCGCGGCAATCGCCGATGCGCATCTGAAACGTGGCGAATCAGGGCAGGCGCTCTCGGTCTACGAAGCTATCGCCGAATCGAGCGCCGATGGCAGGCAGGTCGAGCGCGCGCTGAGGGCCGCCGCGCATCTGAGTGCGCAGTCGGGTGATGACCCCGCACGGCTGCGCGCTCTTGAGGCGCTGGCCCAACGACGTCCTGACGATCAGGCGGCTCAGATTGCGCGCTTTGAGGCCCTGCTGGGGGCGCGCGAGACCGAGCGGGCGACTCAACTGCTGCGCATGCTGGCCAGCAACGAGACAGAGCCGTCGATGCGTGAAGCCCTGCAGCTGCGACTGATCGATGTCGTGCGTCTGGGGGGCGATGCGGCCGAGCAGCAAGCACTGCGAGCCATGACTCAGCAAATGCGGATGGAGCCGGGGGCCTGGCACCAGGCGCTGGCGAGGCTTGCGCATTTGTATCGTGCGCGCAGTGATCACGAGGCGCTGGCCGATGTTCTGGCCCTGCGGCTGACAGGCCCCGGCCTGGATGAGGCGTTGCGGGTGTCGCTGGTGCGAGAGTACGCGATGGCCCTTTGGTCAGCGCAGCGCTGGCTGGACGCTGCCGAGCAGTTTGAGTGGCTCCATGACACTACAGGTCTTGCCCAGGATGGACTGCATGCAATGCGGGCGCAGCTTGCCGGCGGTGATCGCCCGCAGGCCATCGCGCGTGCACGGCTGTTGGAGCCTATGCTGGGTCAGTGGGCTGTGACGGATCGTCAGGCTTTTCTGGCCGAATACGGTCAGCTTCTGGCCGATCAGGGGCATACGCGAGAGGCCCTCGAACGCTGGGATCGAGCGCTCTCCATGGGCTCCATGCCGGATCTGGCCGGGCGTCGTGATCGCCTGATGGCGGACGCAGCGCTTGCGTCGGGCACCCGCGCGCTGGTGGCGGGCGATTGGTCGGTCGCGCTGGCGCACTACGAGCAGGCGGAGGCCCTTGCACCCCAGGCGCTGACGAGCGAGTCCCTGGCCTATGCGCAACTGGCCGCTGGGCAGCCTGCACGGGCTGCCGAGAGCCTCGAGCAGGCTTTGCGGCGTGATCCGTCGCGTACGGGGCTCTTGCCCCAGGCGGGCTATGCCTGGCTTGGGGTGGGCGATGCAGCCAAAGCCCGGCAGGCGTTTACGCAGTCGCTGCTGGCCGAGGCCTCTGGCTCGGTGGCGCTATCGCCAGGGCAGGCAGATCAGTTGCGACGTGAACTGCGTGACCTCAATCGACGCTGGGGAGTATCTCTTTACCAGTCGGCACGCAGTCGTGATGGCCGCACCCAATCCGCGCCCGGTGGTCAGGGCTCGGTGTTGCCCTCGGAGGGTGGCGTTGAAGTGTCATGGCGCCTGGACCCGCCCGCGGGCTCTACGCCGCGTGAGTTGTCCTTGCTCGCGCGAGGGTCGTGGTCGCAACCCGAGGGGGGTCTGCATGTGAGATCGGCTACCACCCAGGGTGCGGTCGGTGTCCGCTGGCAGCCGGTTTCGGGCTCTGGGCTTCGTCTGGGTCTGGAGCGTTTGGTAGGGCTGGGCGATGAGGCGCGTGACGACTGGCTTGCGCGCATCGGCTGGTCGTGGGCCGTGGGCGATGAAATTGTTTCAACGCGGCCGGCCTGGTGGACCGCGCAGACTTGGGTGGACGCGGGCTGGTTCGCAAAGGATGGGGGTTCTCGTGCCCTCTATGGGGAAGCACGACTGGGTCGAAGCCAGCGCGTAGCCGATGGCTGGGTGATGATGCCGCACGTTCTGGTCAATGGCCGTACGCTGGCTCCCGATCCGCGCGGAGAGTCCTGGCTGGAGGCGGGTGTTGGCGTTTCGCTGCGCCGTGAATTTGGCGCGACGCCGCTGGAGGCGGCGCGCGGCAGACTCGAGTTATCGCTGCAGTGGAAGCAGGCCATCGAACCCGGGCGCCGCGATGCCTGGGTGTTTGGTGTGTCGGTTAGCTGGTGAGCCGACGCCTGTATCTGAGTGCTGCCCTGGCCCTGACGGCGGGCATGGCGATGAGACCGATGGCGCATGCCGTCGGTCTGGCTGATGGTGGGGAGCGCGCGGCAGGCTTTGCTGGCAGCTTCATTCAGTTGTGGCAGCGGCATCACCATTGGGATGCCGGCGACTGGGATGCGCTGTTCGACACTTTCTCAGCGCTGGGTCTGCGGGTTCTGGTGGTGCAGTGGACGCGCGTCGATGGCCTGCGTTTTGATCGCTCTCTGCGCGGGGCTGATTCGCCCGACCACAGCACACCGCTAGAGGCGATTCTGCGCAGGGCGCAGGACAATGGCCTGACCGTGATGGTGGGGCTTGATCATGAAGCGTCCTGGTGGGCCTGCGCGCGACTTGATGCGACTGCACTGCAGGTCTACCTGGCCCGGCGCGCGCTGGGCAGTCTCGCATTGGCGCGCTCGCTGCTGCCGCGCCTTGAGGATCAGCCGTGCTTTGGAGGGTGGTACCTGAGCGAGGAGATCGACCCGATGAGCTTCGCGTCGCACCGGGCGCGCTCTGCGCTGCGTGGTTTCCTGCAGCAGCTGGGCGCGGGTCTTCGGCGCTTGACCCCGGGGGCTACGGTTGGCGTGAGCGGGTTCGCGCCGGCAGGCTCGCAGCCCGACGCCTGCGCGCATCTGTGGGGCGAACTCCTAAGCGGTATCGCACCGGTGGACAGGCTGCTGATCCAGGATGGTATCGGGGTAGGCGCACAAACGCTGGATGGTTGGGCACGACGACTGCGTGAGCTGCGTCAGGTCGCCGAGTCGGTCCGTACCCCCGGCGGTGGGATGCTCCAGTTGTGGCCGGTGGTGGAAGCCTTCGCCCAGACCGCCGGGCCGGGTATCGACGCCGCGGGGTTTACCGCCCGGCCTGCTCACGTCGATCGTTTGGTTCAACAGTTGCAACTGGCGGCTGGGGTCGGTTGTGCAATTGCGTTCAGCGTGCCCGACTATCTGGTACCGCAGGCTGGGCCCGAGGCCTCGGCACTCTATGAGAACTATCTCAGACTTGGTCTGAGGAGTGGGCCATGTGATGCGGGCGGTATCGAGTCTGTCGGGCGTGGCCGCTAGCCCGTCTGATTATTAATAGGTCCTGCGTCTTGAACCAGCGTACCCGGCTCGGTGAAGGCCAGTCCGCGTCCATACACGGTGAGAATGGGCAGTTCGGTATCAAGGGTCTCGCGGCAGCGCATTCTCAGCCTGCGTACCAGCGTTTCGATACGGCGATAGTCGTAACTGTCGGCTTTTCCTCCCAGACTTTCGATGACCAGTGACTTGCCGACCACCTCACCGGCAGACGCCAGCAGCAGCTGCAGCAGCAGTTTTTCGGCCAGCTTGAGGGTGAGCCCTTTGCCATTGGGCGCAACCAGTAGCCACGTCACGGAATGGAGCTGCCAGCCCGGTGCCTGCGGCTTGGTGCGGCGGCGGTTGGAGGAGCTGCGCGCGTGCAAGAAAGGGTCGGCGGCGAGCCGGGACGACAGCTTGTGCACATGCAGGACGATTTCTTCCAACGGAACCGGTTTAACGAGGTAGACATCCGCGCCCGCTTTGAGACCCTCCAGACGGTGCGTGGGCAGACCTCGTGCGCTCAGAATGATGATCCCTTTCTGAGCCAACGACCCTCGAGTTGCCAGCCATTGCAAGCCATCGCCGTCCGGAAGGCCCAGGTCGAGCACGAGAATGTCGAAGTCATGGCGCGCGCACCATGAAGCGGCCTGCGCGAGGCTGCCAACACCGTGCGCCCTGACCGGCTCGGTATTCAGATAACTGACGATCGCCTCACGCAGATGCGGCTCGTCCTCAAGCACCAGAACGCGGGGCGGCTGCGGCAATAAGGCTCTGGCGGGGCGACTATCGGTCATGCAGCGATCATCATGAGTTGCGACGGTTGGGAAACCATATCGTAAAGCGTGCTCCCTGTCCGGGGGAGCTGACCAGCTCAACTCGGCCCTGATGCTGCTCGGCGATATGTCGCACGAAGCTCAGGCCCAGGCCGATACCGCTGGGACCGCCCTCCGGGTTGACCCTGAAGTAACGATCGAAAATCTTCTCATGCAGATCGGCCGAAATGCCAGACCCCTGATCAGCCACGGACAGGCCGACCATCGCAAGGCCAGACTCGGTGCGCGTGGCGACCGTATTGACCTCGATGACAGATCCTTCGGGCGCATATTTGCAGGCATTACTCAGCAGATTGAGCAGTGCGATCTCCAGCAGTTGCGGATCGGCCCAGAGTGTTTCGGCGTAGGGCCCCATCTGCCAGTTGATCGAATGAGTCTCGCGGTATTGCGGGTGTTGGTCCAGGGTGGCCGGCAGCCAGCTGCGGCAGTCGATCGCTTCGATACGCGGCGGCATCTGAGAATTGAGCAGCTGGTCGGACTTTAGCCAGGTGTCAGTCAGGTGCGCCAGACGGGCCACCTGCTGCCGGATGATCTGAGTGCGTTGCATGACGGCGTCGGGATGTGCCTGTCGGCGCAGCATGTCAGACTGGCCAGAAATGATGTTCAGACCATTGCGAAATTCATGGGACACCAGCGCGGCAAATCGCAGGTACTCCGCCAGGGTCTTACGCTCGCTTTGTATAGCCGTGTTCAGTGCCTGCGTGCGATCTTTGACGGCTTGCTCCAGTCGCTGTTCCTGGCTTTTGAGAAGATCGATCATCTGAGACTGTGAATGCAGTCGCTCGCGTCGCTCGTGACGGACCAGGCTGGCCAGTGACAGGGATAACAACAACATTTCGAGCGCCGTGGCGATCTGAACCGCATAACTGGTCAGCGCGGTGGTGGGCAGCAGCCCGAACAGGCGCAGCGACGCAACAAGAACGCCGACGACAATTACGGACCAACTGGCGAAAAAAAAGACTTTGCCGGGCAGACGCGCGCCTCGCATGACCCATAAGGTGGCGGTAATCAGCGTCGAGAGCACCAGGGTTTTCAGAATAAAGATTTGCTGTGCGCTGCGAATCCAGACCTCATGACCCATGCTGACCAGCATCATCCCGGCCGTGAGTAGTGCCAGAAAGGCGCCCCAAATGAGCATGCGGTCTGTCAGACCTCGGCTGCCAGTGTCGGTGCGCAGGACCCGCCTGACCAGTAGCAAGAGCGCGGCCATGGTCAGCGAAGAAAAAAAACTTCCCGCGATTTCGTCAAACGCGTGTCCGCTCGTCCAGAGCAGAACCCTGCCCCAGCCATTACCGGCAAACATCAGCAGATTCAGGCCCATGCCGTAAAGAGCGTAAAAGCCGAAGCGCATGTCGCGCGAAACCACCGCGATGAATAGAGCGTTGATTACCAGGGTCAGTAACGCACCGTGATAAAGGGCTTCAAGCAGATGGCCGTTGAGGGTATGGCGCGCATAGGCCG
Source organism: Burkholderiaceae bacterium (assembly GCA_044359405.1). GTDB lineage: Bacteria > Pseudomonadota > Gammaproteobacteria > Burkholderiales > Burkholderiaceae_E > SYIM01. Next base: position 27,930 of record JBIKMC010000006.1, read on the forward strand.
AGGGTTGCCAGGCGGTGAGGGGAAAGCTGATGGAGTACGAGGAGGCGACTCGAAAGTAGAAATCCTGTGGCTGCTCATCGACATTGGCGATGAAGGCGAAATGGCGGCTGAAGAGCGGACGGCTTTCCACGGGCCGAGCGTGCCCGGTGAGTACCGGCGGCATTGCGGGCGCGTAAAAATCGATGAGCTTGTTGTAGGCATACGGTACGTCAAGAATCCAACCTGATCGGGCTGCTGGGTCGCGCTGCAGCCTTACCCGTACCCACCAAGCGGAGGCGCTGAAACCCAGGTTGACATCGCTGCTCTGCGCCGTCCACGGGCTGAAGCGAGCCTGATGCTCAGGTGATCTGACCTCGTCGATAGTGAGGCGACCATCGGGGTCTTCGAGCAGCCAGATGGCCTGCGCAAGGTGGACCTGGGGCGTTGATATGCCAAGTACGACGGCATCGCGCGCGATATCGCCGGCGCTGACTACGCCTGAGACCTTCGGGGCGCCCAAGGCACTTGTAGCCAGCGCACCCGGTAGCAGACCTAGGGCGAGAAAGACATTCAAAACCCATGCGGCGAAAGCGCGCATATCAGCTCTTGGATTGCGAGGCGCCAAGCATACCGGCAAAAGTCAGCAAGGCCTGTGTGGGCTTGAGTGCGGGCGCTGCTCACCGTAGACTGCGCTCCGGCCCATTCTCCTCAAGAAACCGATTCGACCCCAATAGCCACTGATGCACGCTGACCTTTTCGCCCGGCATAGTGCCGACGTTCGACGTGGCTCGGCCCGCCTGGCGGAGCTGGCCGCGTTTACCGGTGATGCCCAGGCCTTCTGGCCCGCCTACCTTGAGGCGGTCGCGCTCGCGTTTACTGCACGTCGGGTGCTGCTGCTGGTGCGCGATGCTGAGCAGGCCTGGCAGCCTCGCGCCCAGTGGCCTTTGGGCGCACCCGATCAGCCGGGCGACGCGCTTAAGATCCTGCGCCTGGCTGACGGCTCCGGTGACGAGTCGCCGTTTGTCGAGGCGCTGGAGTCGCCGCTGGGCACGACGCCAGCTGCGACGTCCCCGGGCGCGATTACCGCACCCGCGATTGCAGCACGACTGGCGGCTGAGACCTTGCAGGCCGGTCAGACCGCGGTACTGGTGGTTCTGCCTGCGTCGCCGCCGGTCGGCGCGCAGCCTGCCAGCGTGCCGGCGCTGATTGCATTGGCTGATCTAGCCGTGTCGATTCCAGCGCAGTACGCCCGTACGCGTGCCCTATCGGCGCAGCCCGATCGACCGTCAGACGCCGCCGCGCCCAGGGCTGATGCCGCCGAGCGGCTGTACGACGTTCTGCAAATGTCCATTCGTCTGGGTGCTGAAAACCGATTCATGCGGGCAGCACTCACCCTGGCCAATGAGCTCGCCGTCCGATTCCGATGTGACCGGGTATCGCTGGGCTGGGTGAAGAGTCGCTATGTTCGACTGATTGCAGTCAGCCATGTCGAAAAATTTGACCGACGTGCCAACGCATCGCGCGAGCTCGAGTCGGCGATGGAAGAGGCGCTCGATCAGAATGCCGAGCTGGTCTGGCCAGCGCCGGCGGATTCCGACCGGGTGGTACGTGCCCATGAGACCTACGCTCGTACGCAGGGTTCAGGCCATCTGCTGACGGTTCCGGTACGAATCGATGGCATCGCCGTGGCAGCACTCAGCTTTGAGCGGCGCGGCCAGGCGTTCGATGGCCATGAGGCCTGGGAGCTGCAGCTGATAGGCGAAGCCTGCGCACGACAACTTGTTTTTCTGCACGACACCGACCGGTGGATAGGCTCGCGTGCGCTGGCCCGTCTGGGCGCCTGGCGCGACCTGCTATTGGGCCCTAGTTATACCGCCTGGAAGCTCGCGGGAATAGGCCTTGCCGCCCTGATCGCTGTGCTGGCGCTTTTACCCTGGCCTTACCGAATCGATGCGCCGATCGCTCTGCGCAGCAAAGATATCCTGTTTATTCCGGCGCCGTTTGACGGCTATCTGCGCAACGCGCATATCGAGGTGGGTGACACCGTGTCGGCCGGTGCGTTGCTGGTCGAGCTCGACACACGCGAGTTGGTGCTCGAAGAGGGCATGGCCGCCGCCGATGCGGTGCGCAATGCGCGTGAGGCGGAAAAAGCGCAGGCCGCGCGGCAGCTGGCCGACATGCAGATTGCACTGGCCCGCCAGCAGCAGTCAGTTTCCAAGCTTGAACTCATCCGGCATCAGCTGGCCAATGCGCAGCTGCGTGCGCCCTTTGCTGGCGTGGTCGTTGAAGGCGAACTGAAAAAGAATCTGGGTGCGCCGGTTCGCAAGGGCGACCTGCTGGTTAAGCTGGCCCATACCGGCGACACGTATGTTGAGCTGGAGATCGACCAGGTCGATGTGCATGAGGTTTCGGTGGGCATGCGCGGCGAGTTTGCGTTTGTTGGGCGTCCCGACCTGCGCTATCCCATGGTCATCGAGCGGGTCGACCCGGCCTCAACCATGCGCGAAGGCCGTAACGTGTATCTGGCCCGCGCGCGCATCGAGGCTGACTTTCAGCCCTGGTGGCGGCCCGGCATGGGCGGAAGCGCACGGTTGATGGCGGGTGAACGCAGCATCATCTGGCTGTTGACCCATCGCACGGTTCGATACCTGCGACAGGCCCTCTGGATCTGAGCGCACCGCGATGAGTG
>JBIKMC010000124.1:0-9380 GCA_044359405.1 Burkholderiaceae bacterium
CTGTTCAGGAGTCATGAGCGTATCTCCAACGAATGTCCCAGGCTGATTACGTTCAGCATGTAGCGCGATTTATCGAAACTGCAGCATCTGTGCGGGCAGCCAGGTGACCAGCGAGGGCGCTGCCATAGTGATCACCAGGGTAACGACCTGCAGCAAGATAAACGGCACGACGCCGCGATACATATGCTGGATCGTGATCTCGGCTGGCGCCACCGCCCTCAGGTAAAAAATGGCCGGTGCCATGGGCGGCGTTAGATAGCTAGTCTGAATCATGATGAGGAACAGTACGCAAAACCAGACCGGATCAAAGCCCGCCATTTTCACCAGCGGTGTGAAGATGGGTACAAAGATAAGGACGATGGAGATCCAGTCCAGGAAAAAGCCCGCGATGAAAATGATCAGCAGCATCAGCGCGAGTAGCGTCCAGGGTTCGAGCTTCATCTCGCCGATCATCTGGCTGGCGGTATTAATGCCACCCGCGCCAATGAATACGCCGGTAAACAGAGTGCCCGCCAGCAGCACCGTCATGATCATGGCCGTGACCTTGAGCGTCTTGATCAGCGCCTCATAGAGCGCGGGCACGCTAAAGGTGCCGTACAGCATGGTGAGCAACACCGAGGCTAGCGCACCGATGGCGGCCGCTTCGGTGGGCGATGCCCAACCCAGAAGAATTGAGCCCAGTACTGCAAAGATCAACAGCACCGGCGGCACAAGGTTGCGCGCGCTGATGGCAAGCTTTTGCGCAAAACTGGGGTCATCGGGGCTGGGCGGTATGGCTGGTCCGAACGCTGGATTGATCACACAGCGCACGAAAATGTAGACCAGATACAAGCCTGCCATCACCAGACCCGGAAACGCCATGCCGTAAAGAATGTCGCCCACGGACAGGTCTGCAAGTGGCCCCATGACAACGGCAACCACCGAGGGCGGAATGATGGTTCCCAGCGAGCCCCCGGCGCAGATGGTGCCCGAGATAAGGCCCTTGTCGTAGCCATAGCGCAGCATGATCGGAATGGTGAGCAGACCCACGACCGACTCAGTGGCACCGATCACACCCGACGAAGCTGCGAACAGAATGCACATGATGACGGTGGCCAACGCCAGCCCGCCGGGCAGTCTGCGTGTCCAGATATGGATGGCCTCAAACAGCCGCTCTGCGATGCCTGAACGCTCGAGCATGGCCCCCATGAATACGAACAGCGGCACCGCCGCCAGCACAAAATTGGACGATAGGTCATCGATTTTTTCGATGAACTGGAAGACCACCCGGTCACCGAACACCATCAGACCGAACAGCACGGCGGTGATCATCATGCAGAACGCGACCGGAAAGCCCAGAAACATCAACACAAAGGCCACTGGCAGCATGTAAAAGGGAAGCAGCTCCATCAGCGGGCCTCCGGGGCTGGCGCCCTGAGTATGCGGATCAGCTTGAGCACCTCTGCGAAGACCTGAAGCGCCAGCAGCACAAAGGCAATGAAGAAGATCAGCCGAAACGGCCAGACCTGCGCGTTGAAAGCGGATGCGCCGGTACGCTCACCCGAGGCGTAGGCGCTGGAGAAGTAACGAAACAGATAGATGGAAAGCCAGACGGTCAGGGGCAGTACCACCGCATAACCGAGCAGGTCGATCAGGGCCCGTGTCCGGTCTGAAAACTTGCCACTGAACACGTCGATGCGAATATGTTCGCCAGCGCGTAGCGTCAGGGCCATGCCCAGAAGGAAGTGGGCGCCGGTGAGCATGAAGCCGACCTCAAATGCCCAAATGGTGGGCGAACCGAATACATACCGAGAGACCACCTCATAACAGGTGGCCAGAATGAGGGGAATCAGCAGCATCGCCCCTGCGATACCTACGCTGTCGCTTGCACGCTCAATCGCGCGCACCAGTGCGCTCATGCTCGGTTCTCCTCGGCCTGCAGCTTCGGTGGGCTGTCAGGGATGGGCTGTGGTGAGATTGGCGGGCCAGGGCTCAGTGTCAGAAGACAAGACCGTCTTTGAGAGGAGGTCTATCTGACGAGGGCTGCTGGTCTTGCTGGATACCTCCGGTGATGCATCGGGGTATCCAGCGTAGAGTCGCTTATCCGCGAATGTTGCGCCAGCGCTCGGCGCCTTCCCACTCTTTTTCGAAGTCGAGCTGGCTCTTGAGGATCTTGGCAAACGCGGCATCTTTCTGCGCGGTCTTTTGCGCCCATTCCAGGCCGATTTTTCGGGCCTGCCGCTGAACATCAACATCGAGTTCGATGATTTCGTTGCCGGCCTTGCGATAGAAATCAAGCGCTTTCGCGTCTTCAGCGCCGACCTTGATCCAGGATTCGAAGGTGACCAGGCGCGCCACCATCTGCACCAGTTGCTGATCGGCCGCCGGCATCTTGGCCCACACATCCTTGTTGATGGTGAGCTCCATGGGAGCCGTAGGCTGGTGAACACCCGGGATGATCACGTACTTGGCCACCTTGTGAAAGCCTGTAGAGATGTTTTCCCAGAGGGTGCCCCATTCGGTGGCGTCTATGGCGCCGCGTTCAAGCATGGGGTACACGTCACCGCCGGCTGTTGTCACCGGCGCTGCGCCCAGGTCCTTGGCCATGTCGAGCCAGGCACCTGCGGTACGCAGCTTCAGGCCCTTGAGATCAGCCAGTGTTTTGACCGGTTTGCGTGAGTGCAGAAAGGCCTCAGCGGTGCGGATGAAGCAGGGCATGGAGATGACGCCCTCTTTCTCTTCGCGGTGGGCACGCTGCATCGCCTCGCCGCCAGCCGCGTAAAGCCAGTGCAGCATGCGTTCGCTATCCATCGAGCCCGCGTAACCGCCGAACAACACCGTGGCCGGATCTTTACCCCAGTCCCAGCCCATCCAGCCGTGTCCGCACTCGGCCACGCCGTTCTTGACCGTCTCGGCGACTTTGAGCGCGTTACCCAGGGCACCGCCCGGGAAGGTCTGAATCTTGAAGCGTCCGCCCGACAACTGCGCCATGCGGTCGGCAAATGCTTTGGCGCCGATATCCATCAGCGGTCCACCCGGCCATCCGGTGGTCATCTTCCAGTTGTAGCTGGGGCCCGACTGCGCGTTGGCAATGGCGGGGATGGCCAGGCCGCCGACGGCGCTTGCCTTGATGAAGTCGCGTTTTTTCATGGTGTCTCCTCGATGTGTCGCAGGGTTGTTATCAGTAGTCTCAGGCCGGCTGTTCGGTCACTGGTCCGTCCAGTGTAACCGGCGCATCGGACCGGCGGAAGCGTTCGATCACGGGCAGCAGATCGGGCTTGACGTGATCCTCGTTGTAGCCGTTGAGCAGGGTACCGACCAGTCCGCGGTCAAGGTCGCTGGTACCCATGACCCAGTCGGCGATCGGAAAGGTGAGATTCATGTTGTGGCTCATCATGATTCCGTAGTTGTGATGAGCGGTGTGATGGCGCCGAATGGTATTGACCAACGGCATGTTGCGCACGAACCAGTTGTCATGCACATGGCAGCAGTAGTGAAAGGTCTCGTAGATGAGGTACTGCCCCACGATGGTGATCATGAGGATGTAGCCCGCATTGGCATTGACCAACTGTGCCAGCACCCAGGCAAACGGCACGCCCATTCCCATGAAAGTGAACAGCGCACGCCAAGGAAAGAACACGATGCGCCACTCGCGCGACGAATCGACTGTCATCTCGTTATCGGTGAAGTACTGATGATGTTGGCGGGTGTGTCGATCGTAGATGGCACGCAAAGCCCATACATCAATCAGCCGGTGCATCACATTTTTGTGAATCCACCATTCAAACAGATTCGAAAAGAAGAACACCGGGATAAGCAGCAGCCACTCCCACGAAGCCGACTGCAGACGACTCAGGCAAAAGCCGATGACTAGGGCGCCCACGACGTAGATGACACCGATGTGAAGCAGACCGTTATAGGCCGGGTGAATGTTCGAGCGGTATTCCTCGCGAAAACGCACCTGACGCTCTGAGGGGTTGTGGCGTCCAGCAAGCTCTGCCATGAAGGTTCTCCTGCGCAATTCGGGCGAGTCGGTTGGCCGTCGGCGACTGAGCCGACCCGACCTGGTCTCCTGATATGTTAGACATATGTCTGGGATTTTGTCGAGAGTCGGGTGCCGGCAGCGCTCAAAAATCAACATCGACGGTACTGCGTGTGAAGGCTTCGACATTGTCGAGCAGCGCGTCCGACGCTTGGGCGGCGGCGGCTTCGTCGCCCAGGGCGATCGCGTGGGCGATTGCCGCGTGCAGGTCTGCGCTTTCGGCCAGATCGGCAGCCTGACGATAGTGCACGTACCAGAAGCGCCGGGACAATGAATGCAGGGGCATCATGGCCATCTCAGCGAACTCATTTCGCGCCGCCTGAAGGCACAGTTCATTGAACTGCCGGTCGACGCGCAGAAAGCTCACGTCGTCGCCCTTTCGTCCTGCCGTGCGAAACTGCTCGGCCATACGCGCGAACTGTTGACGCTCGTCGATCTGAGCACGGCGCGCAGCCGCGCGCGCGCTCAGCCGATCGATCTCACGGCGTACCTCCAGCAGGCGCAGCTGCGATACGACATTGATGCTGGACACCATGACGCCACGTCGCGGAAGAATCTGCACCAACCGGTCGCGCGCAAGGCGCTGCAACGCTTCGCGGATGGGCGTGCGTCCAATGCCCAGCTGCGCTGACAGCATGGCCTCCGACACTGCGCTGCCTGGGGCCAGCTGCAGCCGCACGATCATTTCCTCGAGCAGCGTGTAAGCCTGATCAGTCAGCGACGCAGGCGCTGTCGGCGCGGTCAGATCTGGCGGCGCTTTTGTACCCGGTCGAGGAATTTCTCGAACTCCTTCTGATCGACGCCGTAGCTGTGATCATCATCCGGGAAACTTCCCCCTTTGACATCGGCTACGTAGGCCTTGAGGCCTGCCACGGCAACCTCGGTGAGGTTGGCATAGCGCTTGGTGAATTTCGGTTTGAAGTCGGTGAACACGCCCAGCAGATCATAAGAGAGCAGGATCTGACCGTCCGTACCGGCGCCTGCGCCGATGCCAATGGTTGGAATCTCAAGCTGCTCGGAGATGACGCGGGCGATCGGGCCTGGAACCGCCTCGAATTCGAGCATGAAACAGCCTGCATCCTGGATGGCCAGGGCATCTTCCAGGATTTTCATGGCGGCATCGGCGGTCTTGCCCTGGATCTTGAAGCCCCCGAATACGGCGATGGTGTGCGGGGTGAGACCGATATGGGAAGCCGTCGGAATGCCGGCGTCGACCAGGGCCTTCAGAATGTGGGCCTGCGATTTCCCACCCTGCGGCTTGACGGCGTCACAGGCAGCCTCCTGCATGAAGCGCGTAGCATTGACCAGGGCGCGATCGATGGTGTTGTAGCTCTGGTAAGGCATGCAGCCCAGCACAAAGGTGTTGGGTGCGCCGCGACGTACGGCCTGTGCATGCATCACCATCATGTCCATGGTGGCGGGCACCGTGCTGGGATGCCCATGCGCGACCATGGCCAGGCTGTCGCCCACCACGGCAACATCCACCCCCGCAGCTTCAGCCCACTTGGCCGAGGTGTAGTCAGGCACCGAGGTGTAGACCATTTTCTCGCCGGTGTGCTTGGAGTCCCGGATTTCAGTGATGGTTCGCTTCTTACGCTCGGCAGGCTTGCTGTCGGCCATGAATATCTCTCCGCAGTGGCAGGGGGTGGAACGATCGGACGAGAGGCGGGGCGAATCCGCCCCAGCCGCTTACTTTGGAATGATCAGCACCATTGAAGGAAAGATCAGGTCTGGATTATTGATCAGGTGCGAATTCGCTTTCAGGATGCCAGGCCAGCGACCGGCATTACGATAAAAGTACAGCGCGATCGACGACAGTGAATCGCCGTCATTGACGGTATAGATGCCGCGCGCACCTGTGAGTCGCGCGACCTTGGCTTGCGCTTCATTAAGAGCCGCGCTGATGGCGGCAAGTTCGGCGCGCTGGGCCTCAGTCAGTGTCTTCAGGCCTGCCTGGTCAGCGATGGCACGCGCGAGTCGGTCGGTGAGCGTGCTGGCGTTGCGTTGCGCCTGGGACAGGTCCGTGGAGCTTGTCGACAGCTGAGTTTCAAGCTCAATGAATTTAGCCCGCGACTCAGCCAGCTCAGATTCGGTACGTTCGGCACCAACGCGCAGTTGGGCGAACTCCTGCCGCAGCTGCGTCAGCTCGCGTTCAAGGCCACTATTGACCGCCTGTAGCTGCTGATGCTCACGCGTCTGCTGTTCGACGCGCTTTTCAAGCTCTACCCGGGCACTTCGCTCGGTTTGCGCGCCCTGAGCCGCCTGGCGGGCCTGTTCGAGCTGTGCGCGCAGATCGGTCAACTCGCGAACGCTGGTTTCATGCTGCTGTTGCAATACGGATTTGGCCTGCTCAAGGGTATCGGCCTGAGCCTTAGTCTGAACCGCAGTTTGTTCGGCTGCACCCAGCCGGGACTGCAGGTCGGCAAGATTGCGCTCGGCTGCAATGGCCCTGGTCTGAGTTTCAGTGCTGGCCGCGCGCGCATCGGCCAGCGCCTTATTGACAGCGTCAAGCTCGCCTTTAAGCTGTGTGGCTCGATCTGCTTCAGTTTTAAGGCGCTGGGTAAGGTCAGCGACCTGAGCTTCGAGCTCGCGCTTTGCCTGACCACAACCGGCCAGCAGTGTCAGCATGAAAGCCGCTGCAACCGACAAAACAACAGCTCGTGCATGAGTGCAAAGATCGCGTGATTGAAGAAAGACTGCGTTCATCTGAGTCTGCTCCTCGAAGGCTATATCGCAGTCTGTCAGATTAAATACCCTGTCGACAAGCCTGTCACGTCTCAGTGCGCGCCTGTCCCGTTATCCGCCAGCGCACGCAGATCGGCGGGGCGCACGCCCACCCATACCCGCGCTCCGATATCGAATTCAGGCGCTCCGCCCCGATGCGGACGGTCGGCCAGCAGCTCGACGCCCTGGACATCGAGGCGGTAACGGACGAATTCGCCTCTGAACTCGCGTTCGATGACTTGCGCGGCCTGCCACAGATGGCCGTCATCAAGCGCCGTGCCGCTCGCCAACACGATTCGGTGGGGACGAACCGCCAGCAGGGCCGCCGCTGGATCCTTGGACTGACCGATCGGGGCGGGGACGCTTCCGAATATGCACTGCATGGCGCCGGCGCTGGTGGGCGCGTGCAAGAGGTTAATGGTTCCCACAAACTCGGCCACGAAGCGATTGGCAGGGTGATCGTAAAGCTCGACCGGTGTGCCAACCTGCTGCACCACGCCCTCACTCATGACCGCAATCCGATCGGCCGTGGTCATGGCCTCTTCCTGATCGTGGGTTACGAAGATGGTGGTGATACCCAGCTGCCGCTGCATGGCGAGCAACTCTCGACGCATGTGCACGCGTAACTTGGCGTCCAGATTGGACAGGGGCTCATCAAGCAGCAGAACCCTGGGTTGAATCGCCAGAGTTCGCGCCAGTGCCACGCGCTGCTGCTGACCGCCCGACAGCTCGCCGGGCCTACGGCTGGCAAGATTAGCCAGGCCCACCTGATCGAGTGCCTCGCGCACCCGCCGGCGAACCTGCTCGCGGGGCATCCGACGCTCCTCAAGACCAAATGCGACGTTACCGGCCACCGTCATGTGCGGCCACAGCGCGTAGCTCTGGAACACCATGCCAACGTCGCGCTTCCAGGGTGGCAGCTGCTCGACCGGACGGCCATCAATCCGCACACTACCGTGCTGCGCTTCATTGAACCCCGCGATGACCCGCAGCAGCGTCGATTTGCCGCAACCCGATGGACCCAACAACGCAAAGAACTCACCCGGCGCGATCGATAGGCTCACCGCGCGTAAGACCTGAGTATCGCCAAAGGACAGGCTGATATCGCTCAGATCCACCGCCACGGGGCTTGCCGTCGTGGCGGTCCTGAGCGAGTGATCGGTCGCATTCATGAAGCGCGTTCCTTCGGTCGATTGACTGCGGTCGATTAAATGCACCTGCCGCCTAGGCGTGTGCTCGTGGGCGACTGCGTGAGGCGATCAGCCAGTGCGATAGCCACGTGCCCATTCCGACCATGATGACGGCAATCACGCCCAGTGCCGCGCCCGGACCACGACCGGCAATCGATTGCATGTAAAGGTAGATACCGTAAGACATCGGTGCCATGCTTTCTCGCGAGGTCAGCAAAATGGTTTCCGAAATCTCGACCGCGGCGGTGATGAAGCTGGTCAGAAAGCCCGCCATGATGCCGCCTGCCATCAGGGGAACCACGATTCTCAGCACGGTACGCCGCCCTGAGGCCCCCAGACTTTCAGCGGCCTCCTCCATCGAACGGTGAACCTGTTGCAGCGCCGCCGTGCATGACCGTAGCGCATAGGGTAGCCTGCGCACCGCATAGGCCAGGACGAAAATAAGCCCGGATGCCAGCAAAGGCGTATCGGTGAAGGGAATGTTCCAGTCGCGGAACGTGCGCAGGTAGCCGATTCCCAGCACGACGCCTGGCATGGCAAGCGCGACGCTGGCCATATGATCAAGCCATTGCCGGCCAGGTACTGTCGTGCGCAACAACAGGTAAGCGATGGCGGTTCCAATGACCACGTCGACAAGGGCCGCTGCGCCGCAGTAGACCAATGTGTTGATGATCATGCGAGATGAGTCACGCAGAACGACGACGTAGTTATCCAGCGTCCAGGCCTCGGGCAACACGCTGAAGCTCCAGACCTTGGCGAAGGACAGCAACAGCACGCCCACGTGTGGTGACAACACGATGAGCAGCATTAGAACGATCCAGGCCCATGCGAGAGCGTTCTGAACAGGACTCAGCGTCCTGCGTCGGCTCGAGCGGCCACCGCGCTGCAACGTTGAAAAATCACGGCCACGAAGAAACCACATCGACCCCGCCATGGCGGCGACCGAGAACAGCACGAGTATCACGCAAATGACATAGCCCACCGGATCTTCAAGGCCCACCGAGGTAACGCGCAGGTAAGCCTGTGGCGCGAGCATATTGGTGACGTTGAGCACCAGCGGTGTGCCCAGATCATCGAACACCTTGATGAAGACCAGTGATGCGCCCGCCATGTAGCCGGGAAGCGCCAGCGGAAAGACGATCCGTCTGAACAGCCGCCAGCCATGGGCGCCCAGGTTCTGCGCCGACTCTTCCATGGCTGAATCGATATTAGCCAGGGCCACCGAGACGTTCAGAAGAATGAATGGAAAGTAGTGCAGGGTTTCAACAAAGATCACGCCGTTGAGTCCCTGCATGATGGGCAGGGTTATGCCGAACCAGTCATTGAGCAGTAGATTGACTGACCCCGAGCGCCCAAAAAGCAGTTGTAAGGCCGATGCGCCCACGAATGCTGGCATGATCAGTGGCAGCACACCCAGGGTTTGCACCAGCAGCGCGCCTCTGAAC
>JBIKMC010000125.1:0-9372 GCA_044359405.1 Burkholderiaceae bacterium
AGCACTTTGGCATTCGATTCAATCATCTGTTCGTCATCACGAATATGCCCATCCAGCGTTTCGGCAGTACCCTGCTCAGTAAGGGAACGTTTGATGACTACATGCGCCTGCTCAAGAGCGCTTTTCGCCCTGAGAATCTGTCGACCGTGATGTGCCGGACGCTGGTGAGCGTTGACTGGCAGGGCTATCTGTACGACTGCGACTTCAATCAAATGCTTGGCATGACCGCACACCTGCAATCAGAGTCGCGCCCGCATCTGCGTGACTTGTTGCATTCAGACATGACCGGATCGCCGATTCGTGTGGCCGATCACTGCTACGGATGTACGGCAGGGCAGGGCAGCAGTTGCGGTGGGGCACTGGCTGCCTAGGGCGGCGCGTGGATATCCTTGAACTCATTGTCTTCCGGCTATACGGCCCTGGTTATCGGTGCAACCGGAACCATCGGACAGGCCTTTCAAGCCGCCATTGCTGCGGATCTTGCATGTGCGGGCGTATTGACACTCAGCCGGGCTGGCTCCCCCGGGTTCGATCTGCGCAGCCCGGCGTCGATCGTACAGGCGCTTGAGCGATTGAACCCGCCCGCGCCTTTGTCGCTGGTCATTGACGCAACTGGTGTGCTGAGTGTTGGCGACGCGGGCCCTGAAAAGTCTCTGGCGGCGATACGCCCGGAGGCCTTGCAGGAACTGATGCAGGTCAATGCGGTGAGCCCTTTGATGTTGCTTCGCGCGCTGGTGCCGCATTTATCGCGCGAGCGCTGCATTTACGGCAAGCTCTCGGCGCGGGTGGGCAGTATTTCTGATAACCGACTCGGCGGCTGGTATGGCTATCGGGCGTCAAAAGCGGCGCTGAACATGTTGCTTCAGACGGCGGCCATCGAGTTGAATCGGCGTATGCCGGAGCTGGTCATCGCCGCCATGCAGCCCGGCACCGTGGTGTCTCCGCTCTCGCGACGTTTTGTGTCAGCGGTCACGCCAACGGTTTCTTCCCAGGAATCTGCGGCTGGACTGCTTCACACGCTTGATGCGCTGCCGGCCAAGCCTGGCGCCCACTTTATCGACTATCGCGGTCGGTCCATCGCCTGGTGAGCATTGCGCCTGCCCGCACTGGGTGCGCGGCTAAGGTCGTTATTGGCCGTGACCAGTGCGTCCAGCATGCGCGTGAATTCGCGCCGGTCGGTCTTTGACAGTGGGGCAAGGATTCGCTCCTGCGCGCGCAGCATGGCGGGTACCATCTGCGCCAGGGCCCGATGGCCTTCTGGTGTGGGGCTGACCAGCTTGAGGCGTCGATCTCGCGCATCAGGCTTACGCTGAACAAGTCCTCGTATTTCAAGTCGATCAATCACACCGGCCAGCGTGGACGTATCGAGACCGACCAGCCCGGCCAGGGTACGTTGATCAATATCGGGTTGGTTAGCCGCCGCCTGCAGTGCCGCGTACTGAACCGGGGTCAGCCCGGTCTCGCCGGTTTCCTGCAGAAAGATCGCGACCGCAATCTGTTGTAGCCGACGGATCTGATGGCCTGGCAAGCCGCTGAGGTCGACGGACTTTTTTGAACCCTTGGATGGCTTGATTGGCATAGGCGGTGCGCGAGTTGGGCTGTTGCGCGAGCGGTGACTGTTGCGCGGGTTGGGTCAGGTGCAGATTGGCCTGGATACTTGCACAGGTCATATTGTAAATGTACACTGATCATCAGTATACACATAATCACTATGCTTCTTGGAATCAACCAGGAGACGCTCCATGAGTTCTTCGACAGCAGGGCTTCCGGTCCTTGTTTCGGGTGGTGGCATTGGGGGACTTGCGGCTGCGCTGGCCCTTGCAAGGCAGGGGTTTGCGGTACAGGTATTTGAGCAGGCTCCCGAAATCGGCGAAATCGGTGCTGGCATGCAGTTGGGGCCTAACGCCTTTCACGCCTTTGATGCGTTGGGCGTGGGTGAAAAAGCCCGTGGTCGTGCGGTCTATACCGACTGCATGGTGATGCATGATGCGCTTGATGAATCACTGGTCGGTCGTATCGAAACCGGAGAGGCCTTTCGCCAGCGCTTCGGTAACCCCTATGCGGTCATTCATAGGGTTGATATTCATACCTCGCTGCTCGAGGGTGCCCAGGAAAGCGGTCGCGTCGAATTCTTCACCCGTACACGTATCGAACGGATTGAACAGAGCGGTGATACGGTATACGCCATCGACCAGAACGCTAGGCGCTGGCAGGGCCAGGCGTTGATTGCAGCCGACGGCGGAAAATCAGTCGTTCGTCAGCAATACGTGAATGACCCGCCTCGCGTGACCGGTCATGTGGTGTACCGCGCAGTCGTTGGTAAGGATGACTTTCCTGAGAACCTGCGCTGGAATGCTGCAAGTCTATGGGCGGGTCCCAAGTGCCACCTGGTGCATTACCCATTGCGAGGCGGTGAACAGTACAACGTGGTGGTCACCTTTCATAGCCGCCAGCAGGAGCAGTGGGGCGTTACTGACGGCAGTAAGGAAGAGGTTCAGAGTTACTTCAAAGATATCGCGCCGCGGCCGCGGCAGCTGATCGATCTACCCAAAAGCTGGCGTCGCTGGGCTACGGCCGATCGCGAACCCATTGCGACTTGGGTCTTCGGTCGCGCCACCATTCTGGGCGATGCCGCCCACCCCACCACGCAGTACATGGCGCAGGGCGCCTGCATGGCCATCGAAGACGCGGTGACTCTGGGTGAGGCTTTGCGTGTCCATGGCAATGACTGGGACAAGGCGCTACAGCTGTATCAGCAGTCACGGGTCGCACGCACGGCACGCATCGTACTGTCGGGCCGCGAGATGGGACGCCTCTATCACGCGGCCGGTGTCGAGCGTCTGGTGCGCAACTCGCTTTGGAAGGGGCGCAGCCAGGAGCGGTTTTATGATGCAATGGAATGGTTATACGGCTGGAACGTCAATAATTGCCTGGCCCGGTAAGGAAAACGCCCATGGAACAGCTCGGTCGACTGGAAGATCTGCCCGCTGACTATCTTGAAAGTTTGCGGCAGCTGAACCTGGTGCCCTTGTGGCCCAGCCTGCGTGCGGTGCTTCCCCCTGAGAAGCCGCGGCCCAATACCCGTCCAACGTTCTGGAGTTACCAGGCCCTGCGACCCCTGCTGCTCAAGGCGGGCGAGCTCACCCCTATCGAAAAAGCCGAGCGCAGGGTGCTGGTGCTGGCCAATCCCGGGCATGGCCTTGAGAACATGAAGGCCAGCGCAGCCATGTATCTGGGGATGCAGTTGTTGTTACCCGGGGAGTGGGCACCCAGTCATCGACACACGCCCAATGCGGTTCGCATGATCGTCGAGGGCGACGGTGCCTACACGACAGTTGACGGCGAAAAATGTCCCATGAGCCGCGGCGATCTCATTCTCACGCCCACTGGCCTTTGGCATGAGCACGGGCACGATGGCACGCAGCCGGTGGTCTGGCTCGATGTGCTCGATCTGCCGCTGGTCTACTATCTTGAGGCGTCTTATGTCATTGGTGGCAGTCGTCAAACCGTGAGTCCTGGTCGTGGCGATGCCGTCTACGCCAGTGGAGGTCTGCTGCCAAGTCCGGTTTTTCAGCGCTCTGACCGACGCTATCCCATGCTGCGTTATCCCTGGGCCCAAGCCCGCGCCGCGCTTCAAAGTCTCGCGGCAGATCGTCCCAATCTTGACTGCATTCAGGTCACGTACGTCAATCCTGAGACCGGCGCTGACGTGCAGAACATCCTGGGCTACTACGCGCTCATGCTGCGTCCTGGTCAGACATTGACCTTGCCGGCACAATCGCCGGCCTGTGTTTTCCATCTGATCGAAGGTGCGGCAGAGGTCAGTATTGAGACATCAAGTTTTGGGCTGGTTGAAGCTGATACCTGCTGTGCGCCCGGGTTTTCGGCGGTGACGCTGCGTAATCGACAGGCCCACGCACCGGCGTTTTTCTTCATGGCGGATGAAAGCCCCTTGCATCGCAAACTCGGTGTTTACGAAGTGCGAGGATAAGTCTGTGAGCTCAGCAAACCCTACCCAGGCGACCGAAGGCGATGTCATGTGGCGCCCCACGCCACAGCAGATCGCGACCGCCCGGCTGACCGACTATCAGCAGTGGCTGCACGCCCGCACGGGGCTGCGATTTGACAACTATCAGCGTCTTTGGAAATGGTCGGTCGATTCAATCGAGCCATTCTGGCAATCGGTCTGGGACTATTTCGGGGTGATGGCTGATGGCTCTTGTGAGCCTGTGTTGGCGTCGCGCGAGATGCCTGGTGCGCAGTGGTTTCCCAATGCGCGACTGAACTATGCCGAGCATGTGTTTCGAAACGCCACCGAGACTCGACCTGCCCTCATTGTTCGCCGGGAAGATGCGCCCGCGCGCGAGGTTTCGTGGGCCGAACTGCGTCGCGATACCGCCGCTTTCGCGCAGCGTCTGCAAGAGTTGGGCGTTAAGGCGGGTGATCGGGTTGCATCTTATCTGCCCAATCGCAGTGAGACCGTGATCGCGTTTCTGGCCTGTGCGAGTCTTGGTGCGGTGTGGTCCAGCTGCAGCCCTGACATGGGTAGTACCGTCGTGCTCGATCGCCTGCGGCAGATCGAACCCAAGTTGCTGCTGGCCAGTGAAAGCTACAGTTATAACGGCAAGACCCATGACCGTAGTGTCGTGGTCGCTGAGTTGCTGCGCGAACTTCCCAGTATTCAGACCGTGGTGCACGTGCCCGGTCCCAACGCATCGGCCGGGAGTCCCGACTGGCGTGACCGTCTAAGCTGGGCTGATGCCATCGCGCAGCAGGCCGAGTTGCGGTTTGTGCGCCTGCCCTTCAGTCATCCACTCTGGATTGTTTATTCATCGGGCACCACGGGTCTGCCCAAGCCCATGGTTCATGGTCACGGCGGCATCGTGATCACGCATCTGAAGACAATGGCGTTGCAGCATGACCTGCATCCGGGCGAACGGCTCATGTTTCTCGGTGGTACGGGCTGGATTGTCTGGAACCTGCAGGTGGGCGCGCTGCTGGTGGGTGGCAGCATCGTGCTGTATGACGGCAATCCCGCCTGGCCTGACGGCGAGACCTTGTGGCGTTTTCTCGATGAGCACCAGGTCAGCGTGTTCGGATGCGGCGCGGCCTTTCTCATCAACTGCATGAAAGACGGGCTTAGGCCTCGTGACATGGCGCCTCTCAGATCACTGCGAGCTATCAATCCGACAGGCTCACCCCTTCCGGTAGAGGCCTACCGCTGGGTTTACGATGCGGTCAAGCCCGAAGTCTGGCTGGCCTCGATCAGTGGCGGCACCGACGTGGCCGCAGGTTTTGTAGCCGGCGTGCCCACGCTACCCGTGACTGCCGGCGAAATTCAGCATGCCGAGTTGGGTGTGGCGGCCTGCGCGTTCAACGAAGCGGGTGAGCCTGTAGTGGGTGAGGTCGGCGAACTGGTCATTACCCAGCCCATGCCTTCAATGCCCTTGTTCTTCTGGAACGATGCTGACGGTAAGCGCTATCGCGAGAGCTACTTCGAGACCTTTTCGGGTGTGTGGCGGCACGGCGACTGGATTCGCTTCACGCCGTCGGGTTCGTCGGTCATCTATGGACGTTCGGACAGCACCATCAATCGGTTCGGCATTCGCATGGGAACCGCCGAAATTTATCGTGTGGTCGAAGAACTGCCCGAGATCCGAGATAGCCTGGTGGTTGATCTTGAATACCTGGGACGTCCGTCGTTCATGCCGCTTTTCGTGGTGCTTAAAGCGGGCTGTGTGCTCGACGATGCACTGAAGGCACGCATCGCGCATGAGATCCGTACCCGGGCCTCCGCGCGGCATGTGCCGAATGAGGTGTATGCGGTGAGCGAAATTCCGCGCACCCTGACGGGCAAAAAGATGGAGGTTCCGGTGCGCAAACTGCTGCTGGGGCATTCGCGCGACAAGGTCGCAAGCCCCGATGCCATGGTCAATCCGGCCAGCCTGGACTTCTTTGTTGACCTGGCGGCAACGCTCAAGGCGTAGACGCCGCCAATCTGCTCAGTAGGTATCAAGCCATCCGTCCTCACGATCGATCAGCTTGTCGAGTAATGCCCTGAGAGACCTGCGTTCGGGCTCGGTGAGCGGTGACAGCATCGCCTGCTGGCGCGCCTGAAGCATGGGCAGAATCGACTGATACGTCCGGCGACCCGCCGGAGTAATACGCAGCAGCGCAGAGCGGCTGTCTGTCGGATTGGGTCTGCGCCTGATCAGATTTTTCTTCTCCAGCGCCGTGACCGCCCGGCTGATCGTCTTTTTACTGATGCCCGACATGGTGCACACGTCCGTGGCCGTCAGATCATCCAGATGGGCGGTGCAGTAAAGGGTCGCGAACAGCGGCCGCTGGATGCCGAATCGGCGCTCGGCATCCGCGTAGACCGGGCCGCTGAAGACGTTCGACAGGTAACCGACCCGGTAGCCGAGTGGCAGTTCATCACTGGTAAGCAGTGTCCTGAGTTTTATTTTCATAGAAAGGTTCGCAAGGGTTACACGGCAACGATCGCCTTAGCGCGAGGTCTGTTCGACATGGGCTGCACATGAATCGATTGACGACTGTTCAAAAAGCGCACTAAGATAGTCTCAAACGAGACTAAATGAGCTTGCGCTGCATCGGCTTGCTTACGCCTCAGTCGGGGAGAGACACATGAACAAAGTCATCATCGAGGCACGCGTCAACGAGTACCAGATGCGTGGCCCGAATCAGCATGTCCCGTATTCGCCGAATGAGATCGCACAAGACGCCAGGGCGTGTCGACAGGCGGGGGCTTCAATTGTTCATTTTCATTCCCGAAAGGCAGATGGGAGCCCCGAGCACGCCTACGAGGCTTACCGGGACACGGTGCGGGCGATCAGAGCAGCCAGCGACATCCTAATTCATCCGACGCTGGGCTATGTCACCCTGAACGCGTCCGCACCTGAGCGTCTCGCCAATATTCGTCGTCTGGTCGATGAGGGCTTAAGCCCTGACATTGTTCCGATGGATATGGGGTCGACCAACGTCAGTGTACTCAAGGATGGTCGCTATATTCCCGAACTCGAAGAGCGGGTCTATCAGAACAGTACGGCGACGCTGCATTACTTCGCTGACCATATCACCCAGTGGTCGCTCAAGCCCTATCTGCAGGTTTGGAATCTCTCGTTCATGAGGGAAACCGCGCAGTTCGGACGGCTCGGATGGGTCAAGGCTCCGGTCTTCGCCGAATTTGTGTGTACCGATAACCACTGCATTGGTGGTCACCCGGGTACTGCGCGAGGACTGCAGGCCTTTATCGATTTTCTTCCCCCGGATGTTCCGGTCGAATGGACTGTCTGCAACTACGGTGGAAACCTTCTACCGTTGTGCGCGCAGGCGATCGCTCAGGGTGGGCATGTGTCGATTGGTCTGGGCGACTATCAATACCCCGAACTGGGTACACCCACAAACGCCGAGTTGGTCGCACGGGTTGCTGAGATCGCGCGCTCCTGCGGCCGAGAGGTTGCCTCGCCTGCTGAGGCCAAGGCCATCCTGGGCATCAGGGCTTAAAAACTGGTTCTGTAATTTTCACGACCTCGTCGTGTTGACATAAGGAGACAATCGATGACCACACGTCGCAATCTGTTGAAGGCCTCCGGTGGCGCGCTCGTCGCCGCTTCGGCAGGTCCTTACATCATTCGATCAGCGCAAGCCAATTCAATTCGGCTGCGAATCCAGACCTTTCTGGGACCGGGTACGCCCGTGACAGCGGGCTTTGAGCAATTCGCGGCTGATGTCAAAGCGCGCACCAACGGTGCGATTGACATTGTGACGCTGCCCCTCGGGGCGGTGGTGCCCGCCAATGACACGCTGGAGGCAGTGCGGATGGGGACGCTGGATGGTCATCATTCATCACCCCCTTATTTCGCGGGTAAGGATCCGGGCTTTGCAGTCTTGGGCGATACCCTGTCGGCATATCCCGATCCGGTCGTGCGTGATCGATGGTTCACTGAGGGTGGCGGGCTTGCGCTTGCCCGTCAGCTTTACGCGCAGTACGGTCTGTTTTACGTAGGGCCGGTTTACTGGCCGCCCGAGTGGATGCCCATGCGCAAGCCCATCAATCGCCTGGACGATTACAAGGGCACCAAGCTGCGCATGCCCGAGGGGCTTGCCGGTGATCTGATGAAGCGGGTGGGCGCAAGTATTGTGACCCTGCCATTTCCCGAGGTTGCCAATGCGCTGCAGACCGGTGTGCTCGATGGTGCCGACATGGCCGGTATGTCGATCAATCTGAGTACCGGTATCCATACCAACGCCAAGTTTTCGGTGTTCGCAAGGCACTCCATGCCGACGACCGAGGTGTCGATCTCCGAGGCAAAATGGAAGACGATTTCGCCCGATAACCAGCAGAAATTCGTCGCGGCCCTGGCTGATTTCTCCGAGCGGCAGCGTAAGACTTTCACGGCGAATGAGGAGGAGGCGGTTGCCAAGGCCAAGCAGATGGGCATCACCATGACTGAGCTTCCGCCGGAAGATCAGGTGCGCTTCCGGGCGCTGGCTCTCACCGTGTTTGAGGACTGGGGCAAGAAGAACGCCATCACTGGTCGCCTCGTCGAGTCTCATAAGGCGTTCATGAAGAAGAACAATCTCATCTGAGGGGCGGGTGGGCGGAGGTGGGTGTGTCTCTTGAACGCAGGGTTGATCGTATCGGTGGGGCGACGTCGTATGTATTTGCAGTCGTCGTGGTTATCACCACCTATGAGGTGGTTATGCGATACGCGTTTGGGTCACCCACCTCGTGGGTTCACGAGTTGTCCATTGCGCTGAGCGCCGCTGCTTTTGCTTTTGGAGGCCCCTATGCGGCGGCGAGCGATGCCCACCTGCGCATCACTGCGGTTGTGGATCGCCTGGGCCCCGGCGGTCGGGGGATATGTGCGCTGCTCTCGGTCGTGTCGGGGGTGCTTTACCTGGGCGGGCTCGCCTACGCCTTCGCGGTTCGGGCGATTGAAACCGGTTGGAAATTTTCAGATGGGCAGTGGGCGCCAGAGCGAACGGGCCGAACCTGGGACGTTCCGATTCCGCCATTTATGAATGCGCTGATCGCGATCTGCTGCGCTTTGTTCCTTGTGCTGCTGATCGTCCGGTTCTGGTCGCGCGACCGATCGCAGCGCAGCGCGGCTCATTGAGGCCATTGTGGACATCGGACTGATCTCCCTGCTGGTGGTGGCCGCCATGATTGGCCTGCTCGTGCTTGGCGTACCGTTCGCTTTTGCCGCCGGTGCCGTATCGACCTTGCTTGCCCTATGGCAGTTCGGACCTGGAGGCTTATCGCTGCTGGCTGCGCGAACCTACGAGTTGCTCAATGGCTATACGCTGGTCGCGGTTCCCATGTTTGTTTTGATGGCGGCTCTTTTGGAA
>JBIKMC010000432.1:0-2616 GCA_044359405.1 Burkholderiaceae bacterium
CGCGAAACGAGCAAGGGGATCCCGAACATCAGCCCAGTTGCCGTATTGAGCAGCACATTGCCCCATACGCCATGGGCGATGGAAAACGCTGTGTCGATAAGAAACCAACTGGCCAGTGGAATGGCGATGGTGTTCCAGGCGTGCCGCCGGCCCGCGAGGAATGGGCCCCTGGCCAACAGGATGATGCAGATCATCCAGCCAGCCATCACGGCGCCGATGATGCCGTTGGCAAACCAGATGTAGCCCATTGCCAGGTTCGGCACCTCAACTGGGATGGACGGCTGGTGGAAGTAAACCAGATTGAAGATGGCTTCCCCGAGGCGGGGCGCCAACAGCAAAGTCAAGCTCAGGATGATGACGACAGCCGCAGCGGCCTGGATGAGGCGCGACCAGAAGAGCAGCGCTGGGGCGACGGCTGTATCCGATGCGTCTTGCTCCTTCGTCATGACGTTTGAAGCTTCAGTGTCTTGATACCCGAAAGGGTCTTGCTGGCCTTCGCTGCGACCCGTGCTTGCCAGAGATCGTAGGCAGCCTGCTGAGCCAGCCACACCTCAGCCGCCCCGCCATGGTCGCGCCCAAGCCAACGCTCAATGCGCAGTGCCATTGAAGGGCTGATCGCGGCCCGCCCATTGACTACCTTGGACAAAGTCGTCCGGTCGACGCCCAACTGGGCAGCTGCTTCGCCGACCTGCAGATTGAGGGCGGGCAGGATGTCGTCCCTCAAATTGAGGCCGGGGTGTGGGGGGTTGAACATTGAACTCATGGTCACCTCAGTGGTAATCCTGGTAGTCCACCAGGATGGCATTGTCGTTTAAAAATGCAAAAGTCAGACGCCAGTTGCCGTTCACGCTGACTGACCAATGGCCCGAGAGGTCACCCTTGAGGGGATGCCAGTCCCACCCAGGACGGCTCATGTCTTCGGGCCTTGCGGCCGCGTCCAGCGCAGACAGTTGCCGAGCCAGGCGCGGGGCATGAGCCGCTTGGATTCCAGCGCGTGAGCCGGATTTGAAGAAGCGCTCAACGCCTTTGTGCCTGAAGCTTCGGATCATGCGCCGATTGTAGCGTGTGGCGCTACGCGCAGCAAGGAGGGGGGTATTGGCCGGCAGTTCGAATCCCCGACGCAACCAAAAACAGGGGGTCTGAAAACTGAGCGGGTTAGCTAAACAATCCCCTCTGGGCCGCCAACTACAAAAGCTCGGTTTAGACTGGGCCTTTTTGTTTTGTTACCCGCGTTGTGACCCGTCGCGGAGTTTGGTATCTCCCTTTGAGCGTAGCCCATAAACGCAAAAGCCCTGCCCGATGATGGGGCTTGGCGGGTTGAAAGAAGCCAAAGCGGTTGGCTTTCACGCAGTCGCCGCCAAAGTCGCCGTCAGTTTCGAGCAGTGTCGTTCCAGCATGGCCACCGAACTTCCCATCTGTCGCGCCAGCACTTCCGCCTGAATGGGGCGCGGGATGAACCACCATATTTCGACAACGAACAGGAAAATCCCCAGCAGCTTGAAGAAGAAGTGGTAGACGGCCAGCGCAATTTCCGTGAACAAGACCACCCGGTAAACGGCCGCGTCAATGCCGAATGACAGAATCCATGCTGGAACAGGTCGTCCGTCTATGACCGGTACGGGATCGTCCAGACCCAGCAGACGGGTACGAAGAAAATGCCTTATAGCCTTCGCCGATTCGTCATGCAGATTGGGGGTGGCCGTGGCATACGGGGGTTGCACGCATTTTTGAGAAGGTGAATCTGGTGCCACGCCCTCAGGCGCAACCAGTCATCGGGGATGCCGCCAGAAAAGCTTGCAGCCGGGGCAGTCGGTTGTATCTCTGCATGGCTTCATATGAACCGGGGACATGCCTGGCGAGTAGGTTCTTGCAGGGGTCTTCGCAATATCCGCGAAGTACCTCGTACCGTTTGAACGGTTCGCGGTCCGTCCCCAGCGTGCGGTGCCAGGATGTCGTTGTCAGACGGCGACCTGGTGGTGCGGCTTTGCATTCAGGAGCGGGGCGTCTGGGCGCTGTGGTAGCGACGGGTGCCCGTCGGTTCGACGGATTCAACCTCAGAAAATGAGCGCCCCTCGCCAGGCAATCAGCGTCTCTTCGTCGAGCCCAAACGTCCTCGCGCAACGATTCGCGTTGACAGGTCCGGGGTATACGGTTACGGTGGGGCTCTGGCCGCTTTGCCGTCCTCGGGGGGTTCAACGCCATGATGACTAAAAAAAATATCCGCCTGAGCCCCAGCATTATCTCCATCTTTCTTGTTCTGATGGTGCCGGCGTTCGTCGCGCTGATCCTGTTCGTTTACCTCTTCAATGAGCGTACCGCGACCTCGACCTCCCGAAACATGATCGACCGCTTCAAGCTCGAAGCCCTGCTCAGTGTAAGTGAACTGATCAATCCAATGCGCTTGCTGGTCAACTCGGCAGCTGCCTTGGGCAACGCCGACCCCCAGTTCTTCCAGTCCGACGCGTCGTGGGGTTACCTCAAGTCGATCGTAAGCCCCCAGCCATCCAGCCCTTCCGCCTATGTGGGTCTTCAGGATGGATCGTTTCGCCAGGTACGTCGTGTAAGCGCCGGTAGCACCATTCAAGGCAAGCCCATCTCCGACGAGATGCGGTTTGG
>JBIKMC010000431.1:0-2616 GCA_044359405.1 Burkholderiaceae bacterium
ATGGCACGCCCTTCAAGCTTGGCGCACAGATCTTCGGATAGCACCTGCATGTAGCGTGCCAGCACGACCAGCTCAACGTTTTCGCTTCTTACAATCTCCATAAGTCTTGCCTCAGCCTGCGGCTTGCTGTCGGCGCTGACCGGGATGTGATGAAACGGGATGTCGTAGCTTGCGGCCATCTGGTAGAAGTCGCGGTGGTTGGACACGATGGCGCAGATATCGACGGGCAGCAGCCCACTGCGCCAGCGAAACAGCAGATCATTCAAACAATGCCCAAGCTTGGACACCATGATCAGTGTGCGCATGCGGCGCGCCTTGCTGACGATGCGCCAGCGCATGTCAAAACGCCCACCCACGCTGGCGAAGTCTTGCTGCAGTTGCTCGGCGCTGACATCGGCTGACTGCACGTCAAACTCGACCCGCATGAAAAACAGACCCGTGTGGACATCGCCATACTGCGCGGCTTCAACAATATTGCCGCCGCGCTCGAGCAAAAAACCAGACACGGAATGAACGATTCCGGCGCGATCTGGGCAAGACAAAGTGATGATGAAACTATTGTTCATGGTTCAGGTACGTGGCCGCTTAGAGTGAGTCAGATACAGTTGGACAGTTGACAGGCACTGATGCGGACCTTACCGCAAAACCCGACGTAAACCCTGACGATACAGGCCTGATCATCCGGCTGTGCTGAACACGCGGTTGGCCTGCGCGTAGGGCATGCTGTTGGTCTGGTACTGCTGATAGCCGCCTGCCTGTTGCAGTTCATCTGCGATTCGACGCGTGAGTGCAAGCGCTGCACGCACGGGGCCTGAACCTTGCGAGACCCGGCGTACGCCCAGGGCTGCAAGCTCGGCGACGCTTGGACAGCCAGGCATGGCGAGAATATTCAGCGGGCCGTCGATGTGGGCAGCCAGTGCATGGATGACCTTATCGGTGATGGCTCCTGGTACGAAAATACCGTCTGCACCGGCTAGCAGATAGGCGCGCGCGCGTTTGAGCGTCTCATGCAGTCGCTCGGCTTCATCCCACAGGCCCAGCCAATAAGCGTCGGTACGGGCATTGATAAACAGGTCAACACCAGCCCGCCGAGATGCCGCCCGCATGGCACGAATCTTTTCAGCCTGAAGATCGACATCGAGCAGCGTATCTGCGCCCAGAACGCCGCCCGGAGCGTCCTCGACATTGATGCCAACCGCACCGGTCTCTAGCAATGCGGATACGGTCTCAGCAAGCTCGTCAGGTGTCTGGCCGAAACCTGATTCCATATCGGCACTGACGGGAATATTGACCCGCGCAACAATCCGTTCGACCGCTGCGAGCATTCTTGCCAGACCGATCTGCTCGCCGTCGGGCAGTCCCTCGCTGTAGGCGATGCCTGCGCTAGAGGTACCCAACGCAGAAAAGCCCGCCTGCTCAAAAATCACGGCACTGGGCACATCCCAGACGCTACCGATCACGAATATGTCTGGCCCCTGATGCAGCGCTCTAAACCGTGTGGCCTGTTCGCGCTGCCGCTCGATTCGCCGCGTGTGGGCCTGAGCCAAGACGGGTGGCGGATGCGGCAATTACATCGCACCCATGGCCGGCAGGGCGGTCTTCTCTTCCTGCTGCTGCAGGGCAAAGATAGACGAATAGCCACCTGACCAGTCGGGTGGAATCAGACAGGGACGCGGGTCATGGTGGGCCCAGGCTGCGCGCTTGCCGCGAATGATGGCCTGGTCATGCTTAGGTCGAATGGGATTGACGGTGTACGGAAACGCATCGGCCGACGTGAGGGTGTAAAGCAGCAGCGGCCGCCCGGTGTCGGACAGATTTTTGGGCGAGGCATGCAGCATGCGGCAGTTATGCAGGGTTAATGAGCCTGCTGGGCCTGGTAGAGCCACCGCTTTGTGCAGCGGGAGCCGCGCCACATCGGCATCGCTCAAGCATCCGGTCCATCGGCCCTGCGCATCAAACTGGCTGAGCAGGGGCTCTATCTCTTCGTGACTGCGCGGCATCACCATCAGCGGGCCGTTGTCCATTCCGCAGTCGTAAATGTAGGTGCCCACCGTCAGCGGTGAGTAGTTGGTGTGCGGCCAGAAACTGATGTCGTAATGCCACTTCACTTCTTCGCCGCCGCGGGCCCACTTGAAATTGAGCTTGGAGTGGTGAAACTTGACGTCAGGTCCGACCAGGTCGGCCACGATATCCGGCAGGATCGAATGATTGACGTAGTCCCAGTAAACGGGATGCTGCTCAACAGGGTTCGATACGCGCCGCAGTCTGGGCGCATCGGGGCGGTGGCCTGGCTCAAGATCGAACACCTTGTCTGATTGGTTGACTGACCGTGAGCGCTCAACCATCTCGTCGGTGGCTGCGCGCAATTTGGCCAACCAGGTGTCATCAATCACTTTCTCAAGCAGCAGGTAGCCTTCGGTGAAATAAAACTCGCGCTGCGATTGGTTGAGCACACGGGGGGGAATATCAAGAATCTGTTCAGGAGTCATGAGCGTATCTCCAACGAATGTCCCAGGCTGATTACGTTCAGCATGTAGCGCGATTTATCGAAACTGCAGCATCTGTGCGGGCAGCCAGGTGACCAGCGAGGGCGCTGCCATGGTGATCACCAGGGTA
>JBIKMC010000126.1:0-9357 GCA_044359405.1 Burkholderiaceae bacterium
ACGCTCACTGACAACAATGGGCGCAAGGCCGATTTTCGAAACGTGATCATCATCATGACCACCAACGCAGGGGCTGCCGATCTGCAGCGTCGGGCGATCGGTTTTTCAGATACGCGTCAGGCGGGCGACGAGATGGCCGAAATCAAGCGGCTGTTCACACCGGAGTTTCGTAACCGTCTGGATGCCATCATCAGTTTCCGGGCGCTCGATGAGGACATCATTCTGCGGGTGGTCGATAAGTTCCTCATGCAACTCGAAGAGCAACTGCATGAGAAAAAGGTTGAGGTCATCTTTACCGAGGCCCTGCGTAAGCATCTTGCCAGCAAGGGCTTTGATCCGCTGATGGGAGCCCGGCCCATGCAGCGACTTATTCAGGACACCATCCGCAAGGCCTTGGCCGACGAATTGCTGTTTGGGCGTCTGGTCAGTGGTGGACGCGTCACGGTTGACCTCGACGAAGCCGAGCAGGTATTGCTGTCGTTCGATGGTCGGTCGTCCCCGGCCACCTCGGGCGGCATGACCGCTGATGGCGAAGAGTCAGCCGAGGTGGCGACAGCTTGAGCCAGCCGCTGAGCCTACTTAACTTTCTCGCGGGTTAACGAACCCGCACAGTCATCGCCTACGATTTGACCTTCAAACAACATCAACCAAAAAGGAGACCCGTGATGATCAAGCGCACCCTGATTACCGGCATCGCTGCGGGCGTGCTGGCCGCAGCTGTACCGGATGTGGCGTCGGCCACCGATGTCCGCTACATCGCCGCCAACTGTGCCAATTGCCACGGTACTGAAGGTCGGGTCGCCCCCGGCAGTGGCCTGCCCGGTCTTGCCGGGCAGCCGGCGGCTTACTTTATCGAGCAGATGAACGCGTTTCGCAGTGGCCAGCGGCAGGCCACCATCATGCATCAGCTCGCCAAGGGCTATACCGACGATGAAATCGCACGTCTGGCTGCGTACTTCGCCAGCCAAAAGCGCTGATCAGGAGGCGATGATGAGTGATCAACCCATGAATGGCGGGCGTCGGGGTCTGCTGCGCGCGGCGGGGTCTGCAGCCACTGTTTCGGCTTTGGGCGCACCTGCGTTTCTGTCAGGCTGTGCGACCGGCGCGGGCGCGCCTGCTGTCTCGCAAAAGAAACTGGGCCGCGTGCTGGTGGTCGGTGCGGGGTTTGGCGGTGCGACGTCGGCCCGCTATCTCAAGCTGTGGGGTGGCGACGCCATCGACGTCATGCTGGTCGACCGCGAGACGGCGTTTGTGTCCTGTCCCCTGTCGAATCTGGTCGTCGGGGGGCACCGTCGCATCCAGGACCTCACGGTGGGCTACGGTGGGCTGCGCCAGGCGGGTGTGGTCGTGCTGAACGATGAGGTCGAAAAGATCGATACCGCCAAAAAACAGGTCAGCTTCAAGAAGCTGGCTGACCAGTCTTTTGACCGGATCATCGTCTCGCCGGGTATTGACTTCGATTTCGGCGCCATTCAGGGGCTGAACGCCGAGGCGCAGAAGACCATTCTGCATGCCTGGAAGGCCGGGCCTCAGACCGTTGCCCTGCGTCAGCAGCTCGAGGCCATGCCTGACGGCGGGGTGTATGTGCTGTCGATTCCTAAGGCGCCGTATCGCTGCCCGCCCGGGCCCTACGAGCGCGTTTGTCAGGTGGCCAGCTACCTCAAGGTGGCCAAGCCGCGTAGCAAGATCATCGTGCTTGATGCCAACCCTGACATTCAGTCCAAGAAGGGTCTGTTTCTGGCCTCCTGGAATGGTGCTTATGCGGGCATGATTGAGTACCGTGCCAACAGTCAGGTTACCGAGGTTGATGTTCGCAACAGTACGGCCATCACCGAGTTGGGTGACCGCGTCAAAGGCAATGTACTGAATGTGATCCCGCCGCAGGGTGCCGGGCAACTGGCGCATCGTTCGGGTCTGGTCAACGCCAATAAACTCTGGTGTGCGGTTGACTGGGTCACCCTGGAGTCCACTGCAGCCCCGGGCATTCATGTTCTTGGCGACGCCACTCTGTCCGCGCCCGGTATGCCCAAGTCGGGTCACATGGCAAACCAGCATGGCAAGGCTGCTGCTGCCGCGATTGTTGAAGTCATGAACGGTCGGGCGCCTAGCCCTGTCACCATGGCCAACACCTGCTACAGCTTTGTCGATGCCAGCAATGTGGTGCATGTGGCATCGGTCCATCGCTACAACGCTGAGCAGAAAACCATGGTTGCCGTCCAGGGTGCTGGCGGTCTATCCACCCAGGCTACCCAGCTCGAAGGTGTCTACGCCAATTCGTGGGCGAAGAACATCTGGGCTGACATGTTCGGTTGATGCCACTGATGCGCCTGTCGCCGCGAGCAATACTCGGCGGCTGCGCGCTGATCGGAGCGGCGGCCCTGGCCGCCGCTGTCATTTCGCAGCACGCCTTTGGCTTTGAGCCGTGTTCGTGGTGTATTCTGCAGCGGCTCATTTTGCTGCTGCTGATTCTGGTCTGCGCGGCAGGTGCCATTGCGGGTACCCGCGAGCGCCCGCGACGCTGGCCTGCGTTACTCGCACTGCCCATTGCCCTGTGCGGACTTGGCTCGGCGCTCTGGCAGCACTTTGTGGCTGCCCGTAGTTCGGACTGCAAACTCACGCTGGCTGACCGTGTTGTTGGCGGTCTGCACCTCGGCGATGCCTGGCCCTGGATGTTTGAGGCGACCGCGCGTTGCGATGAGGCGAATCTGCCCATGCTGGGCCTACCCTATGCGCTCTGGAGCGCTGCCTTGTTTGTGCTGATCGCTTTCGGCAGCGCGCTGGCGGCTCGTTATCGATCCAACCATATGTTTCTTCAGTCATGAGTTCACTCGAACAGCTTCGTCAATTCACGCGGGTGGTGGCCGACACCGGAGACTTTCAGTCCATGCGCGCCTACGGGCCGCGGGATGCCACGACCAATCCCAGTCTGATCCTGAAAGCGGTGGGCATGCCGGCCTATGAGTCGCTGCTACGTGAGACGGTGGCCCGCCATCGCGACGAGACCATCACCCAAATCGTCGAACACCTGCTGGTGCGCTTCGGCTGCGAGATTCTGGCCATCGTGCCGGGACGGGTATCGACCGAGGTTGATGCACGTTTGTCATTCGACACCGAGGGCACCCTGGCCTGTGCCCGTCGGCTCATTGGGCTCTATGAGGCTCAGGGCGTAAACCGCGATCGCGTGATGATCAAAATTGCTGCCACCTGGGAGGGCATTCGCGCCGCCGAGCGTCTTGAACGTGAAGGCATCCACTGCAACCTGACCCTGCTGTTTTCATTTGCGCAGGCGGTCGCCTGCGCTGATGCGGGGGTTACGCTGATTTCGCCTTTCGTAGGACGGATTCTCGACTGGTACAAGCGCAAAGAGGGCCGCGACTTCGCCCCCGAGGAAGACCCGGGCGTACTGTCAGTGCGTCGCATCTACCGCTACTACAAGCAGTTTGGTTATCCCACTGAGGTGATGGGTGCCAGCTTCCGCTCCACGGGCCAGGTGCTCGCGTTGGCGGGTTGTGACCTGCTCACCATCAGTCCTGAGCTTTTGCAGCAGTTGCAGGTCTCGCACGAGCCAGTGGTGCGCCACTTGCATGAGCAGGCTTCGATGGGCCCAGCGTTTGAGCGCGTACGCTTTGATGAGAAGCAGTTTCGCTGGGCCGTCAATGATGATGCGATGTCCAGTGAGAAGCTGGCGGAGGGCATACGGCTCTTCGCCGCCGATTCCGGCAAGCTCGACCGCATGATCGACACGCTGCACGCGTCCGTCTGATACCTGCGGCCATCGGCCAGGCAGGGCACCAGCCGCCCTGCGCTTGGTTTGCAAGTAGGCCGCTGCGCGTGGATGAGTCATGTCGGCCCTGATGCGGATACTGGATGTTATACTGTCACATCCGCTTTCAACAGACGCCCATCCGATAACGGCCCCATGGATTCCGCTTTCATTCACATCATGCTCGCGACGGCGGCTGCCGGCGCCTTGAGCGTGCTGGCGGCGGCCCTACTGTCGGTTACGCTGCTCGCGCGCATTGTGCCCCGGCTGGTCAGCCTCTCGGCGGGGCTGCTGCTGGGCACGGCCGTGCTTCACCTGATCCCTGAGGCGTTCGAGTCGGGTGTTGATATTCACTCCCTGGCGTGGACGCTTCTGGCTGGCCTTATTGGTTTTTTTCTGCTCGAGAAACTGGCCATCCTCAGGCACAGCCACCATCATGAAGGCGATGGTCATGCGCATCACGCCGGGCATGACCATGAAGAGGCCGGCCCGGGTGGCCTGCTCATTCTGGTGGGCGATGCCATTCATAATTTTGCCGATGGTGCCATGATTGCCGCGGCCTTCCTGATCGACATACGCCTGGGCTGGCTGACCGCTCTGGCGATTGCCGCGCACGAAATCCCCCAGGAGGTCGGTGACTTCATCGTGCTGATCAATGCGGGTTACACGCGATCGCGGGCGCTGTGGTTCAACCTGCTGTCCTCGCTCGCAGCGGTCTTGGGCGGCGCGGTGGGTTATCTGGCTTTTGCAGATGGCACAGCCCTGCTGCCTTACGTGCTTACGGTTGCCGCGGCCAGCTTTATTTACGTGGCCCTGGCTGACCTGGTGCCCGATCTGCACCGCCAAAGCCGTCTAAGCCAGCGCAGTGGCGTTCTGCAGGTGCTGCTGATGCTGGCCGGGGTCGCAGTGATCGCCTTACTGACCTCAGGGGCGCACGGGCACTGAGGCATCATCCGGGCTCCGAGGCATCAGCCGGGTGCTGGCCCCTTGGCCACCGGACGCGAGGAATCGGCACACCATTCGCTCCAGGATCCGGCGTATAAACGCGCGCCGCTCAAGCCGGCGTGGCGCATGGCCAGCAGATTGTGGCAGGCGCTCACGCCCGAGCCGCAGCTGTGCACGACCGAGGTCATCGGGCCGCCTGCAAGCAGGGCGCTAAATTCATCGTTTAAAACCTGAGCCGGCTTGAAGCGTCCATCGGGACGCAGATTCAGTCCCAGCGGTCGGTTGAGCGCGCCCGGGATATGACCGGCCACCGGATCGAGCGGTTCAACGTCGCCGCGATAGCGCTCGGGGGCGCGTGCGTCAACGACACGCAGACTGCGCGTAGCCTGATCGGCGAGCAGTTCGTCGCCCGTCACTGGATGCTCAAGCGGGGTGCGCAGCGTGAGATTGCCCGCGGCTGGGGCGGCCGGCTTCTCGGGGCTGGTGGGGTATGACGCAGCCTTCCACGCTTTGAAGCCACCCTCGAGTACGGCGACCTTTTCATGGCCCAGCCAGCGCGCCAGCCACCACAGACGGGCTGCATAAGTACCGGTGTCGGCGTCGTAGGCAATGATTTGCGTCTCATCACTGATGCCCAGAGACTGCAGCCGCAGGCGCAGGGTGTCGCGGTCGGGCAGCGGGTGGCGTCCTTTGCGGCCGTCACCTTTTGCTCCGGCCAGGTCGCGATCAATGGATACAAAGTGCGCGCCCGGCAGATGCGAGGTCTGGTATTCCTGCTGACCTTTGGCCGGATCGAACAAATCGTGGCGGCAGTCGAGCAGCGCGCAACGGTCAATGATGCCAGCCAGTTCGTCGGCGGTGATCAGGGTGGTGTGAACGGCGCTCAAGGCGTGACTCCTGTGAATGGCGAGGCTACGCAGGTTTCAACAAGGGCCCAAACGTGACTCATAGAGCCAGCTCGCGTCGAAGAAATTCATGGAAGTGCTGCATGCCGTCTTCCATGGGGCTCTGGTAGGGCCCAGCGTCATTTTCGCCCCGGTTCATGAGGATGAGCCGTCCGGCGTCCATGCGCTCGGCGATTTCGTCATCTTCAACAGCGGTTTCCATGTAGGCCGCGCGCTCAGCCTCGACAAACTCACGCTCGAAGAGGGCAATTTCCTCGGGGTAGTAAAACTCGACGTAATTGGTCGTGCTGCGCGGGCCATTGGGCACCAGCGTTGAAATCACCAGCACATGTGGGTACCACTCAACCATGAGGTTGGGGTAATAGGTGAGCCAGATGGCACCGTAGGGCGGTGTGCGCTCGCCGTAAAGGCGCAACACCTGGTCGTGCCACTTGCGATAGGTGGGCGTGCCCGGTTGCCGCAGGCCGTTACGGATGCCCACGGTCTGTACCGAGTGCCAGTCGCCGAATTCCCAGGTGAGGGCATCGCAGGACACAAACTGCCCCAGGCCCGGGTGGAAGGGCTCGACGTGATAATCCTCGAGGTAGACTTCGATGAACGTCTTCCAGTTGTACTTGCAGTGATGAGTCTCGACATGGTCGAGAACGTAGCCGCTGAAATCGAGATCGCGCGCGACACCCAGACTGGCCAGATCGCGCGCCACATCCCGCTGGCCACTGAACAGCATGCCCTGCCAGTTCTGCAGAGGCGATCGCCCCAGATTCAGACAAGGTTGCTGCTGAAAATGAGGTGCCCCAAGCAACTGGCCGGACAGATCATAGGTCCAGCGGTGCAGCGGGCACACGATGTTTTGCGTATTGCCCCGCCCGTTCAGCATGACTGCCTGGCGGTGACGGCAGACGTTGGACAGAAGCTCAACCCCCTGCGCGGAGCGCACGAGCACCCGCCCCCCGTCTTCCTGGGACAAGGTGTAGTAATCACCTGGCTGCGGCACCATGAGTTCGTGGCCCACATAGCCGGGGCCGCGATGAAACAGCAGCTCGATCTCACGCCGGTAAAGCGCTTCATCGAAGTAAGCGTGGACGGGTAGTTGCGCGCTTGAGCGCGCGAGGTATTCCCTGCGACCCAGATCCGACATCCTGACCCTCCACAGACAAAAAAGTCGAAGGACGAACCCAAGCCTGACCGATCGACATCCCCGCGTCGGGTGCTCAAAAAGCCCTTCCGAGATGCCGCCGATCGTCAAGCGGAGGGCGAAGGATACCCGGATTGGCGCTTGAGGCAAGTCGGGCTCTGATGACGTCTGGGTCTTCCGGGCAGAGACCCTCGAAAAGCCTCGGAAATCCAAGTAACATCCCGATTTTCAGCAACAAAGTGTCAACTACATCTGACAATGGTCAAGAGCCGTTTACAAGAGCCGGCCCGCGAGGCTGACGAAGAAACCGTACCGGCCGACTTTGAAGCCGCTCTAAGCGAGCTTGAGTCGATTGTGCAGTCCATGGAGTCGGGCAGTCTCAGTCTTGAGGCCTCGCTGGCGGCATACCAGCGGGGTACCCGTCTAGCGACCCAATGCCGACGCCTGCTGGCCGAGGTGCAGAATCGTGTGCGCGTTCTCGAAGCTGAGTTGCTACAGCCCTTCGATGCGGAGGGGGGCGCTTCGTGACGATTGTTCAGCCGACTTCCTCCCAGGCTGCGGGCATGCCGCTTGGGCCTGTCGCGGCCCAGGGCCTGTCGTTCGAACTTTGGATGTCCGAGACGGCACAGCGCACCGAACAGGCGCTTGATCGCCTGCTTCCCCGGCCTGATGGAGCACTGACGCGGCTGCATGAAGCCATGCGCTACGCGGTACTGGGTGGCGGCAAGCGAGTTCGACCCTTGCTGGTGCACGCGGCCGGTGAACTCGTCGGTGCGCCGGTGGCGGCGCTCGACGCGGCGGCTTGCGCGGTCGAGCTCATTCACGCCTATTCGCTGGTGCACGACGACATGCCATGCATGGACAACGATGTATTGCGTCGGGGTAAACCCACGGTTCATGTGGCCTACGGTGAGGCCATGGCCATGCTGGTGGGCGACGCTTTGCAGGCGCTGGCCTTTGAAGCGCTGGCTCAGGCGATCGACCATGCAGCCCGGCCCGATCAGGCAGGGCAGTTACTGCGGTATCTGTCCCACGCGGCCGGTTCGCTGGGTATGGCTGGTGGTCAGGCGATCGATCTGCAGGCGGTGGGTCATTCGCTGAGCCGTGAGGCTTTGGAAGACATGCATCGACGCAAGACCGGCGCCATGCTGATCGCTTCCGTCAGGCTGGGCGCGGGTTGTGGGGCGGCTATGTCGGCGGGCGCGGCGACTGCGCTTGAGCGTTTTGCCGCAGCCGTCGGCCTGGCCTTCCAGGTGGTCGACGACATACTGGATGTCACCGCCGATTCTGCTACCCTGGGCAAAACCGCCGGAAAAGACTCCGATCAGAACAAGCCCACCTATGTTTCCGTCATGGGCATGGCAGCGGCACGCGCCCTGGCGGATTCGCTGCAGGCCGAGGCGGGCAGCGCTCTGGATGCGCTGGGGGCACCTGCCCAGCGACTGCGTGAAATCTCAGCGCTGATCGTACGGCGCACCTCTTGAAGGACTATGGCCATGCCTGAAGCCTCCGACTCTCATCGCTTGCTCAAGGGTATTGATTCGCCCGCCGATCTGCGTCGCCTGAACCGTGAGCAGTTGCCGTCCCTGGCCGATGAACTACGCGATTTTCTGCTGCGCTCGGTTGCCAGCACGGGCGGGCACTTGTCATCCAACCTCGGAACCGTAGAGCTCAGCATTGCCCTGCACTACGTTTTCAATACCCCCCGCGATCGACTGGTTTGGGATGTGGGCCATCAGAGCTATCCGCACAAAATTCTCACCGGCCGTCGTAACCGTATGTCTGGCTTGCGCCAGTTTGGTGGTATCTCGGGTTTCCCCCGTCGGGTTGAAAGCGAATACGACACCTTCGGCACCGCGCATTCCTCCACCTCGATTTCGGCAGCGTTGGGCATGGCGGTGGCTGCGCGCACGACGGGTGACAATGAAGGGCCCGAGCGGCGTCGCCACGTGGCCATCATCGGTGATGGTGCGATGAGTGCGGGCATGGCGTTTGAGGCCATGAATAACGCGGGCGTCACCAGCGACATCGATCTGTTGGTCATTCTCAATGACAACGACATGTCGATCTCGCCGCCGGTCGGGGCTTTGCAGCGTCACCTCGCGCGCCTGATGTCCGGTCGCTTTTATGCGCGGGCCCGCGACGTGGGCAAGGCCATGCTCTCGGTCGTGCCGCCGGTACTCGAGTTGGCCAAGCGATTCGAAGAACACGCCAAGGGCATGGTCCTGCCAGGGACGATGTTCGAAGAGTTTGGCTTCAACTATGTGGGCCCCATTGACGGGCATGATTTCGACAGCCTCATTCCGACCCTGCAAAACCTGCGTGACCTGCGTGGCCCGCAATTTCTGCATGTGGTGACCAAGAAGGGTAAAGGCTATCGACGGGCTGAGCTTGATCCCATTCTTTATCACGGGCCAGGGCGATTCGACCCTGAAGAAGGCATCAAGAAGCCCAGCGCGCCGGGTAAGCTGACCTACACACAGGTGTTCTCAGACTGGGTGTGCGATATGGCTGAGGCCGATCCGCGTCTGGTGGCGATCACACCGGCCATGCGTGAGGGGTCGGGTCTCGTTGAGTTCGAAAAGCGGTTTCCCGACCGATATCACGAT
>JBIKMC010000127.1:0-9342 GCA_044359405.1 Burkholderiaceae bacterium
AGGAATGCCAGCCCGAAGTGGCCGGCGTTGTCCGGCGAATAAATCGCCTGCTGCATTGATCGCAGCAACATGGTCTGCAATAGCCCACTATCGGGTCGGGTCTGAACCTGCGCTGCAAGCTCGGCATAGTGCGATGGCTGGGGATGCTCTGCCCCACCCAGTGAAAGTCCTACGCTGCGCAAAAACTCGCGCAGCAGCTGCAGCTTGTCGGGCGTGGGCCCCTCATGAACACGGTACAGGCCCGCATGCTCCTCGCGGGCCATGAAGTCGGCAGCACAAACGTTTGCGGCCAGCATGCATTCTTCGATGAGTCGATGAGCATCGTTGCGATGACGGGGCACGATACGTTCGATACGGCCTGCCGGATCACACACGATTCGCGTCTCGACCGTATCAAGCCCGATTGCTCCACGCCGATTGCGCGCTGCGGCAAGAACGGTATACAGGTCATGCAGAATCTGCAGGTTCGGCAAGAGTGCCACGCGCTGCGCGGCAACACCAACCCGTGCAGCCGCAGAACCCGACAACAAAGCCCACACCTCGTCGTAAGTAAAGCGCGCCGCCGAGTGCATCACACCCTCGTAAAACTGATAGGCAGTAATGTTTCCATCGTGGTCGATCAGACAATCACAAACGAGCACCAGGCGATCGACATCGGGGTTCAGCGAGCAAAGTCCGTTAGAGAGCTTTTCGGGCAACATCGGAATGACCCGGCGCGGAAAGTACACCGAGGTGCTGCGCTCAAGAGCATCCCGATCAAGCGCGCTGCCAGGCTTGACGTAGTGGCCAACATCCGCGATAGCCACCAGAAGACGAAAGCCTGATCCGTCTTCCAGGCGTTCACAGTAGACAGCATCATCAAAGTCTCGAGCATCGTCCCCGTCGATGGTGACCAGCGGAATATCACGCAGGTCGATGCGGCTGCGCGTATCGGTTGCGCGAACCTTCGATGGTAAGACTAAGGCCTCCTGTTCAGCCTCTGACGAGAATCGATGCGGCACATCGAACTTACGAACCGCGATCTCAATCTCCATGCCTGGATCACCGATCTGGCCCAGTACCTCGATCACCCGACCTATGGGAGGAGCGCCGTTAGCAGGCGGATCGGTAATTTCGATCGTGACCACCTGCCCGTGCTGAGCACCATTGATTTCACCGGGCGGAACAATAATGTCGTGCTTGATGCGTTGATCTTCGGGGACCACGATATGCACGCCGCGCTCATTGATAAAGCGGCCCACCAGGCTGCGATGCACGCGGTCGGTCACCTCGACGATCACACCCTCGGGACGACCTCGGGCGTCATAGCCCGCGCGACGTACCAGCACACGGTCGCCGTGCATGGCCTTTTGCATCTCGCGCGGCGACAGAAACATATCTGGCCCGCCAACATCCGCGATGAGAAAGCCAAAGCCATCGCGATGCCCCTGGATTCGTCCGGCTATCAGATCGATGCGTGTCGCCAGTAACAGTACCCCCTTGCGATTGGGCAGGAGCTGTCCATCCCGCTCCATCGCAACCAGACGACGATTCATGGCAACGAGGCTGGCCTCGTCTCGCACCTCGAGACGTTCCGCCAGCTCAGCGGGCGTCAGCGGGCGATCAGCGGCGCGCAGGCAGGCAAGAATCGCCTCACGTGTGGGCGGAGAGGCCTGGCTGGCAGCGACGGTCTTCATAACGGTTCTCGATTAGCCGGCCGCGTCGGGGTGGTGAAATTTGACAAATCAGTCCTGTTCAATAGAATGCGCAGCCTTGATGAGCGTTACGTTATGAATGGCGACGTCGCGCTCAGATTGCGGTGCCTTCGGGCGCTCGCTGCCCAGATGGCGGAATTGGTAGACGCACTAGGTTCAGGTCCTAGCGGTGGCAACACTGTGGAGGTTCGAGTCCTCTTCTGGGCACCAATCTGAAGGCCGGCGCAAGCCGGCCTTCGCCATTGTAGGCCCTAGAAAGCAAAGCACCTGAGTGCTTTGTCTTCGTCTCAGCCCCATCGCGCCTTCAGATCGCTCGGACGCATGTGGTCGTACTCCTCGAACGGCTGATGAATCCACGGATTGGTCGGTAAATACTCGAGGAAATAATCGGGTTCCGCCACTGATGCGCCTTTGCGCCAGAGCACGGCACTTCGAACTTCTTCGAGGTGAGGATGGCGCTGTTTGAGCAGCGGCACGACCTCAACCAGTGTCGCGCCTGAATCGACGAGATCATCAACCAACAGCCAACGCCCTCCAGGCAGTGGGGCAGCACTGCTGATATGGTCAGCAACAACGAGACGACTCTGCTTGGTTCCAGAGTTCTCGCGATATGAGCTGGTAAAAAGAACGCCGAGCGGCTTGTCAAACAGGCGCGACATGACGTCACCCACCCGCAGCCCGCCCCGCGCGAGACAGATGATCGCGTCAAAGCTCCAGTCTGACTCCCAGACCTTCAGGGCCAACTTCTCGATCAGCCGGTTGTATTCGTCCCACGACACGTAAAGATCTTTCATACCAGGCTCCTGGGGTGATGGGCCTAAGCCCTGATTCACCAATACGATCAGTGAAAGGGGTTGCGCAGCAGAATCGTGTCTTCCCGATCAGGGCCCGTTGATACCATGTCGATCGGAACGCCGGCAAGCTGCGACAAGCGCTCAAGGAAGCGACGAGCGTTGAGCGGCAAAGCTTCCCAGCTTCGGACACCGACGGTGGTTTCGCTCCATCCG
Organism: Burkholderiaceae bacterium; assembly: GCA_044359405.1. GTDB lineage: Bacteria > Pseudomonadota > Gammaproteobacteria > Burkholderiales > Burkholderiaceae_E > SYIM01. The sequence continues at coordinate 2,702 of JBIKMC010000127.1, forward strand.
GGCATCTCTTCATAAACGGGTTCACAGCCTGACACAGCATCAGCACCAAAAGGCAAGGTGTCGAGAAGCTCGGCGCCCCGTCTGTAGGCCACACACAGCTTGACCGCCGGCAAGCCGTCCAGCACGTCGAGCTTCATCACAGCGAGACCGCCAACGCCGCTCAAGGCCAGAGACCGGCGCAGGGCCGGCGCGTCGAACCATCCACATCGGCGCGGCCTTCCAGTCACTGACCCAAACTCACGTCCCACCGAAGCCAAATGCTTTCCGGTATCGTCCAGCAACTCGGTCGGAAAGGGTCCTGATCCCACCCGCGTGGTGTACGCCTTCACCACGCCCAGAACGTAATGCAGGGCCCCGGGACCAACCCCGGCACCGGCCGCTGCCGCCCCCGCAACGCAGTTGCTGCTGGTGACATAAGGGTAAGTGCCATGATCGACATCAAGCAGCGCACCCTGTGCCCCCTCGAAGACGAGACTGTCGCCACGCGCCATGACTGCGGCAAGCTCTGCCGGGACGTCGGCCACCATGGGCTTTAGCCGCTCGGCAAGCCTGAGCGAAGGCTCAACCACGGCCTCTAAGTCGAGGGGCTCAGCCTTGAGATACTCGCGCAGCATGAAATTGTGCAGGTCCAGCACTTCCCTGACGCGCTCGCGAAAGCGGTCGGGTGCGTAAAGGTCGTGAACGCGAAGGGCCCGTCGGGCTACCTTGTCTTCGTAGGCCGGCCCAATCCCGCGACCCGTGGTACCGATCTTGGCGTCACCCCGTCGCGCCTCTCGCGCCTTATCAAGCGCTACATGGTACGGAAGAATCAGGGTGCAGGCGCTACTGACGCGCAGCCGACCCGTCACATCGACCCCGGACGCCGACAACTCATCGATTTCCTGCAGCAGGGCCTCGGGCGACAGGACTACGCCGTTGCCGATGTAGCACGTGACCCCCGGGCGCAGCATGCCCGAGGGAATCAAGCGAAGCACCTGCTTTCGTCCGCCGATAACCAGGGTATGGCCCGCGTTGTGCCCTCCCTGAAAACGCACCACGCCCTGCGCGTGCTCGGTCAGCCAGTCGACGATCTTACCCTTGCCTTCGTCACCCCACTGGGTGCCAATGATGACGACGTTTCGTGCCATGGAAATATCCGTGAGTGGAGGCGGACGTGAGTGCGCCGCGGTTAAGTCGTGCGATCAGCGGGGCCAGCGATGACCGTCCACTGCCCGTTGCGATGAACGAGTTCTCGGTCGAAGCGGAACTCTTGTTGTTCGTTCTCATGCCCTGGAATCACCTGGACGACGATTTCCCCCAACGATCGAAGCGAATCGATGGCCTGGGCAAGGCCGGAATCATCGGACCAGGGGGCGCAGATAGCCCGACTTGCCTGGGCGGCGGGGAGCCTCGCTGCAAGATCGCGCAAATCAAGCGAAAAACCCGTCGCAGGACGGGCACGACCGAAGATACGCCCCGCCCCGTCGTACCGACCACCCCGCGCCATTGCGTTGGGTTGCCCTGGAAGGTAGGCTGCGAAGGTAATACCGTTGTGATAACGATAGCCCCGAAGATCAGCCAGATCGATCGCGAGTTCTACCTGGGGAAATCGCGCCCACACCGGCGAGGCGCACAGACGCTCCAATGACTCGAGCGCAGCCGACACAGCCGGATGCCCTGGCAGACTCATGCGCGCACGACCGAGCACGTCATCAGCCCCCGCCGGCCGCCCCGGCTGCACCGGCCCATACAGGCGCGCCAATGACTGCAGCGCTTGGGCCAGAGGCTTTGAGACCGGGGCCAGAAGCTCGTAGAGACCTGGTAAATCCTTCGCCTGAAGCAGAGCGTAAAGCTCTTCCTGGTCGAGCGCAGCCATCGCTGGCTCTTGGCCACTCTCGCGCAGCAGAACCGGTACGATCCCGACATGGCATAAGTCGATACGGATACGACCCGAATGCGCCCTGGACAACGCCTGAACCATCAACCCGATGACTTCAAGATCGGCTTCAAGACCCGCATGGCCGTAGACCTCGGCGCCGACCTGAATTGGCTCTCGAGATGCGAACATGTCGGCGGGTCTGGCATGGAGCACCGAACCGGCGTAGCACAGACGAGCAAGGCCCTGTCGGTTAAGCAGATGCGCATCGATTCGCGCGACCTGCGGCGTCATATCGGCTCGTAAACCCAGCGTGCGACCCGACAGCTGATCGATCAGCTGAAAAGTTCGAAGTCCTAACTCGCGGCCGGTGCCCGACAACAAGGCATCAAGATGCTCGATGAGTGGGGGCATGACGAGTTCGTAGCCGTGAGCGCGGAACAGATCCAGCAGGGCGCGACGCAATTCCTCGATACGTCTCGCCTCGGCCGGCAGCACGTCGGCAATGTTTTCAGGCAGCAGCCAGCTGGGCACCGTGGCATATCCAAAAAAAGTTGGAGCGCGCAACCGGAGTGACCCCTCTAACCCTGAGGGTAGAACGCGCAAAACCGTCTATTTTAGTTCAGAAAAGAAGAATAAGCAGGCAACCTAGCGCAGTGGCCGCGGCCCCCATGAAGCGAATCTGACCGTCGCGCATGGTCGCAACCCGCAAAAAGAACTCCCGCCAGGCCGCAGGTGCCAGAAACGGCAATAGCCCCTCGATAATTAGAACAAGACCAAGGGCGAGAGGAAGATAGTCCACGCGCAGCAGTGCTTCAGCCCATCGACCGGCGATCAGCGCCGGGCAGCAGCCCCGGACGGCGGAGCGGAGCCACGAAAATATCGAAAGAAGTCAGACGACGGATCGAGCACCAACACGTCGCTGCGAGAGCGGAACGATGCCCGGTACGCCTCAAGACTGCGATAAAAATCGGCGAACTCCGGGTTCTGGCCGAAGGCTTCGGCATACAGAGCACTGGCCCGTGCGTCACCTGCGCCCTTGATCTGTTGCGCATCGCGATAGGCCTCCGCCAGAATGATCTCGCGCTGACGCTCGGCATCCGCGCGGATCTTCTCTGACTCGGCCGAACCTGTGGCCCGGCGCTCATTGGCAACACGTTTGCGTTCAGACTGCATGCGATCGAACACCCGGACCTGAACCTCAGGCGCGAAATCGACCCGCTTCAGTCCCACGTCGACAATTTGCACCCCAATCTGGCGCGAGTCTTCGTCGACTTTGGCGCGAATATTTTCAACCAGCTTGTCGCGCTGACCGGAGATGATTTCCGCGACCGTTCGCTTGGCAATTTCATTGTTGAGGGCATCGCGCAAGCTGCGCGAGATTCGATCGGCTGCAACCTGCTGGCTACCCTGCACCGACCGGATAAAGGCCTTGGGCTCGATGATCTGCCACTTGATAAACGAATCGACCTGCAGGTTGAGTTTCTCAGACGTGATGAAGCGGTCGATCTCGGCAGTGTCCAGCGTGAGAATGCGCTTGTCGTAGTAAACGACATTCTGAAAGGGCGGAGGCCACTTGAAGTGCAAACCCGGCTCGTCAATGACCTCACGGATCTCGCCCAGTGTGTAGACCACGGCGTACTGGCGCTGGTCCACCACAAAAAGCGAAGACAGAAAAAGCCCCAACCCCACGACGGCGGCGAGCAACAGCGGAATGATCTTGTTCATGTCAGGTAGCCCGTGTGGGTTGCTCAGCGGGTCTCGCGCTCACGCCCGCGGATTGCGTCCTGGCGGTTGACAGCAGGAGGCGCGGATGGGGCCGGCGCAGCCGTATCAGACTGCGTGGACTGCATGGCACCGACCGCCCTGGCGCCCGCGTCAGATGCGCCCGACTGCATCAGCCGGTCCAGTGGAAGCGACAGAAGATTGCTACCGGCCTTGGTGTCGATGTAGACCTTGCTGGTGTTGGCGAAAATCTGCTGCATGGTCTCCAAATACATGCGATCGCGCGTGACCTGGGGTGCCTTGATGTACTCAGTGAGAACCTGGCGAAAGCGTGACGCATCACCCTGGGCGGTCGCGATGACCCGCTGGCGATAGCCCTCAGCCTCTTCCAGCAAGCGGGCGGCGGCACCCCGTGCCTTGGGGATGACGTCGTTGGCGTAGGCCTGCCCCTCATTGATAAGGCGCTCGCGGTCTTGCGCTGCCTTGTTGGCGTCTTCAAAAGCATCCTGAACCTGATCGGGTGGCTGCGCCTGCTGAATCGTAATGTCAACGAGCGTAATGCCGGAGCGGTAGCGATCGAGAATCGACTGCGCCAGGGCCCTTGCGTCCTTGGCGACCTGTTCTTTCTCTTCGTACAGAACCTGATCGATCGAACGACGCCCAACGACCTCGCGCATGGCGGTCTCAGCCACTTGACGCACGGTCTCTTCAGGGATGGGCCCGAAGTTGTTGTTGAACAGGTAATTCTTGACGTCGCCGATTCGGTACTGAAGGGCGAACTGCAGATCGACGATGCTCTGGTCGGTCGTCAGCATCAGCGATTCGCGCAAGGTCTTATTACGAACCGTGTTGCGATAGCCTACCTCGACCTGCCGCAGCTGTTGTGCATTAACCAGCTCGTGCGATTCAATGGGGTAAGGCATACGCCAGGTGAAACCGGCGCGATCGACGAGCTGCTTGAATTCGCCGAAACGCATGATCGCCGACTGGTTGCCCTCAGGGACGATGTAAAAACCGCTGCCCAGCCAGAGCAGCATACCCACCACGAGCAATACGCCAAAGCCGACGCCCGCACCTTTGGCCGACGGAGCACCAAACGATCCGCCGCCAGAATTACCACCGCTTCCGCCGCCTCCGCGACGACCCAGCAGTCCATTCAGACGGCGATTGAAATCGCGCCAAAGCTCGTCAAGATCGGGGGGACCTTGATTGCCACCGCCCCGCGGCGGACGAGGGGGCTCAGGCGGGAGGTTGCCACCTCCGCCTCCGCCGCTACCTCCGCCCCCGCCGCTACCGCCACCACGACCCCAGCCGGAATCGTTCAGGGAAAAAATCGCTCGAATGAACTGCCGCATGATGGATGCACTGTCTGATGACTCGATCGACGGCAAAAATGCCTGCCGCCCCGTACCGTGCTCAAAAATCAGGCGAAGGAGCCTCCAAGGGCACTGCCGCCTGCACCCGGCGCTCTTGGCGCCAGCGTGACACGCACTCGACAATCGCCTGCCGCAAAAGCGACAAACCTTCGCCCGACAGAGCGCTCACGAAAACCGCGTGGATGCTACCACAGGGGTCACGCTGGATACCCTCATTGCCGCCATTGAGGTCGATCTTGTTGAACACCAGCAAGCGCGGAACATCCGATGCCCCGATTTCGTCAAGAACCCGGTCAACCTGCACCTGCTGCTCATCGCGATCGGGTGCCGATGCGTCCACCACGTGCAGTAGAAGGTCGGCGTCAGCCGTCTCTTCGAGGGTGGCCGTAAAAGCCTCGACCAGTTGGTGGGGCAGATCACGCACAAACCCCACCGTATCAGAGGCCACAATATCAACCCCTGGGACCCAGTTGAGCTTGCGCGTGAGGGTGTCGAGCGTGGCAAACAGTTGATCTGCCGCATAACTCTGAGCACCGGTCAGCGCATTAAACAGCGTCGACTTGCCGGCGTTGGTATAGCCCACCAGCGACAGCGCGAAGGCCGGACGTCGGTCTCGCGCCCGTTTGCGTGTGCGACGCTGGCGACGCAGGCTTTCCAACTGCTCACGCAGCCGACGCACCTTGACCCCCAGCATTCGGCGATCAAGTTCGAGCTGGGTCTCGCCGGGGCCGCCTCGCACGCCGATACCACCCCGCTGACGCTCTAGGTGAGTCCAGCCACGAACAAGGCGGGCCGACAGATGCTCGAGCCGAGCGAGCTCTACCTGCAGCTTGCCCTCGTGACTTCGCGCACGTCGCCCGAAGATGTCAAGAATGAGCTCGGTTCGATCAAGCACCGGCTTGCCCCATAGGCGCCCCAGATTACGCTGCTGCACCGGGGACAACTCCTGGTCGAACAGCACCGCGTAGTAGCCACCCTCAGACAGCGTTTTGGAAATCGCTTCGGCTTTACCGGACCCGATAAAAAGGGCCGCATCGGGGCGGTCGCGTCGCACCAGCACGCGCTCTCCGGGCGTGTACCCAGCCGAACTGGCCAGCGCAGCCAACTCGTCCAAGGAACCGGGCTCGCGGCGTGCGCCCCCCAGCGCAACACCTACGAGCAGGCACAGTTCGCCTTCCGACGAAATCAGCAAATTACTCAGCTTTCGCCACCCTCGTGCGAGTAGCTGACCGCACGGCCAGGAACGACTGTCGAGATGGCATGTTTGTAAACCATCTGGGTCACGGTATTTCTCAGCAGCACCACATACTGGTCAAACGACTCGATGTGGCCCTGGAGCTTGATGCCATTGACGAGATAGATGGACACCGGAACATGCTCCTTGCGGAGCAGATTCAGAAACGGGTCTTGTAACTGTTGCCCTTTATTACTCATAGAGACTCCGAAGCTTCCTGGAATTACACAACTCGAGTGACTTTACCTGATATGGGGGTTAGGCGCGGAACCTGCAAGCGCTTTCGGTACCGGCGCTCAGGATGCCCGCGCGTACGGATTGGCACCGACACGAAACTCGATTCGCAGCGGTGTTCCCTCGAGGTGAAAGCGTTCCCGCAGACTTGACTCGAGGTACCGACGATAGGTGTCGGGGATGGCATCCAGCGATGTTCCGTGAACCACAATGATGG
>JBIKMC010000433.1:0-2608 GCA_044359405.1 Burkholderiaceae bacterium
GAAGCTGACAAAGGGTTCGAAAAACGCCTCGATGGGCTTATAGGCGCCCATGGCAACCCCCAGCGGCAGGGCGATGAGCGCTGCAATGACGAAACCACCCAGGACTCGCCACACTGTCATACCTATGTCGACCGCGAAGCCCATCTCGGTAATCAGTGTGTAGCCCGAGCGCAGCATGGTGAGCGGGTCGGCCAGAAATGTTTTCTGGACGAACCCGCCGAAGGTGGCCACCGACCAGGCGGCCACGAACACCACGAAGAACGCGATGCCCAGTACGACCCGCGCGATCGGGCTAACCGGGGTGAGTGGCTTCATGAAACGAGTCAACCCCGGCTTACTGAATAAAGCGCGTGTCGACGAGTTTAGTCATGTCGGGCAGCGACTTGATGATGCCCACCTCCATAAGAATCTCGGCGGCCTTGCGGCTGAACTCGGCATGCTCGCCAGCGAAAAACTTCTGGTTAGCGGCACGATCTTGCCAACGCAGGAAAGACTGACTTTTCTCGAACTGCTCACCGGTCTGCTTGACGTCGGCACCCATGATCTCAAAGCTCTTCTTGGGCTCAGACTTGATCATCTCGAGCGCGTCAAAGTAGGCATCAGCCATCGCCTTGGCTGCTTTGGGGTTGTCAGCCAAAAACTTGGGCGTGCAGCCAACCGTGTCCATGATCATGGGATAGTCGAGCGTGGTCGCGATGATCTTGCCAGCCTCAGGCTTGGCGCGAACTGCGCTCAGGAAGGGCTCATAGGTCATGGCCACATCGACGCCTGCGGTCCCGGCAATGATGGCGTTGGCGGCAGCCTGAGGCTCAAGATTGACAACCTTCACGTCTTTTACGCTCAGCCCGTTTTCACGCAGCATCCAGGCTAAGGTGAAATACGGTGCGGTGCCTGGTGCGCTGGCGGCAACCGTCTTGCCCTCGAGTTCTTTGATGCTGTTAATGCCCGGCTTAACCACCATGCCATCGGCGCCGTAGCTTTTGTCGAGCTGGAATATCTGCGTGGTGGCCACACCGTTGGCGTTCCACACAACCCAGGTTTCGACGGTGGTGGCTGCACACTGGATATCGCCCGAGGCAATGGCGAGGTGACGGTCTTTCTGGGGGATCTTCTTTAGGCTGACGTCAAGACCGTGCTTCTTGAAGAGGCCCGCCTCTTTGGCCAGGGTTAGCGGCGCAAAACCGGTCCAGCCCGACAGGCCAATAGCCACTTTGGTTTCCTGGGCGAGACTGATCGAACTTGCTCCGGCCAATGCGGCCGCCACGGCGGCAACGCCGATGAACTTGGAAATCAGCGGGTTCTTCATCATGGTCCTTTCGAGATGGTTTGGCGTTAGAAAAGGCGTAGTGTCTGCAACTGCGGCAAACTTCGCAAGACGGCAGCCAGTTCGCCGCCCGCCACGAGCTGGCGGGCCTGCTCGATGTCCGGCGCGAGATAACGGTCAACAGGCATGGCTTGGCAGCGGCTTCGTAGCAGAGCGTGAGCACGCTCAAGAACCGGCGAGCTGCGCAGAGGCCGCAAAAATTCAATGCCCTGCGCCGCTGCCAGAAGCTCAATACCCACGATCGCCGCAACATTGTCGATCATGGCCCCGAGTCGACGGGCGGCAAACGTTGCCATGCTGACGTGATCTTCCTGATTGGCACTGGTGGGCAGCGAGTCGACGCTGGCTGGGTGAGCCAGCGACTTGTTCTCACTGGCCAGTGCCGCAGCCGTCACGTGGGCGATCATGAAGCCGCTGTTGAGTCCGGGCTCTGCACAGAGGAAGGGCGGCAGACGCGAGACCGTGGTGTCGATCAGCATGGCAATGCGCCGCTCAGCAATGGCGCCCAGTTCGGCGACAGCCACGGCCATGTTATCGGCTGCGAGGGCCACCGGCTCTGCGTGGAAATTGCCGCCCGACACAAATTCCGCCTGTCCGTCGCGCACGAAGACCAGGGGGTTATCGGTGACCGCATTGGCTTCTGTCAGCAACACCTGAGCCGAATGACGTAATTGATCAAGGCAGGCGCCGGCGACCTGCGGCTCACAGCGCAGACAGTAAGGATCTTGGACGCGGTCATCGCCCTCACGATGCGAGGCGCGAATCTCACTGCCTTCGGTCAGCGCCCGACAGGCCGCGGCAACATCGATCTGACCCCGCTGGCCACGCAGGGCATGAATACGTTCGTCGAATGGACCATCACTGCCTCGGGCGGCATCCAGACAAAGGGCCGCACTGACCAGCGAAGCCTCAAACAGAGGCTCGATGCGAAACAAGGCATGCAGCGCCAGCGCGGTAGACACCTGCGTGCCGTTAATGAGCGCGAGTCCCTCCTTGGCCTGCAGCTCGAGCGGTGCCATGCCGTGTCGGGCGAGTACTTCGGATGCCGGCTGGCGCACTCCCTCCACCATGAACTCACCCTCACCGCAGAGCGCCAGCGTGAGATGCGCAAGCGGTGCGAGATCGCCGGAGGCGCCGACCGAACCCTGCTGGGGGATGCAGGCAATGAGGTCCAACGCCAGACACTTGAGCAACATCTGCGCGACCACCGGACGAACACCGGAGTGACCACGTGCCAGCGCCGCCGCCTTGAGCAGCAGCACCAGACGAACCACCGGAGCGGCC
>JBIKMC010000434.1:0-2601 GCA_044359405.1 Burkholderiaceae bacterium
AACCTTCAGCACCTGAGAGCTGATAAACATCATTTGCCCGACCGGTGGCGTGACGCCCGCAATGGTGAGGTTCATGACCAGCACCACACCAAAGTGAACAGGGTCGATGCCCAGCTTGGACAGCACTGGCACAAAGATAGGCGTGAGGATAATGAGGGCGGAAGTGCCTTCGATCGCGGTCCCGAAGACAATCAGCGCCGCATTGATCAGCAGCAATAGCAGCATGGGGTCGCGGGTGACCGAAATCAGCCATGCAGCCAACTGCGGTGGCAAGCGCTCCCAGGCCAGATAAAACCCGAACGCGCCGGCCGCGCAGACCATGATCATCACTGACGCCGTATCCAGGGCTGTCTCTTTCAGGAGCAGTGGCAGGTCGCGCAGCTTGAGCGTGCCGTAGGCGAAGCGGCCAACGAGAATCACATAGAGAACCGTGATGGCGCCAGCCTCGGTCGGTGTAAAGATGCCATAACGGATTCCGACGATGATGAAGACCGGAATCGACAAAGCCCACAGCGCCTCGCGCAGTGCGCGCATCACCTCAGCGCCGCCGGCGAAACGCGGCCGCAGCGGCAAGTAACCACGTCGACGCGAAACAATGGCGGTTACAGCCATCAGGGATGCTGCAATGAGCAGGCCGGGAATGATGCCGCCAATGAAAAGTCGCCCGACTGATGCGTCAGCGATGTAGCCATAAATGATGAGACCGATAGAGGGTGGAATCAGCGACGCGATAATGGATGAGCACGAGGTGATCACCGCCGCAAACGCCGGGCTGTAGCCGTTGCGCGTCATTTCGGGGCCCAACACCTTGGCCAGCATGGCAGCATCGGCACTTGATGAGGCGGTGAGCCCCCCAAGCAGCGTGGCCAGCACGGTACACATTTGGGCCAGTGCACCCGTGAGGTGGCCAGCCAGCGCGTCGGCCAGTTGCAGCAACTTACGAGTGATACCGGCCCGATTCATGATGGCGCCGGCGAGCACGAAGAAAGGTATGGCCAGTAGCGGGTAGGAGTCGGTGGCCGACACCATCTTCTGCACGAAGATGTTTAATGGCACCCCACCGTCGATCAGGAAGAAGGACAGCGCACTGATGGCGATGGCAAAGGCGATGGGCGTGCCCAGCGCAAATAGGACCAGCATGATGATGCTGGGCGCCCAGTCAACCAGCATGCGTTTCCCGCGTAGCATCCACCGCCCAGGTGCGGCCACGAATGATTTGCACGGTGCGGACAATCATCAAAGCCGAGCTGGCGGCCACTGGACCGTACAGAAAGGTTTGAGGCATGCGCAGCACTGGGCTGGGACTGTCCCAGGTATCGATTGAAAAGCGAATGCCGAACCAGGTCATGAAGCCGTAGAACGCAATCAACAGAATGTGATTGAACCAGCGCGTGATGCGCTGGCCCAGCACAGGCAGTCGATCGGTGAGCACGTCAATCGCAGGGTGCAGTCGGTACTTGATACAGGCGGCTGCGCCAAAGAACACCGCCCAGGCAAAGCCCAGGGTGGCCACTTCGCTGGCCCAGGCGGCCGGCTGCTCGGTGATATAGCGGGTGACCACGCCCCAGCTGACCGACAGCACGATCACCGTGACTGCGACGCAGGCGATGATCTCCTCAAACTGATCGAGCAGCCAGGCAAGGCCGCCCGGCCGGTTGGCCGGGCTGGCATGGTTGAACGTCATAGGAGCGAAGACCCGCGCCGAGACCCCGATTGTTTTACTGCAGGGCTTTCATGACGGTGTCGTGCAGATTGGGCGTCCACTTGGGGAAGGCTTTGTAAACCGAGGTGGTGGCCTTCTGGAAAGCGGCATTGTCTACGTCGACAAAGGTGACGCCAGCCGCCTTGAACTTCGCCACATAGTCATTGTGAAGCTCAAGCGTAAGGCGCGTCATTTCATTGCCCGCTTTTTGTCCTTCCTCAAGCAGAACCTTCTGCACATCAGCCGGCAACTTGTTGAAGTAGCCAGCGTTGATGGGCCAGGTGACGAACGCCGTGAAGTGCCCGGTCGTGGAGATGACCTTGCGCACTTCGTGAAGCTTTGAGCCCCACAGAGAACCCAGCGGAGCTTCGGCCGCCGCCACCACATTCTGCTGCAGTGCGTTATAGACCTCGGACCACTGCACGGTGGTGGGACGCGCACCCATGGCCTTGAAGGTCTCGATCCACATGGTATTGGGCGGAACCCGGACTGTCATACCAGCTATATCGGCGGGCGTACGTACGGGCTTGTCGGCGATGAGATGGCGCTGGCCAAAAAAGCCATTGGCCATGATGAGCCTGAAGCCGGCCTGCTCAAGCTTTTTTTCGATGCCCTTGTACCAGTCGGAGCCCAGCAGCTTGTTGTACTGGGCCGGATCCTGAATCAGGTAGGGCCCATTGAGCACGCCGATGTCGGGCACGAAGTCGGACAGATATCCCGGGTCGGTGATGTTCATCACGTTGGCGCCCTGGCGAATCATTTCATTGACTTCTTTACCCGAGCCCAATTGCTCGCCTGGGAACAACTGAATCTGCACCCGGTTATTGGTACGGGCAGCGACGTTCTTGGCAAAAAACTCGGCAGCCCGGTGTGCGGGTTCTGTGGTTGAAAGGGAGTGC
>JBIKMC010000128.1:0-9316 GCA_044359405.1 Burkholderiaceae bacterium
AGACGGCTGGAGTGAGTGACGCGCTCCAGTCAATCGCCCAATTCCTTCAGGCGCGTGGCGTTGACGTGATGGTTGACGAGACCACCGAGCAGGCCGTGGGCAGCCTGCCGGTTCGCTCGTCCAACATCGAAGGCATCGGTCACCAGGCTGATCTGGCTATTGCCATCGGTGGTGACGGCACCATGCTGGGCATGGCACGCTCGCTGGCGCCGCACGGCGTGCCAGTCATGGGTATCAATCATGGCCGGCTTGGTTTCATCACCGATGTATCCCTGTCTGACTGGCAGCCCGCGCTCGAGGCCATCCTGGGCGGTCGGTTCGATACCGAAGAGCGCACCCTGCTGACCGCGCGCGTCATGCGCGCGGGCGAACGGGTATGGCAGGCGCTCTGTTTAAACGACGTGGTCGTCAATCGCTCCTCACGCAGCGGCATGATCGAACTGCAACTCGAGGTGGGCGGCCTATACATGTACAACCAGCGTGGTGATGGCCTCATCATTGCCACGCCCACCGGGTCAACCGCTTACTCGCTGTCGGCCAACGGGCCCATCCTGCATCCGCTGCTCAAGGGCGTGGTTCTGGTGCCGCTGGCTCCCCAGACCCTGTCCAATCGCCCAATCACCCTGCCCGATGACGTCACGATCGTGATTCGGGTGGTCGAAGGACGCGAGCCCCGTGTGTCGGCTGACATGCAGGTATTCGGCGAACTTCAGGTGGGCGACGACATCGTGGTGCAGCGGGCGCCGTTCACAGCCCGCTTTCTGCATCCGCCCGGTCACAGCTATTTCGCAACCCTGCGCGGCAAGCTCAACTGGCAGGCATTGCCCAGCCAGCTGCAGCGCAGCATCTGACCCGAGCACCGCTCGCGGGCGCAAGCCATGTTGGTTCACCTCAGACTGCGCGACTTCGTCATCGTCGAATCGGCTGATATCGAGTTCGACAGCGGTTTCACGGCGCTCACCGGAGAGACAGGCGCTGGCAAATCCATTCTGCTCGACGCGCTGGGTCTTGCGCTGGGAGCCCGCGGGGAGGCAAGCTCGGTTAGAGATGGCTGCGCACGCGCCGACATCACCGCCAGCTTTCGCACCCGTAGCGCCCTTGATGCATGGCTGGCTGAGCGCGAACTCACCGGCGATGATGGCATTGTCATGCTGCGCCGTGTCGTCGAAGCAGACGGGCGCTCAAGAGCGTTCATCAATGGCCACCCGGCGACCGTATCGCTGCTGCGCGAGGCTGGTGAATTCCTGGTCGACATTCACGGCCAACACGCCGCGCAATTGCTCACCCGTGCGCATGCTCAGCGCGACATGCTCGATGCTTTCGCCGGCCTTGGTGACGCCCTGAACGAAATATCTGGTCTGTACCGAAGCTGGCAAGCCTGCGCCCAGGCCCTGAACGCGGCTGAGTCCAGCGGCCGGGAGCAGGCACTCGAACAAGAGCGTCTGAGCTGGCAGGTCAATGAGCTGGCTGCCCTGCGCATGACGCCCGGTGAATGGGAGACGCTGAACGCCGAGCAGAAGCGACTGGCCAATGCGGCGGGGCTTCTGGACGGCGCGCGCGCGGCAGCCGATCAGCTGAGCGAGGGCGATGACGCGCTCGACGCACGTTTACGTCAACTGCTGGCCCGCCTGCGCCCCCTCGCCGCACTGGATCCAGGCTTGGCCGAAGCGATTGAGAGCCTGCACACGGCCAGCATTCACCTGGATGAAGCCGCGTCGACGCTTTCTTCCTACGCTGACCGGGTTGATCTCGACCCCGAGCGTCTGGCGACAGTCGAACAGAGGATCAGCTCAATCTTCTCGACGGCCCGTCGCTTCAGACTGGCGCCAGAAGCCATTCCAGCTGAGCTCGACACGCTTCAGGCCAGACTTGCCCAGCTGATGCTGGCCGCTGACATTGAGCAGTTGCGCGGACGCGAAGAAGAGGCCCGCGCGGCCTATAACCGCTGCGCCGGTTTGATCAGCGGACGCAGGCGCGAAGCGGGCCACCGTTTTGCGATCGGAATCAGTCGACACCTGACCGATCTGGGCATGAAGTCGACCCGGCTGGAAGTCGCCATCGAGGCTGCCACCCCCGCCAGCCATGGCACTGATCTGGTCGAGTTCCGCATTGCGGGTGCGGGCAGCGCCAGCGCCCGCCCCCTGTCCCGCATTGCTTCCGGGGGCGAGCTCTCGCGCATCGGTTTGTCGATTGCCGTACTGGCCGCACAGAACAATCCTGTGCCTACTTTGATCTTCGATGAAGCCGACGCGGGCGTTGGTGGGGCGGTCGCCGAGATCATCGGTGCGCTCATGCGCCGACTCGGCGACGACCGCCAGGTGCTGTGCGTGACCCATCTGCCTCAGGTCGCTGCCAAGGCCCACCAGCAGCTCAAGGTCAGCAAGCAGGACGCTCTGGGCCCCATGCTCAGCCGAATCGAAGCCCTTGAAGGGACGGCGCGGATTGAAGAAATCGCGCGCATGCTGGGCGGTGTCACCATCACCGCCACCACGCGCAAGCATGCCCGCGAAATGCTGGCCAACCGCTAGCCACCCCACGGCTGGGAGGGCCGCTCATACAAGCGCTATACGTGCAACCACTCAGGGGCGGGTAATTCATTGAAAACTCGCCGAAGGCCCTGGCTCCAGCCGGTGCGCAACGACGAAAAATAGGCATCGTCACCATCGATGCGATGCCGGAAGGCGATCGCATAGCGGTCACGGCGCATCAGCGCCAGATCAATCGGCAGTCCCACCGACAGATTGCTGCGCATGGTGGAATCAAACGACACCAGCGCGCATTTCACCGCTTCGTCGAGGGCGGTCTCAGGCTTGACCACGCGATCGATGATGGGTTTGCCGTACTTGGCTTCGCCAATCTGAAAATAAGGAGTTTCTGCGCTTGTCTCGATGAAGTTACCCTGCGGATACACCAGAAAAAGGCGAGGCTGCTCGCCCATGATCTGCCCGCCCACCAGAAAAGTGGCTGAGAAATCGACGCCGCTTTGCTCCTGCTGACCGGTGGCGTGCTGGTGAATCACGTCACGCACCGCATGACCTACCAGCGTCGCGGCATCGAACAGGGAGGGAGCGTTGAGCAAATGCGCAGCAGCGGGATCCTGCATCTGCCGCCTGAGCGTGCTCACCACAGCCTGAGTCGTCGCCAGATTACCCGCGTTGAGCAGCACCAGCGCGCGCTCACCTGGCGTCTCAAAGACGGCCATCTTGGAGAAAACCGAGATGTGGTCAACCCCCGCGTTGGTTCGCGAATCGGAGGCAAACAACAGGCCTTCGTTAAGGCACATGGCAACGCAATAAGTCATGAGCGCAGATTATGCCTGCAGGTTCAGCTCCAGGTAAGCGCCATGAACCGCATCGCACAACTGGGCATTGTCGGCCAGAAATCGCTCAAGAAAGGCACTCAGCCCGGGCTCGAAGGCATCCTCAAGCTCGCCAAAGGCCAGCCGCGCGCGCAGCACGGTCGCCTGTCGACGCGCCGGTCGCCCAGCCTGCTCTGGCAAGGCCTGCAACACGCGCTCGACCTGATCGAGACAAAACCTTAACGAGCGTGGCAACCGTGCATCGAACACCAAAAGCTCGACCACCCGGCGCGCGTCAATTGCATCGCGGTAGGTGTCCCGATACGCCTCGAATGCACTGACCGAGCGCAGCACCGCGCTGAGGCGGTAATAGCCGGCCAGATCGTCAGGGGAGAGCTCGGCCCCCTCTCCGGCACCCTGCTTCACCGACAGAATACGCGCGGTATTGTCGGCGCGTTCAAGAAAGGTTCCCAGGCGGATAAACAGGTAGGACTGATCATGCCGCAGCGTTGCCTGAGTGATGCCACGAAACATGTGGCTGCGTTCCTTCACCCAATCGAAATACGCGGCGTCGGCAGGCTCGGCGTGCGCAGCGCGACGCTGGTGCAACTGCAGCCAGGTATCGTTGATGTTTTCCCACATCTCAGAGGTAATCGCGCCACGCACCGCACGCGCGTTCTCACGCGTGGCATCCAGACAATTCAGGATGCTGGATGGATGCGACTTGTCCCAGGCGAGAAAACGAGCGACCTGCTCGGGATTGAGCACTCGCTCGCTGGCCTGGAACGCCGCAAGGGTATCGGTGATCACCAGTGGTTCGGCCGCCAGTTCACGGGCATCCGCCGCGCCGGCCAGAAGCGCAAGCGACTGCCCGACGTCGAGAATACGGGCCATGTTCTCGGCGCGCTCAAGATAGCGCGACATCCAGTACAAATGGGCCGCCACGCGCGACAACATCAGGCTGTCTCCTCATCGGCCAGCCCGTCCACGACCCAGGTGTCCTTGGTGCCACCACCCTGCGAGGAATTGACCACCAGAGACCCTTTTCGCAGGGCCACCCGGGTGAGACCACCCGCCACGATGCGAGGCTCCTGACTCATCAGCACAAACGGCCGCAAATCGATGTGGCGCGGCGCCACCCCTTCTTCAACAAAGGTGGGGCAGGACGACAGGCTCAGGGTGGGTTGCGCGATGTAATTGGATGGATTGGACTTGAGGACGTCCCGAAAGCGCTCAATTTCGGCACGGGTACTGGTCGGGCCGACCAGCATGCCGTAACCGCCTGCACCGTGAACCTCTTTGACGACCAGGTCAGCAAGATGATCCAGCACATACTTAAGGTCATCCCCACGCCGGCACTGCCAGGTCGGTACGTTGGAGAGCAGGGGCTCCTCGCCCAGATAAAACCGGATCATGTCCGGCACGTAGGGATAGATGGATTTGTCATCGGCCACCCCGGTGCCGACCGCGTTGGCAATCACCACACGACCCTGGCGGTAGACCTCAAACAGGCCCGGCACGCCCAGCATGGAGTCAGGTCGAAAAGCGAGCGGATCAAGAAAACTGTCATCGATGCGTCGGTAGATGACGTCCACCTGGCGGGGACCCGAGGTGGTCCGCATGAACACCCGCCCCTCGCGCGCGAACAGATCCTGGCCTTCGACCAGTTCCACCCCCATCTGCTGGGCCAGAAACGTATGCTCAAAGTAGGCACTGTTGTATCGCCCCGGCGTGAGCAGCACCACACAGGGGTTGTCCACCGGGGTGGCCGAGCGCAGCGTGCTGAGCAGCACGGCCGGGTAGTGTTCAACCGGCCGCACGCGGTAGCGCCGAAACAGATCAGGAAACAGGCGCATCATGGTGCGCCGGTTCGAGAGCATGTAGGACACGCCCGACGGCACCCTTAGATTGTCCTCAAGCACGTAATAGCGGCCGTCGTTGTGCCGAACGATGTCCACACCGACGATGTGCACATAGGTATCAAACGGCAGCCTTATACCCTTCATCAGCGGCTGAAACTGGGAATTGGCTAAAACCTGCTCGGCCGGCACGACCCCCGCCTGCAGAATTGCACCATCGTGATAAATGTCCGATAAGAATCGGTTAATAGCCGTGACCCGCTGGATGAGGCCACGCTCCAAAAATGCCCATTCATGCCCCGAAATGATGCGCGGTACCACATCCGAGGGAATCAGCCGCTCGGTTCCACCATCCTCGCCGTAGACGGCGAAGGTAATGCCCGTACGCCGAAAAATGAGGTCGGCCTCGTCGCGCTTTTTAGCCATGGACTCGGCGGGATACTGATCCAGCCACTGCGCGTAGTCTCTGTAGGGCAGGCGAACCGAGCCGTCCGCGCACAGCATCTCGTCAAAGCCGCCCGCCGGCGGAGGAATGGGCCTGATGGGGGCGTGTGTCATAGGCACCATCCAAGCAAACTCCGCGCCATCATCGCCCGAGCAACACCCAGGACGGCTTGTCGCCACCGGCGGGACCGCGACGCTGCCCGCGCAGCCGCTTCAGACCGATCGGTCAACGCCAGGTGCGAGGTCGGGGTCGACGTTGACTTGCGTCAGGCGATGTTCGCAGTCGGTTTTGACGCAATTGCCGTACAGAGCCAGCGCATGATCCTGCAGGGCAAAGCCGCGGTCACGGGCAATACGGCTCTGTCGCTTTTCGATCTCCGGATCAAAAAACTCCTCAACACGACCACATTGCAGACAGACCAGATGATCATGATGATCGCCACCGTTCAGCTCGAACAAAGCACGACCAGACTCAAAATTGCTGCGCTTGAGGACCCCAGCCTGCTCAAACTGCATGAGCACACGATAAACGGTGGCCAGACCGACGTCCTGTTTGTCGACCAGTAACTCTTTGTACACATCTTCAGCACTCATGTGGCGCTGACGGCCGCGCTGAAAGATTTCCAGAATCTTCAGACGCGGCGCGGTGGCTTTGAGACCGATGCTCTTGAGTTGGGCTGGCGAGGGCATGAAAAAATCGGGGGTGAGGCCCGGTTGCAAGCCGGGACGATGCGATCTCTTTGTATCATAAGGGGTTGCCGTCACGCCGACGGCCTTATTTCCCACCTGGACTTCATGCCAAGCAACCGCAATCATCTGTTCCGACCTTGGCCAGAGCACCTCAGTGCCCGAGCGGCCGCGTCGACACTGCTGCTGGCAAGTCTCGCCATCACGGCGGGCTGCACCTCCAGCGATCCCTCACGGACCGGCATTCTGCAGCCCTACCGTATCGATTTACCCCAGGGTAACTACCTGACGCAGGACATGGTCGAGCGGGTACGTCCGGGGATGACACCCGAACAGGTTCGCGACCTTCTGGGCTCGCCGCTGCTTGGCCATGTCTTCCACGCTGACCGCTGGGACTACGTCTTTCGCTACCGCCACCCCAATGGTCAGGCCGAGCAGCGCCGCGTCACCGTGCTGTTCAGGGACGGCCGCGTCGCCGATATGCGTGCCGATGCCCTGCCCGCCCGCGAAGACCCCAAGGATCCGGCGCTGCCAGGCTTTCGGCAGCCCCCGGTCAAACCCCGATCCTGACTGGACGTTCACATGACGATGAGAATTGCCGTGGCCGGCGCTTCCGGCCGCATGGGCCGCATGCTGATCGAGGCCGTGCTGGCAGCGCCCGACGCTGAACTGGCCGGTGCGCTTGATGTCAAAGGGCACCCGTGCATCGGTCAGGACGCGGGTGATTTTCTTGGGCGCAAGACGGGCGTCCTGATCAGCGATAACCCGGCCAAGGCGCTTGAGTATGCCCAGTTTCTCATCGATTTCACTCGTCCCGAGGGCACGCTGGAGCATCTGGAGCACTGCACGCTGCGAGGCGTGCGTGCCGTCATCGGCACCACCGGATTCGATGACAGCGGCAAGGCTGCCATCGCGCAGGCGGCCAAGCGCGTCGGTATCGTATTCGCGCCCAACATGAGCGTGGGGGTCAATGTCACCCTCAAGCTGCTGGAAGTGGCCGCTCGAATTCTCAACACGGGCTACGACATCGAAATCATTGAGGCACACCACCGACACAAGATTGACGCGCCGTCCGGTACAGCCCTGCGCATGGGCGAAGTCGTTGCCGGCGCGCTCGGTCGTGACCTGAAGCAGGTCGCCGTCTATGGCCGTGAAGGTGTCACCGGTGAGCGCGATCCATCGACCATCGGCTTCGCCACCGTGCGCGGGGGCGATATCGTGGGCG
This sequence comes from Burkholderiaceae bacterium, assembly GCA_044359405.1. Classification (GTDB taxonomy): domain Bacteria; phylum Pseudomonadota; class Gammaproteobacteria; order Burkholderiales; family Burkholderiaceae_E; genus SYIM01. The sequence goes on from JBIKMC010000128.1 coordinate 7,514, forward strand.
ACCACACGGTGCTGTTCGCAGGCACCGGTGAGCGCATCGAGATCACCCACCGCGCCGCAAGCCGCGTCACATACGCGCACGGCTCGCTGCGCGCCTGTCGTTTTCTGGCCGATGGAAAAATCGGTCTTTACGACATGGCGGCGGTTCTGGGCCTGAGCTAGCCCGCCGCGCCAAAGCGTTGTCGTAAGGCCTGACAGGGGTCTTGCCTGGTCTGGGCCTGGGTGGCGATCACTTCGTCAAACGCGGCCCGGTCAGGGTTTCCCTGCTCGAGCAGACCGAGTGATACCAGTCTGGCGGATGGAAGACGCTCGGCGAGATGCACGGGTACGCCCACATCGCTGCGCACATGCCCATTGCCGGCCAGAAGTATCACCAGCGGCGCCACCAGTGATCGACTGGCCGAGGATTCGGCCAGCGCCGGCGGCGGGCCCTCGGCTGGCCCGACCGCTTCGGCTATAGCTTCGGTCACCGCTTCGGCCATGCGCGCGTCACGCGCTCGCTGGGCCCTGACCATGGGCACGATCATGCGTTCAGGCAGCAGCCCGCAGTGCCCCTCGCGAATCAGCGCCGCCAAGGCCGCCTCCTGAGTCTCGCCCCAGCCTGGCGGTCGCTGATCGGCCAGGCGATGCGCTTGCCCACGCGCGATCGCCATCGTCTGGGCCGACGAGAGATTGGCGCCCCGCAGCTCGACACCCTGACGGATCGCCCAGCGGATCACCGGGCCGTACAGACTCCAGTCCCAACCGTCGAATCGGAATCCGCCCGCACTGGCGATGGCTCGCGCCGCGCGATCCAGATCTTGCCCAGCCTCAGGGACTGACTTCAGGGCTTGACGGGCGGCGGCTATTGCAGGCTGCGCATCCGCGTCGAGCTGTTCCATCAAGAGGACGAGCCGGCGCTTGAGCGCAAGCTGCTGCAGCCAGTCGAGACGACGACGATGCTGCACGACATTGTCATGCACCTCGCCCAGCAGCAGAACATCCGCCTGCGCCAGGCGCTGCAGCAGCACTGCGTCAGACGGCGGTGGCGCGTCAGACGGCGGTGGCGCGTCATGAATACGCGGTATCTGGGCGCATCCCAGCAGCGTCAGCATCAGCAGCATCGCCGCAAAACAGCGTCGATTTGGCATCATGCGCATTGAATCCTTCAATGGCCCGGTGGCGTGTCGCCCCGGACCGGCATTTCCACAACCCGAAACGTGTCACGCTCCGCATCCTCGCACGATCCGCGCTCGCGGAGGCTGAACTGGCCCCTTCTGGCACTGGTGCTGGCGCTGCACGCGGCCGCGCTGTCCATGGTCTGGCGCCTTGACGCCATGAGCGCTCGAGTGCCTGCACCGGCCGCTGCGTCGTCGTTTCAGGTCAGCCTTGTGGGCAGCGCCCCTCGAGTCACCTCGACGCCGGCCGAATCCGCATGGCCCATCGCCAACGCTGCACCTGCCGAAACCGATACGACTGTGGCCTCAGTACTTAGGATCGAGTCCGCACCGTCACCGATTGCCGATGCTACTGACTTGTCCGGTCGCGCTATGCCGGCGCATGTGCCCCCGCCGCTCAGGCGCAGTGCCGCCGAAGAGCCCGGGCATCAATGGGTATCGACACGAACGAGCATCGCTCAGCCGGTGGCACCGCCCGCTGCGGCGAGTGCCTCCGACTCCAGCAGAGCCATGGCAAAGGACAAGACGCCCGAACGCGCGCCCCCGCCAACTCAGGGTGAAACGATCGCCCAGAGCGCCAGCGCGACGTCACAGAGCGCCAGCGCGACGTCACAGAGCGCCAGCGCGACGTCACAGAGCGCCAGCGC
>JBIKMC010000435.1:0-2598 GCA_044359405.1 Burkholderiaceae bacterium
CTTTGTGGTCGATGCCGAGAGCGCTTCGCTGGTGGCGGGCTTTACCTTTGTCGATGTCGAGCGTATTCAGTCTCTGACAGGTACGGTACGCATTGCTGCCGGGCAGCGGCTGGATGGGTTTGAGCTGGTCAATGTGCAGACGATCGCGCTGGCTGCGGCGGGCACGATGGATGCGGGCTTGTTGCCGGCTGCGTGGACGGGCACGGTGTCTGGGTCGACGGGTGACGATGTTCTTATCGGTCGTGCGGGCAACGATGTGCTGGATGGTGGTGCGGGCTACAACGTTGTGGAGTATGCGGGATCCGAGTACGACTACATCGTGACGCGCGTAGGCGGTGGCTCGGTGCAGGTGCGTGCGATTGCGAATACGCCTCAACAGGCTGACGGTACCGACACGCTGATAAATGTTCAAAAGATCCGATTCAACGACGGTGGCACTGAGCGCGTTCTCGATGATTTTTCCAATGTCGGTGCTGATACCAACACGCGGGTACGGGCTGGGGAGCGCGTACAGGGTCAGACTTTTGATGGCGATGAGGACTGGTTCATTGTCGATGGCTTAAAGGCCAATCAGGCTGTACGAGTTGTCCTCACTGGAGGTTCGGGTGCATACCTCTATGCATTCGGATCCGCGTCGGGAGGGCTGATCACCTCCGATCCGGGAGTCAATCCCGACCTCGTGGGTTCGGCCCAGGCCGATGCGAACGGCGGCTTGACGCTGCGGGTGGCCAACGCAAATCTGGGCGTCAATGACGTCCGCAGCTATGGATTCACCGTGCTGCGCGAGTTGTCCGGAACTGATGTTGGAGAGACGCTGCAGGCGGGCGCCGACTTTGAATACTTGTCGGGTGGCGCAGGCGATGATTCGCTGGTTGGCAGCGCGCGCTCCGACTATCTGGAGGGTAGCTCGGGCAACGACACACTGGTGTCTGGCGGTGGCAGCGACACCCTCGTGGGGGGGGACGGTCTTGGCGATGAAGATGTCGGTGTGTTTGCAGGGACTTCCTCCGAATACACCATTAGCGATATCAATTGGTGGGTTCAGAGGCCGGCCGACGATGCTTGGTTCACAGTGACGGGTCGAGGCGGAGCCACGAAGGTTAGGGGTTTGGAGGTGCTGCGATTCGACGATAGAGACTATCTTATCGACGACTTTGAGACGCTATCGCCGCAGAGCCTTCAAGAGGTTACTCGTTTCTACGGAATGGGCGAGGCCATAACGGGCCGCCTGAATTCGAATCACGACCAAGATTGGATTGCGTTCGATTTTGGTAGGGACACTGTCAGACCGACGACGACGTTGAAGCTCACCATAACGTCAGGCAGGTTTGACTTGCCGGATTACGTCGATCTCTCTTTTGTCAATTCGACCGGAACCAATCTTTTCTTCGCAGATCTTGCGGGCAACGTCACCCGCTCATCATTCGACCTTAATTGGATGGGTGATGGCGAGACCAGCAGAACGCAATCGTATTTCATCAAGGGTCAGACTTGGGGCCCTAACGCTGAGGAGGGAGCCTTTGCGGGGAACACGGCCTTTATCGTAATCAGGGGAAATGGCGGGCCGGGTGCGGAGCGGTGGTTGCCGCTCGACGACGGCAAGGGCGCGTACACGATCACGCTTACCCGCTACCGCGAGGGCTCGAAAAGTGATGACGTGCTTTCCACCGATGCAGCCAAGGTAACGGATTGGGTTGAAGAGCTGGCGGGTCTTGCCGGTAATGACCTGCTCAAGGGTACGGCTCGCGATGAGGTGTTTTCGGGCGGGGAGGGCAACGATACGGTCGAGGCGGGTGATGGCCGCGACCGCATCCGGGGTGATGCGGGCAATGACCTGCTCAAGGGCGAGGGGGGCGACGACACCTTCGTGGTGAGCGGTGAGAGTGTCACCTCCGATACCTTCGATGGCGGCGCAGGCACGGATGTGCTTCGGGTCGAAGGCGACGTAAATCTCACCGGTTCGAGTTTTGTGTCGGTTGAGCGCCTGCAAGGCACCGGCAACAACCGGGTGACGGTCACGGGCGTGCAATTGTCGACGCTTGATCGAGCTGACGACGTCATTTTGATGGGCAGCAGTCTATCCCTGTCGGCGTTAGACGGTAATTACACCATCGAGGGCACGACGGGTAGCGATCTGCTGGTCGGCGGGGAAGGAAACAATTTGTTTCGACCCTATGCCGGTGACAACACCATCGTCGGTGGTTCTGGCAACGACATTGTTGTATGGGATCGCTATGGCGGGGGTTTTTCTGACCAACACATGTTTCAGCGTCTATCCCTGCTGACGAAAGGGCTGTCCTACATCATTCAGGGCAGCTTCAATGGAGGTGAAGGGAACGACGAGCTGCGTTTTGTCTTTGATGGCCAGGCCTACCACGTAACTGAGCAGTGGGCTGGGTACATTCACGGATCGGGTATGTCGTTTTCCGTTGACCTTTCCCAAGCTGCTTTCGAATCGTTCGAATCGATCTCGATGAGTGCCGTTCAGTATGACTACAACGGCTTGCGGGGATCTTATGGCCCCTCGCAAATCTTCCTAAGCGCTGCTCAGTCCCTATCCCTAAAGGCTCTGTCGGGGGCCAACTACGTCATCAAGGG
>JBIKMC010000129.1:0-9275 GCA_044359405.1 Burkholderiaceae bacterium
GCAGTCACCGACGTTGTCGCCCACGTTGTCGGCAATGACGGCCGGGTTGCGAGGATCATCCTCGGGGATGCCGGCTTCCACCTTACCCACAAGATCAGCGCCGACGTCAGCACCCTTGGTGAAGATACCGCCGCCCAGACGGGCGAAGATGGAAATCAATGAGGAGCCGAAGGCCAGACCAATCAGCGGCTTGAGCACCTGGTGCAGGTCTGCGCCTTTGGCTGCGCCGGCCATGAGGATGGCGTAGTAACCTGCAACGCCCAGAAGACCCAGCCCGACAACCAGCATGCCCGTGATGGCGCCGCCCCGGAAAGCAACAGCCAAGGCTTCGTTGAGACCCCGAGTGGCCGCCTGGGCGGTGCGCACATTGGCGCGTACCGAGACGTTCATGCCGATAAAGCCGGCTGCACCCGACAGAATAGCGCCGATGGCAAAGCCGATGGCGGTCGCCATGCCCAGACCCGGCGCGATGGCAATGATGATGAACAGGACCACGCCTACGATGGCGATGGTGCGGTATTGCCGACTCAGATAAGCCTTGGCACCCTGTTGAATCGCATTGGCGATTTCCTGCATACGGGCGTTACCCGCATCGAGACTGGTGATCCAGCGGCTTGAGCTGATGCCATAAAGCACCGCAATGACGCCGCAGATCAGCGCAAGCCAAAGGCCGGCTGAAGTCGCTGCCATGTCCATCCTCCGTTATGGTTTTGAAAACCCGCGAATTCTACACGGGTATGTGTAGGGTCGTGGGCCTGGTGTTCACTCGGGGGAACACGGGCAAACGGCGCTGCGCTCTCACGGGGCGGGCGGGGCGGGACTGGACGGGGTGCAAGGTGCGCCACACGCAGGCACTCGTGCTGTACGCCTGCCACCCAAACGCCTGCCGCCCAAAGCGGGCAGCTGGCGTACACCCGCCGCCCAAAGCAGCCGGGTTATTCGGTCAGCGCTGTCAGTGCGCGCTCGGTGATGGTTTCAACCGCACCCTGGCCGGAAATTTTCCGGTAGCGCGGCGCGCCGGACTGACCGCTGCGCGCCCAGTTACCGTAGTAGTCAACCAGCTGACGCGTCTGCGAGTGGTAGACCTCAAGGCGTTTGCGTACCGTTTCTTCGCGATCATCGTCGCGTTGAATCAGATCTTCGCCCGTTACATCGTCCTTGCCCGCCATTTTGGGCGGGTTGAAGCGAACATGGTAGGTGCGGCCACTGGACGTATGCACGCGGCGTCCGCTCATGCGCTCGACGATGTCGCCGTCGGGAACATCGATCTCGAGCACGTAGTCGATACCCACACCCGCCTGCTTCATCGCTTCCGCCTGCGGAATGGTGCGCGGAAAGCCGTCAAACAGATAGCCCGAACCGCAGTCGGCCTGAGTCAGGCGATCTTTGACGAGCCCGATGATGATGTCGTCCGACACCAGTCCACCCGAATCCATCACCTTCTTGGCCGCAAGGCCCAGCGGCGTGCCGGCCTTGACCGCCGCGCGCAGCATGTCTCCGGTGGAAATCTGGGGAATGCCGAACTTGCGGGTGATGAAACCGGCCTGTGTTCCCTTGCCGGCACCGGGCGGCCCTAGGAGGATCAGACGCATGGTTATAGCCTTATCGGAGAGTGAAGGATTGACTGGCAGGTTAACTGCAAGCCTGAGAGGGGTCAATGTTGGCCCACAGGCGCCGCACGGCTTCGAGATCGTCGGGTGTGTCAACGCCCGGTGCGGGCGATGCTGCCGCACGATGCACGGCGATGCGGTGGCCGTGCCACAGCACGCGCAGTTGCTCGAGCGCTTCAATGCCTTCAAGGGGGGCCGGCGTGAGGCGCGGGAACTGCTTGAGAAAGGCCACCCGATAGGCATACAGACCCACGTGGCGAAGCGGCAGACCGGCAGCCGCAAGCCGCTCAGATACTCGCGAGGCGTCAACCCCGGCGCGGGCGTCGCGCTCGAATGGAATCATGGCGCGCGAGAAATACAGGGCACGGTCATGGGCATCGGTGACCAGCTTGACGATATTGGGATTGGCAAAGGCGGCCGGATCATCCAGCCGGTGCGCGGCGGTGGACATGACGCAATCGGGTGCGGCCTGAAGAGCCTGCGCTACTCGTGCGATCAACTCGGGCTCGATCAGCGGTTCATCGCCCTGGACATTGACCACGATGGTCTCATCGCTCAGTCCGAGAATCTGGGCCGCTTCAGCGAGTCTGTCAGTGCCCGAGGGGTGGTCGGGCCGCGTGAGCACGGATTCGAAACCAGCCTGGTTCGCAGCCGTCGCGATCGCCTGAGCGTCGGTGGCGATGGCCACCCGCAGCGCTCCTGATTGTTGCGCACGTTGCGCGACCCGCACCACCATGGGCTGGCCACCGATGTTGGCCAGGGGCTTGTCGGGGAGTCGGGTCGAGGCCAGGCGCGCGGGTATCAGAGCAACGAAAGGGCAGGGGTTCATCAAATTAAGCGGCTCAGTGCATAGGGCTCTGGCAGAGCCCATGATCGGGGACCAGACCGGCCAGCGTCAGGCAGGGGCATCGTCCAGGCGTCGTGCCTCGTCGACCAGCATGCGAGGAATGGCATCACGTACGGGGAATGCCAGTCGGTCCCGTGTGCAGATCAGTTCGGCCTGCGGTGCGTCGGCCGGTGCGTCTGCGCCAGCCCGCTCATGCACCAGCGGGCCCTTACAGATCGGGCAGACCAGAATGTCGAGCAGTCGAGCGTCCAAGTTGTTCTTCCAGCCAGTTGATGAAGGCCGGGTCGCACTCGGTGTCCAGATCGAGCCACCAGCAACGCGAATCGGCGAATGACCGACATTTTACGGCGTCCTTGCCGGTCATCACGATGATGGCCTCCGGCTGTGCTGCCAGAAATTCCGGATCGATGGTGGCATGATCATCCAGCGACCCATAGCGCGTAGGCACGATGCCCAGGGCGCGCAGGGCCTGAAAAAATCGTTCAGGCTGGGCGATGCCGGCCAGCGCCAGCAGACCCCCATGACTACGGGCTGCCAGCTGCGCCTGAAAGGCCCGCGCGTCCAGGGCCGGCGTTGCGGAGCTTACAGGTCTGAAGCGATCGGGTATTGCGCGAAACCGGAAGCTCGGCAGCCGATCGAGGCTGTCGGGCGCCTGGGCGTCGCCATTGAGCATCAGGGCGTCCATCTGCCGGGCATGGTCGATCGGTTCGCGCAGGGGGCCGGCGGGCAGCAGGCAGCCGTTGCCCACTCCGCGGGTGTCGAAGACCACCAACTCGAGACTGCGCGGCAGGCGCGTGTGCTGCAGGCCATCATCGGCAAGGACCACGCTCAGGTCGGGATGCGCTTGCATGAGCCGATGCAGAGCCTCATCGCGAAAGCGACCCGCAGCCACGGGCAGGCCCGTGCTGAACGCCAGCAGCACCGGTTCATCTCCATGCTCCTGGGCATCGTCGTCGGCCCTGACCAGCCGGGCTTCAGAGCGTCGCGCCCGGTAACCGCTGGCCAGCAGACCGACCCGCCATCCGCGGGCGCTTAATTGCCGTGCCATCGCAATCACCAGGGGGGTCTTGCCAGCTCCACCGGCGACCAGATTGCCAATCACCACGACGGGTAGGGGTGGGCGGGGCAGGGCGCGTATCTGATCACGCCCTCGTCGACTGATCCGCGCCGTGATAAAAGTCAGGGGCATCAGCAGGAGCCTGCCCGTCGCCGGACCGGGGCCGTGCCCGAACCAGATGCGCAGCAGCAGGCGCTCAAGCAGACGGCGCAGCAAGAGGTCTGGCCGTTCAGGGGCCGGCGCTGCGCGCGGCGAAGCTGATCCGGGGCAGTCCTGCCGAGCGGGCCGCCTCCAGAACCGCCATCACCGACTGATGGCTGGCACCCGCGTCGGCATGAACGACCACCAGCGGGTTCTGCACGCCTGAGGCGACGACCCGCAACTCGTCGGCGAGTGCGGCGGGGCTCACGAATTTCGGTTGGCCCGCATCGATCAGATAGCGGCCGTCTCGGGCTACCGCCACCACGATCTCGCCAGGGCGCGTGGCCAGGGGCTCAGCCTGAACGCCAGGCAGGTTCAGGGGCAGCTCACGAAACCGGGCGTAGGTGGTGGTGATCATCAGAAAAATCAGAATGACCAGCAGCAGGTCGATCAACGGGATGAAGTTGATCTCGGGTTCCTCAGCGCGCAGTCTGCGGCGAAAATCCATCAGACAGGCTCCGACCGGATGGTGCAGTGGTCGGCCAGGCTGGCCGCCTGTTGCTCCATCAGAATCAACAGGCCATCGACCCGTGCCCTGAAATGGCGATAGGCGATCATGGCGGGGACCGCGATCATGATGCCGAAGGCGGTGTTGTAAAGCGCAATGCTGATGCCCTGGGCAAGTTGCTGCGGATTGGCGCTCGCCGAACCGGGCGAGGAGGCCGCAAAAATTTCAATCATGCCGATGACTGTACCGAACAGGCCCAGTAGCGGCGCGATGCTGGCCACGGTGCCCAGCGCCGTGAGGTAGCGCCCCAGCTCATGGGCCACAGCCTGCCCAGCTTCCTGCATGGCCTGTCGCATGGCGGGCGACCCCTCGGACTCGCGTCGCATGCCGGCGGCCAGAATGCGTCCCAAGGCCGAGCCCGAGGCTAATCGGTCAAGCAGCTCCGGGCTTAGAACCTGACGCTCGCGACGGGCCAGCACTTCGTCAAGAAGGCCTTCAGGCGCGACGCGACTGCGCCGAAGCGACAAGGTCCGCTCGACCATGAGGGCCAGGGCGACCACCGAGCAGGCGATCAGAAACCAGACTGGCCAACCGGCGGCCTCAATCAATGCGAGCACGGGAGCTCCCTAAGTCAGGCGGCGATTGTCCAGTCTTTTGCCGGGTTCAAGCAAGGCGCAAGCTTGTGGACAACACTGTGTATAAACTGCCGTGTGGGCAGCGCTTTCGGTTGAATATTCCCGCTTAAGGCCTGTCCTCACTGATTTTATTAAAAAATAATGTTTACAAAACAATGACTTGCACGAAAACACGTGATTTCCGACGAACGGCGTACTCAAAGCAAGTCAAATCGCGGGTTTGTGGATAGGTCTGGCTGGCAGGGCCGCATGGAGACTGGATCGGCGATGTCCGAACAAGCATTGACGCGGGAAATTCTGACGGTTGCCCAGCTGAACCGCGCCGTTGCGAGCCTGTTTGAGCGCAGTGTCCCGCCGGTCTGGGTTAGCGGCGAAATATCCAATCTGACTCGCGCCGCCAGCGGCCACTATTACTTCACCCTGAAAGACTCGGGCGCGCAGGTCAGGGCGGTGATGTTTCGCGGCCGCGCCCAGTACCTCGACTTCAACCCCAGGGAAGGCGACCGGGTCCAGGTACGCGCCCTGGTCACCTTGTACGAACCGCGCGGCGACTTTCAGCTCAATGTCGAGGTGATGCGTCGCGCCGGCGCTGGCGATTTGTACCAGCGATTTCTCGCCCTCAAGGCCCGTTTGCAGGGCGAGGGTCTGTTTGATGCCGAGCGCAAGCGGCCGCTGCCGCCCCTGCCGCGCCAGATCGGCATCATCACCTCGCTGCAGGCGGCCGCCCTGCGCGATGTTCTGACCACCCTGACGCGAAGGGCGCCGCAGATTCCAGTGCTCATTTACCCGTCGCCCGTTCAGGGCGCTGATGCTCCAGCTGGCCTGCTTGCCGCCCTGCGATCGGCGATTGCGCGGGCCGAGTGCGATGTGCTGCTGCTGGTGCGTGGCGGTGGTTCGATCGAGGACCTGTGGGCTTTCAACGACGAGGCTCTGGCGCGGGCGCTGGCGGCCAGTCCCATTCCCGTTGTATGCGGGGTGGGACACGAAACCGACTTCACGATTGCCGATTTTGTCGCCGATCTGCGCGCGCCCACCCCGACGGCGGCGGCTGAGCAGGTCGCGCCCGATCGCGGGCGACTCATGGAACGCGTGCTGGCGTTCGCCGAGCGGCTGAACGAGCTCACCCAGCGACGCCTGGACAGCGCGGGGCAGCGGCTTGATCTGGCGGTGAAACTGCTGCGTCCACCATCCGCTCAATGGGCACTCAGGGCTCGTCAGTTGGACGCGTTGGGTGCTCGTCTGGCGAGCGCCCAGACCGCAGCCCAGACGATTCGGGCTCATCGGCTTGACCAACTGGTGGTGCGTCTGCGCCCGCCCGAGGCAAGTGCGGCGATTGCGCAGTTGAATGCGCTCAACCAGCGGCTGCTGCGCGCTGGTAGACAGACCCTGGAGCGCCGCTCGGCCCGTCTGGAACATGGCGCGGCGGCCCTTGCCCTGGTGAGTCCGCAGGCGGTGCTTGAACGAGGCTATGCCATCGTGACCGATGAACGCGGTCAGGTTCTGCGGGAGGCGACAGGGGCCCGTCCAGGTGCCGAACTGCGGGTGAGTCTTGCCCGCGGGGAACTGATCGCACAGGTCCAGCAAGTCATCGCCCCGCGGACGGGCGATTAACCCGGCGGCCATTCGCGCGCGAACCCTGGTGCTCGCCATCGCCCCGCGGACGGGCGATTGACCCGCCAGTCATTGCGGTTCGCCTTGGTGCACCGCGCGGTTTGGGCCTAGAATCTGCGCCCGTTTCCTGTTCACCATCCAACGATCGAGGATTTTCAGATGGAACATACCCTTCCCGCGTTGCCATACGCAACCGACGCGCTCGCGCCGCACATGTCGAAGGAAACCTTCGAATATCACTATGGCAAGCATCATCAGGCTTATGCCACCAACCTGAACAATCTGATCAAGGGCACCGAGTTTGAGAATGCCTCGCTCGAGGACATCGTGCGCAAATCGTCGGGCGGCATGTTTAACAACGCAGCCCAGGTCTGGAATCACAGCTTCTTCTGGAATTGCATGAAGCCCAATGGCGGCGGCGAACCCGGCGGCGCGCTGGGCGCTGCGATTACCGCCAAGTGGGGCTCTTACGCCGCCTTCAAAGAGGCCTTCACCAAGAGCGCGGTGGGCAACTTCGGCTCGAGCTGGACCTGGCTGGTAAAAAAGGCCGACGGCTCGGTGGATATCGTCAACACCAGCAACGCCGCCACGCCGCTGTCGGGCGCCGACAAGCCCCTGCTGACCATCGATCTGTGGGAACACGCCTACTACATCGACTACCGTAATGCGCGTCCCAAGTTTGTAGAGACCTTCCTGAATCACCTGGTCAACTGGGACTTCGCAGCGCGTAATTTCGCCTGAGTATTTCCTGGTAGCGGGTAGGCAACAACGGGTTCGGACATTGCGCCGAACCCGTTGTTGGGCAGCATCAGTCCCTTCAGCAACAACGCCAAAAGGGCATTTCCTCAGCGTGCGCGTTCAGCGGCTGCCCTCGCCGAAAAACTGGCGGTTTGCAAGCTGACTGCCCGCGGCGATGCCGCGGCGTTCGAACCAGCCTTTTTCCATTTCGAGAGCGTAGCGCACGGGTGCCGCCGGGCAGTGACTGTCCTCGGTCTGGGGGGCCATGTCAGCGATATTCACGATGCGGCCGCTGTCATCGAGGAAGGCAATCGACAACGGGATGAGGGTGTTGCGCATCCAGAAGCAGTGCATCGCTCGCTCGCCAAATACAAACAGCATACCCTGATTGGGGCCCAGTGACTGACGAAACATCAGCCCAGTCGCTCTCGAGCCCGGATCGGCCGCAACCTCGGCACGAATGATGTGCATGCCGGCCTGCAGGCTGACGACGGGTAGTCCCTGTTGCGGCACCCCCTGTGCGGCCGCCATGGGGCTGCCCGCTATGCCGCCCAGCAGGCATACGAGTGCGAACGCCGCTCGGGTGATGCGCCGAGCGACGCGCCGAGCGACGCCAACGAGCGGGCCCCCCGCCATGATCAGCCAGCCATGGCCGCGATTGCGGCATTCAGAGTGGGACTGGGGCGCATCACTGCGCTGACCTTGGCCTCATCGGGTCGGTAATAGCCGCCGATGTCGACTTTCTTGCCCTGCACAGCGGCCAGCTCGGCCACGATGGTCTGCTCATTTTCGGTGAGCGCACGCGCCAGCTTGGCAAACTGAGTGGCCAGCGCCGCATCTTCCTTCTGCGCGGCCAGTTCCTGCGCCCAGTACTTGGCCAGATAAAACTGGCTGCCACGGTTGTCGAGTTCGCCCGTCTTGGGGGAGGGCGACTTGCGGTTATCGAGCAGTTTGCCGGTGGCAGCATCCAAGGTTTTGGCCAGAATCTTGGCGCGCTGATTGCCCGTCTTGATGCCCAATTCTTCGAGGCTGACCGCCAGCGCCAGGAATTCGCCCAGCGAGTCCCAGCGCAGATGGTTTTCCTCGACCAGTTGCTGCACGTGCTTGGGCGCTGAACCGCCTGCGCCTGTCTCATACATGCCGCCGCCGGCCATGAGCGGCACGATGGACAGCATTTTGGCGCTGGTGCCCAGCTCCATGATGGGAAAGAGATCGGTCAGGTAGTCACGCAGAATGTTGCCGGTCACCGAGATGGTGTCAAAGCCCCGGATGACCCGCTCAAGCGTGTAACGCATGGCGCGAACCTGCGACATGATCTGAATATCAAGTCCCGTGGTGTCGTGGTCTTTCAGGTAGGCACGCACCTTTTTGATGAGTTCGTTCTCGTGGGGGCGATAGGGGTCCAGCCAGAACACGGCCGGCATGCCCGAATTGCGGCAGCGCGTAACGGCCAGCTTGACCCAGTCGCGAACGGGCGCATCTTTCACCTGGCACATCCGCCAGATATCACCCTGTTCGACGGTCTGAGTAAGCAGCACCTCGCCGGTGGTGAGGTCGGTGATGTTGGCAATGCCGTCTTCAGAAATTTCAAAGGTCTTGTCATGTGAGCCGTACTCTTCAGCTTCCTGGGCCATGAGGCCAACGTTGGGCACAGTGCCCATGGTGCGGGGGTCAAACGCACCGTGCCATTTACAGAAGTTGATGATCTCCTGATAGATGCGCGCAAACGTGCTCTCGGGAATGACCGCCTTGACCTCTTTGAGGCGCCCATCCGCGCCGTACATCTTGCCGCCGGCGCGGATCATGGCCGGCATGGACGCGTCGACGATGATGTCGCTGGGTGAGTGGAAGTTGGTGATGCCTTTGGCCGAGTCAACCATGGCCAGTTCGGGACGCTGCTCATGGCAGGCGTGGATGTCGCGCATGATCTGATCACGCTGCGAGTCAGGCAGGCTGGCAATCTTGTTGTAGAGATCGACCATGCCGTTATTGACATTGACGCCCAGCTGCTTGAACAGCTCACCGTGTTTGGCGAATGCTTCTTTGTAGAAGATGCGTACGCAATGACCGAACACGATGGGGTGCGAGACCTTCATCATGGTGGCCTTGACGTGCAGCGAGAACATCA
>JBIKMC010000436.1:0-2565 GCA_044359405.1 Burkholderiaceae bacterium
ACCCGGCGCGACGATTTTTCGATGGCCAGATTGCCACTGACCTGGAAGAAGCCAAACACATTCAAGTTGAGCGCGCCGCTGGCCCGGATGAGTTCACCCGCTGCACCATCCATGGTCAGCGTGAAGGTACTGTCAGTTCCAGTGGGTAGCGAAAGCGCCGTGTTCTTGAAATCGATCACCGTGGTCGCAGCGCCATCCGCCTGATTGATGGCCACGCCCACATTGGTGGCGGTGATCTGAATATCGCTGCCCAGACCCACAAAGCCGACACTGGCGGCGGTTGCCTGAAGCGCGGTCCACTTGCGCGTGGCATTGATCTTTGCGGTAAAGAGCGCCAAGCCAAACTCGATATTGTTCAGCTCAAGACCGACACGGTCAGCGCCTGCGCCACCGACTCCGGCGAAGGCATTGATGCCCTTGCCACCAATGCTGATGAGATCGGTATCCAACTGCTCGGCAGCCGCTGTTCCGACCTTGGCGAGCGTGACCCGTTTACTCGACTTTTCGACAGCCAGGTTACCAGCCACCTGGAAGAATCCGTAAACATTGACGGTGAGGAAACCTGTCGCGCGCAGCAGTTCGCCACGCGCACCGTCCATATTCAGCGTGATTTTGCTGGACGGCCCGTTGATGATCTCAAGCGGGCTGGCCTTGAAGTCGATGACCGTCGTGGCCGCGCCATCAGCCTGATTCAACACCACGCCGACGTTGGTGGCCGAGATCGTGAGGTCGCTGCCCAGACCCACAAAGCTCACTGACGCAGCGCTAGCCTGCAGTGCAGTCCACTTTTGCGGAGCGGCCTCATTGGGCGCACCGGTGAGTTTGGTTGAAGCCAGCGCCAGGCCGAAGTCAACGCCGGTGAGCTTCAGGCCCAACTCATTGCTACTGCCACCGTTGAGGCCTGCAAACGCGGTCACGTTCTTGGCCCCAATGGTCAGCAGATCAACCGTGACGGTACTGGCCGTCTTGGTCGTCGTACCATCCGAAAGTGTGACCGTGGCGGTCTTTTTCTCGATACCAAACTCACCCTTGGTCTGGAAGAAACCAAAGAGGTTGATGTCGAGCAGGCCAGTAACGCGCATGTAGTCGCCCAGCGCACCATCCAGATCCAGCGTCATGCTGGCAGTTGGACTGGTCGCAATGGCAAGCTCGGTGGCGGGCGTCGTGTCATCAGTGCCCGTGGTGTAGTCAACCACCACGGTGCGCTTGGGCTTGGCCGGCGTAACAATGGTTTCACCGGCTTTGATGACTTCAAGGCTTGCCGTGCCCGAACGCGCGCTGGTTGTGACCACCAGAGCCGCCACGTCAACACCGTTGAGCGATCCTGCAAAACGCACGCTGGCAATCTTGCCCGCCCAAACCTCCCAGGTGGCGCTGGCTGCAAAGCCACTGCCCACCGCCTGATTGAGCTCGGCCATGAAGGCATCCAGCAGCGCCTGAGCTTCACTCTTGCTAAGGGTGGTCGTGAACGCATCGCTTGTGATTGTCTTGCCCGCATGCGTCAACTGGAGGGTGAACTCCACCTCGGGCGCCTCGGTATCAAAGCTGATGGTCTGAAGTTCGCCTGTCTGGGCGACTCCCTGCTGAATATTGCTGGGTTTGACCACGCCCAGCTGCAGATTGGCGAAATGACTGGTGATGTCCTGGATATCGGTATTGGCCAACACGCCGCTGAAACTGACCTTGTATGAGCCGCGCCGGGCACTGCTGTCGCCGGTATCGGGCGTGACAGTGACCGTGTTGGCGCCGCCAAACAAAGCCTGCAAAGCCGTCTGCAGACGGGCGCTCATCACGGTGCTGTCGCCGCTGTAGGCAATCGCGCTGCTGGTCTGACGCTGCCCTTGCGCGTCTTCGACCGAGATGGTGAAGCTGCCGGTGGGCAGGTCAGGATCGGTCGTGATCGAACTTGCGACCAACTTTGGCAGGTCGACACCCGATAATCCGCCCGAGAACACAACCCGATAGGCATTTGTACCATCGGCCGTGACCGCAATCGCGCCCTGGCTGGACAGCGTGACGGATCCCGCCTGGGTTGTCGCCGTCGCCGCGAGCAGAGCGGCCTGCACCGTCGCTGCGGACGCATCGAAAGCAATATCAGCCGTGACAAAGGTCTTGCCCGCGTGCACCAAACTCAACCGGTAGGAGCCGGTCGTATCGGCGGCACGATCAATCACCAGGCGCTGCACTTCGCCGATGGGCGAAGCGCCATCCTGCATCAGACGCAGCTTGAGCGGGGTGTTGAAGGCGATGGCTCGATCAGCAATATTCGTATTGGCCAACGAACCCACAAAACTGATGGTGTAGCGCTCGCCCGAGACCCCGTCCAGGGGCGTGGCGGTGTACTCAACCAGAATGTTGGACTGTGGCGTATTGAGCAGCTGCGCGTAGGCCGCGCGCAGACTGCTGATGTTCTGGGGCACATTGCCCACAACAAAACTACCGCTACCCTTTTGAGCGGACGCCGCAGCGCCCTCGACCTGCAGGGTCATGCGGTTGAATTGAGTACCCTTCAGCGCGCCCTCGAAGCTGATGGTGAAGGTATTGGCGCTGACCAGCTTCACCACC
>JBIKMC010000438.1:0-2557 GCA_044359405.1 Burkholderiaceae bacterium
TGGGAGATTGAACTGGCACCGCTGTTTCGAATGAGTCAATGGCAGATCGAGCCCATTGCCACGGGCACCAGCCTCGCCGTGGTGGGATTCACCTTCATCGGCGAAAAAGGCGATGCTCTGCTGCGCGCGGAATACCTGCTGATCGGCGACAAAACCTACGGGCTGCGCTCCAGTCCGGCCTGATTTTCACAACACGGCAAGCCACCATGACGGACCCCTCGCAGGCACCCAGCATCGATCACCTGGTAGTGCTCGTTCGCGATCTTGAAACATCGGGCGAGCAGTGGCGACGCCTGGGATTCACGCTATCGCCTCGCGGCGAGCATGATGCCCATATCGGCACGGCCAATCACACCATCATGCTGCGCAATGACTATCTTGAGCTGCTGGTCACCCGTGGCGAAACGGCGGTCAACGCTGAATGGCGGCAACTGAACGCCAGCACCGGAGAAGGGCTATACGGTACGGTGCTGTCGACCCCCGACATCGACGCCCTGCACACGCTGATCACGGCAAACGGCATCCGGGCCACCGAGCCCATGACGTTCGAGCGCCCGGTTGAACTGGGCAACGGTCAGACGGTGCCGGCGCGCTTTCGGGTGTTGTGGGCCTCGCCCGGTAGCCTGCCCGGCCTGAAGCTATTCGCCTGTCAGCACCTGACGCGCGAACTGGTCTGGCTTCCCGAGCTGTGCCGGCACGCCAACTCGGCCGTGAGTATCCTGGGCCATGACATGAGGGTGCCCGATCTTGCGCAGGCCCGCCGCGACTGGTCACGGGTGCCCTGCGAGATCGCGCACAATGCAGCGTCCGGGCAGTTGCAGGTCGGGCTTGCTCGGCACGTGATCAGGCTTCGTGAGCAACCCGGGCACGCCGCGCGGGTCGAGCGTCTTCGTCTAAAGGTGGAAAGCCTTCAAACCTGTCGGCAGGCGCTTAATGACGGAGGCTGCAGCTTTTCGCAGGAGCATGACATGCTTGTTACGGCTCCCATCAACGGTATCGAATTGGCGTTTTCCGAATGAATTCATCCACTCCCAACTGGTCATGGCCAGCCTCGCTGTGGGCTGCCGTCACGCCGCCCGCACCTGACTACCCTGCGCTTGCGACTGATCTTGAAGTCGATCTTCTGGTCATCGGCGCAGGCTTTACCGGCCTGAACGCCGCAATTCATGGGTCTGAGCAGGGTCACCGGGTTGCGGTGATCGAGGCCGCCGCCCCCGGCTACGGCGCGTCGGGTCGCACCAATGGACAGGTGATTCCGACGCTGTCCAAGCCCGACCCCGACGATCTGATTCGCCGCTGGGGCGAACCAGGCGAGCGCTTCGTGGCCATGCTGCGCGACTCGGCAGCTCACCTGTTCAACGAGGTTCGCCGACTGGGCATCAACTGCGAGGCCGAGCAGGCGGGCTGGATTCAGCCCGCCCACTCGCCAGGCCGCATACGCATCTCTGAACGCCGCGTCGAGCAATGGCGACGGCACGGTGCCGATGTCAGACTACTCGACCGGGCGCAGGCTCGCGAACTGATTGGCTCTGACACCTGGTACGGTGGCTGGATGGCACCCTCTGGCGGGCATATCAATCCGCTTGCCTTCACGCGCGGCCTGGCCGCAGCCTTTGTCCGGGCGGGGGGCGCTCTGTACGGTAATACGCCGGCCCGCTCCATGAGCCACGACGGCGAGCGCTGGACCGTGATCACGCCGGGGGGACGAGTCCGGGCTCATGCCCTGGTTGTCGCGACACACGCCCTGACTGACCATTTCAGCCCTGAGTTGCATCCTGCACTCGCGCATGAGGTCGTACCCGCCTATTCCTGGATGCTGGCCACCCAGCCCCTGGATGCGGCTGCCCGCGCGCGCGTGCTGCCCTCGCGAATGGCGCTGTCCGATACCCATGGTGATCTTCATTTCGCACGGTATGACGCACGGCACCGTCTGATCTCGGGCGGGGCCGTCATCAGCCCCAACAACGCGGCTGAAAAGCTCAAGCCCATGGTCATCAGTCGTCTGAAGTACATGTTTCCCGACATCGGTCCGGTTGACATTCAGTTCGCCTGGTCCGGCTTTATCGGCATGACCGATGACTACCATCCGCGCGTGCATCAACTGGGTCCGCGCGGGTTCACCTGGCTGGGTTGCAATGGCCGCGGTATCGCCTTATCAGTTTCCATGGGACGCGAGCTTGCGCGGGCAGCCTTGGGCGGTGATCTGAAATCGCTGGCCCTACCCCTTGAACCCATTCGCCCGGTTCCGCTGCATGGCCTTGCACGACGCTTTGGCCCGCTCAAGCTCATGCTGTATCGCTGGCGGGATGCACGCGAGATCTGATCCACCGAAACGCCTGCCCCTGTACCGCAAGCCCATGACGTGGCAAGCTTGCAGCCGCGTCGGAAATACCGTCCGACCGATCACCACCGGCTTGGTCCGGTCATCGTTGAAGGGCCCGCTCGAAAGCCCTCTGGAGGAGACATGACAGTCAAGTTCATCGCCCTGGCATTGGCCGGTCTGGTCAGCGCCGCCCCGGCATTGGCGCAGGAAGTCCGTATTCGCTTCGCGCACTCC
>JBIKMC010000439.1:0-2550 GCA_044359405.1 Burkholderiaceae bacterium
TCGCCTTCCAGAACCACCAGACGAATCGCGCGGTCGGCATCGAATTCGCCCAGCACCCTGGGCAGCGCCAGCCACATGTCAACCGTCATCGCGTTGTACTTGGCGGGGTTGGAAAACACGACCCGTCCTATTGGGCCATCCCGTCGCACGATCAATTCAGGCATCGCAACCTCTTGAATCGGGAGAAAGTCAGGGCCGACACGCTCGGGCCTGGCGCTTGAACAACATCAGAACGGCAATTCAGGTTCGCCCAGATTCAGCATCAGGCGATTGGCCCACGCGAAAATAGCAACCGAGTTGATGAGATCGAAAATCTCACGATCACTGACCCCCTGCTCGCGCAATCGTTCGACGGCTCGCCCAGGAAGCTCACCAGGCGTCGCAGTCAGAGCGATGGAAAAGGTGACGATCTCGCGTTCGCGCGGGGTGGTGCCCGCCGCGTAGGGGTAGTCAAATACCTGGGCAATCACATCCTGCCTGCGGGCCAGCTGCTCAAAGCGCTGAGCATGTACCGAGGCGCAATAAACACAGCGATTGATACGCGAGGCCACGGTGGCACCCAGTTCGCGCTCAGCCCGCGACATGCCGCCCGGCGCATACATGATGGCGTTGAAGGCGGCCGAACGCTGCCGCAGGATGGCCGGCTGGTGGATGAGGGTTAGGTAGTAGTCGGATTCCTTCGCTTTCGGATGGCTCTCTTCGAGCACGGCAATCTGCTCGGGTGTGGCCTTATCGACGGCCACCGTGGGCAGCCACGCTCGCCAGGGCAGGGTCTCATTGGTAAAGCCCCTGACTCGAAGCACGGTATGGTCTGCCAGGGATTCGCCAGCCCCTCCGGTTGCAGCCGCAGGAGCCGCCACAGCAGCACCCTGCGCCTGCGTCAGGGCGATCAGACCAGCCACCACCCGGGTCTGATACGAAAGATAGGCGATCAGCTGCGCCAGGGTAATGATGGCGGGTGTGCTGAGCCCCGCGGCAGGCAGCCGCATCAGCAGGGCCTTATCGCCTTCAACGGGCCGACGGATGAGTGTGCCGGCGAACTGCAAAATGGCGCGTAGACGGGCATCAGGGAGCATCGATGGGTCGCCCTGATCAACGACGCCCAGCACAAGCGCATCGTCAGACCCCAGTAAGAGCAGCTGTTGCCGGTAGTAGGCGGTCAGCTGCGGCGCGGGCGTGAGCCGGCAGGCATACAGGGCCACCAGCAGTCGCTCGCGCAAGGACAGCCCTCCAAGCGCTGGGTCGAACAGCAGCTGATGGCTGGACTGCGTGGCCTGCGCGACCTTTTCTCGCCAGTGACGCAAGGCGTGCACCGGATTTGCGGGCGACAGTCCGAGCAGTTCGTCGATAAGGTCGGTAGAGGACCGGGGTTCGACAGCCTGATTCATCGTTGAAGAGTCCTTGAAGAATTGAAAGTGCGCATAGGATTCACGAGAGCCACGTCAGGATTCGGCCCACTCATCGCCCAGCAACTCTGGCTCTTCAAACGCCTGTATGGCCTCAAAGTGCTGCTCGATACCCTCCGCCAGAAACAGCGACGCCAGACCCTGCGCCAGACGATGCGCGCCCTCACTGATGGCCGGAATGTCACCAGCCACCGTACCGTGGGTGAGCGTCGCCGGATAGCAGAAGCAGTGAATTCGATCAATGCCCGGACAGGAGCCAACAACCCGCTCGCGAAATTCAAACGCAGGCCCCAGGTCGGGAGACTCTGACAGCTCGTCGTCATGTGCGCCGGATTCGGGTTGATAGCGCTGGCCCCACAAACGAAGGTGGGACGAAAAGGCCGCAAACTCAGGTCGAGCCGTAAAGTCAACGCGAAACCCGGTCGAGAACAGCACGAAGTCGAATTCAAATTCTCCACGAGGCGTCAGTAGTCTCACCGTGCTGCCATCAGTGCGCACTTCATCGATCGAGGCGCCTAACCAGAAGCGGGCATTATCGTGCCGGGACACACGCTGCGTACTGCCCCGGGGAGGTGGCGTCTGCTGCTCATTGACGTAGTGACGGATGCGCCATTTCCATTCATCAGGCAGGTTCACGAAACCATGTGTCATACCCGCGCTGCCCGAGCCTTTACCCTTGTTGACACGGGGTAACTCACGGCGCCGAATCAGCAGGTCGACCCGTTGGGCACCCGACTCAAGTGCAGTGGCTGCACAGTCCATCGCCGAGGCACCACCACCGATCACGGCGACCCGCAAGCCACGCAGACGGCTGTAATCCAGCGCATCGGAAGAATGGGCCCGCAAACGCATGGGGATGTGTTGCGCGAAGTCGGGATACCAGGCCGCGCCCAGGCCATCGCGACCGGTAGCCAGTATTACCCGCCTTGCCTGTACGGTCGACTCATGACCGGCATGACGAACTCGCAGACTCACGCGTCCGTCGGCATGGGGTTCAACGGCCAAAACCTCGTGCTCGTTGCGAACCTCGGGCTCAACCATGCGCCGATACCAGCGCAGGTAGTCCATCCATTGCAGACGGGGAATTTTGTCGAGCGCCTGCCACGCAGCCTGGCCGTGCTGCGCCTCAAACCAGGCCCGGAAG
>JBIKMC010000130.1:0-9158 GCA_044359405.1 Burkholderiaceae bacterium
GTTTTTCGAACCCTTTGTCAGCTTCGCGCGCTATCTGCCGGCCAGCGCGTTTATTCCCTTGCTGATACTTTGGGCTGGAATCGGCGAAGCGCAGAAACTGGCGCTCATTTTCATCGGCAGCTTCTTTCAACTGGTTTTGATGATCGCCGTCATCGTGGGCAACACGCGCCGTGATCTGGTCGAGGCTGCGTATACGCTGGGGGCTGGCGATCGATCACTGATCTGGCGTGTGCTGATTCCCGGGGCTGCGCCCGACATTGCTGAGACCCTGAGAATGGTGTTGGGTTGGGCCTGGACTTATGTGATTGTGGC
The DNA here is from genome assembly GCA_044359405.1 of Burkholderiaceae bacterium. GTDB lineage: Bacteria > Pseudomonadota > Gammaproteobacteria > Burkholderiales > Burkholderiaceae_E > SYIM01. Next base: position 313 of record JBIKMC010000130.1, read on the forward strand.
CGAGCTCATCGGGGCATCGAGTGGTATCGGACATATGATCACCGACAGTCAGGCGCTGCTGGCGACCGACCAGATCATCTTTGGCATCATCGTGATCGGACTGATCGGGCTGATCAGCGATATTCTTTTCAAACAATTCAATCGGCGGCTCTTCCCCTGGGCCATGCTGGGTCGATGAATAGCAACGCCGCCGTTTTGGCCGTTCGTGGCGTCGAGCGCCGCTTTGAATCCGCTGCTGGTTCAACCCTGGCGCTGCAGGCAACCGATCTTGATGTGGCCGAGAATGACTTCGTCACGATTCTGGGCCCCAGCGGCTGTGGCAAGAGTACCCTGCTGCGTATCGTTGCGGGCCTCGATCAACCCACGGCGGGCAGCGTCACGCTCGATGGTCGCCCCATCACCGGACCGGGCGCGGATCGCGGCATGGTGTTTCAGAGCTACACCCTGTTTCCCTGGCTCACGGTGCTCGATAACGTGTGTTTTGGATTGCGTGAACGCGGGCTGCCGCGCGAGCAGCAGCTTGCCGTTGCGCACGACTTCATCCGAAAGGTCGGGCTCGGCGGGTTCGAGTCGCACTTTCCCAAGCAGCTCTCCGGCGGTATGCAGCAGCGCACTGCGCTCGCTCGCGCGCTGGCCAACAACCCGCGTATTTTGCTCATGGATGAGCCCTTCGGTGCGCTCGATCACCAGACGCGCGAGTTAATGCAGGAGCTGCTGCTGGGAATCTGGGAGGCCGAGGCCAAGACGGTGTTGTTCGTGACACACGACATCGATGAGGCCGTGTTCATTGGTAGTCGCGTGGTGCTGATGAGTGCGAGGCCCGGCCGCATTAAGCTCGATCGGGCGGTGCCGCTGCCACACCCGCGGCACTACTCCATCAAGACCACCCCCGATTTCGCAGCGTTGAAGTCCGAGTTGACCGAGGCGGTTCGGGTGGAAGTGTTGGCGGCGCAGCAGCGCTAGGGCTTGCGTCGCGCTAATCGGTCGACAGCGATGACAGGACGCGGTCGCGAGTCAGTTCAGGCGCGAACATCTCGATGAAAGCCAGGCCGAAGGTGCGCAGATAAGCGCCCTTACGTATCGCAATGCGGGTGGTATTGACCGGAAATAGATGCGAGACGTCGAGTTGCGTGAGAGCTTTGTCGCGAAGGGGGTCATAGGCTACCGAAGCAATGATACCGATGCCCAACCCCAGCTCGGCATAGGTCTTGATGACATCTGAATCGATAGCGGTAAGGACGATGTCGGGGGTAAGTCCGGCTGCGGCAAAAGCAGCGTCAATATGCCGGCGCCCGGCGAACTCGGTGCTGTAGGTCACGATGGGATGTGTCGCGAGCATCTGCAGGCTTAGGCGGGGAACCCCGGCCAGTGCGTGGCCCTGCGGTACGACGACGGTATGTGTCCACTGGTATCCCGGGAAGGCAACCAGATCGTCGTAATGGGCCAGAGCCTCGGTGGCAATGCCAAGGTCGGCCTCGCCACTTCGGACCCAATGAGCGACGGCGGGTGGGTTACCCTGCTGCAGGGTCAAACGAACCCGGGGATAGCGCTGACGAAACGCCGCGATCACAGGCGGCAGCGTGTACCGAGCCTGAGTGTGAGTGGTTGCTATCGTCAAACGGCCGCTGTTATGGGCGGCGAAATTTTCGCCGATGCGGCGCAAATTCTCTAGTTCTAGCAAAGCCCGCTCGATCACGGCGACTAATTCCCGGCCGGGTGCGGTCAGTCCGGTGAAGCGGCGGCCGTGACGCTCAAAAATCTGGACGCCGAGTTCGTCTTCGAGCTCGCGGATTTGCTTGGAGACACCGGGCTGCGAGGTGTGCAGGGCCCGGGCCGCTTCAGTCAGATTGAGGCCGCGACGGACGGTTTCCCGCACGTAGCGAAGCTGCTGGATATTCACGGCTATCTTAAATAACTCGTAAGTCTTATTAGTAGTTTATATGACGAGTTTGAGTCATCAAAAGTGCGATGTATTTCGCCCTGGCCGCGGGCTGACGACGCCGAGATTGAGCTCGCTGCGCCGGTAGGGCTGTCAGCGCTGGGCGGGCAGTTGTCTGACCTGACGCAGGGCAAACAGTACGATCAGCGTGACCACCCAGCACAGCCAGGCCGACCAGAGCACATGGCTGACATAGTGCGCCCCTCGAATCACCTGGGCCGCTCCAGCCAGGGTTCCCGCCAGCAGGACCGCGAAAAGCCATAGTCTGGCCACGCGAGGCCTGAGATCGCGCAACACGAGCCAGCCTGCAAAAAACGCGAACGCGCTCACCACATGGCCGGAGGGGAAGCAATGCCCTGGGCCGCCGTCCGTGACCGCGAGCAACCAGTGTGGAATGTAGGCGATCTGGCCGCCGAACTCGGCCAGGTGCCATGGGCAACTCGTGGCACTAAAGCGCTTAAATGCCGGTACCAGCATGGCAGCTGACAGGCTGGCGACTACCAGATCGACGCGAGCGGCGGTGGGGATATGGGCGATCAGTGGCCATCCCATGTTGACGACCAGAGCCACGACCAGCAAACCCGACACCACCCTAAGCACGTCATGCAGGAGCCATGAAAACAGCCAGTGCTGGCGCAGGGGGAACCCTGAGACGTCAGCCAGTGCCCTGGAGATGGTCAGGTCAAGGCCGGACAGATCCCAGATAAGCAGCGCAGCGAGAGTTGCTAAGGTGAATACCAGGACGCGACGACCGATCGGGGGGCCAGCTTGTGCGCGTTGATGCTGTGTCAGGGCAGATGCCGGGTTCATCGTGCTCCGTGCGCGGCTTTTAAAGACCAGTATGAGTTTGATTGCGGACGATTAAGCCAGGCTTAATGCGGCGCGGGGCGGATGAACCGTGAGCTTGCTGGTTCTCAATTGCGCCTTTGCCCGCCTGATCACGCGCTGGTCGCTGACTCGCCTGAGCCTGTCGTTGTCGTCCGACCGGCTGAATGCTCAGGTTTCAGGCGCTATTTGCGATCTGCTAATGGACCCCTCGTCCCAGATCTGAGAGGATGTTGTTCGGGTATTACCCGCCTCGTGCGGGCCGCTGACGGTTAATGACAAGGTGGGCAATATGAGTCGGTTCATGATCGCTGTCGTGGGCGTCATCCTTTCGTTTGGGATTCTGTCCGCGCGTCCGAGCGCAGCGCAGGAGTTTCCCTCGAAGGCTGTTCGAATGGTGGTGCCCTGGCCGCCTGGCGGCCTCGTTGATATTGCCGCACGCGCGGTGGCCAAAGAGCTTCAGGCGGGTATGGCGCAGCCCGTCGTTGTTGACAACAAGCCGGGAGCGGGTGGTGTCATCGGAGCTGATATCGTCGCCAAGTCCGCACCGGACGGTTACACGCTGGCATTGACCACGTCGGCCCTCAACATGAATGCGGCCCTTGGGCAAAGGTTGCCCTTCGACGTCAGTGCTGACTTCATCCCGGTAGCCGCAGTGGCCTTCGCGCCATCGGTCGTGGTGGTCAATAACAACGTCGCAGCGCGCACGATGGGCGAGTTGATCGCCTTGGCTCGTCACCGACCGGGAAAATTGTCGTACGCATCTGCCGGCATCGGATCGCCCGCGCATTTGTCGGCTGAACTTCTCAAGTCGATGATGGGACTCGAGATCACCCATGTGCCTTACAAGGGTGCGCCTCAGGCAATGACTGATCTGGTGGCCGGACATGTCGATCTGCTGTTCGCCAATGCGGCGGTGGCCCTGCCGCAAATTCGATCAGGCGCGGTACGGCCGCTTGCAGTGACCGGCGCGAAGCGTTTTACGGCGCTTCCGGACCTGCCCACGGTTGCTGAAGCTGGGGCGAAGGACTTCGAGGCGGATCAGTGGCTGGGAGTGTTGCTGCCGCGCGGCACGGCCTCTGCGATTACCAACCGATTTCGCGCCGAGATCAATAAGGCCCTCGCCAGTGATGCCTTACGCGCCACCTTGACCAGCAACGGCATGTCGGTGGCTGAGAGCGAGAGCCAGGCGCAGTTTGCCGAGTACGTTCGCGCTGAGCTGGTCAAGTGGGTTCAAGTGGTGAAAGTGGGCAACATTAAACCGGAATAGATTGCTACTTGAGGGCGCCACTGATGAATAACAGCGATTCTGGAAAGGCTGGCCGTCCATCCTCGGGCACGATCGGTCAAACCCTCGCACAATCCAAACCGCACTGGAGTCCACCGCCCAAGGCCTCATCGACGAGTCCTAACGTCATCGTGATCCTCATGGACGACATGGGGTTTTCTGACCTGGGCTGTTTTGGTGGCGACATCGAAACGCCGCACATTGACGCACTCGCTGAGGGTGGGCTTCGATTTACCGGCTACACCACAGTACCCATGTGTACGCCGGCCCGGGCGGCGCTGCTAAGCGGCAAAAATCCACATAGCGTGGGCTGTGGTTGGTTGTCTCAGAGTAATCCAGGTTACCCCGGCTATGGCGGCGAGATATCGCCTACTGCTCCGACCATGGCCGAGCTGCTTCGACTGCATGGGTACTCAACGCTTGCGGTGGGCAAGTGGCACAACACCTACGACCGTAACAACCTGCCGGGCGGTGACACCAGTTCTTGGCCGATTCAACGTGGCTTTGATCAGTTTTACGGATTCATCGGTGCGGAGACCGGCTACTTTCAGCCGGACAACATGATGGAGGGAAATCATCAAGCGCAGGTTATCCGTTATCCCGATGGCTACTTCGCGCCCGACGACTATACCGATCGGGCGATCGAGTGGTTGGCGCATCATGTCAGCGGTTCACCCGGTAAGCCCTTTTTTCTTTACATGGCTTTTCAGACGCCGCATGGCCCTCTGCAGGCTAAACCCCAGGATATTGCGCGCTACCGCACACGTTTTGATGAAGGTTGGGATGTGTTGCGCCAGCGGCGCTATGAGAGGCAGCGTGCCGCCGGGCTCATTGAGCCAAACGCCAGTTTTGCACCCCGTAATCCGGGCGTGCCGCAATGGGAAAGCCTCAGCCCCGACGAGCGCGCCTTATATGCTCGGTACATGGAGGTGTATGCCGCGCTGATTGATAACGCCGACCAGAACGTCGGCAAGCTGGTGTCTTTTTTAAAGTCTTCAGGCGAGCTCGACAACACGCTGATTCTGCTCACCTCCGACAACGGTGCCAATGCCGTCGCGGGCCCGGGTGGTGTGATGAATCTGGTCGGTCGGCGCGTCGGTGAACCAGACGATATGGCACTGAACCTGCGCCTATTGCGCGAAAATCGGGTGGGTAATGAGGACACTTACGTCTGCTATCCGACCGGGTGGACGCAGGTCAGCAACTCGCCTTATCGCTACTTCAAACGCACGCCGATGGCGGGTGGTATTCGGGTCCCGCTGGTGATGCACTGGCCCCAGCGTATCGCTGACCGCGGCGCGCTAAGACCCCAGTGGGTGCATGTGACCGATATTTTGCCGACGGTGATGGACTTCGCGCAGGCGTCGGTGCCGCAGGAGTTTAAGGGACATAAGCCCCCCAATCTGGACGGCAAAAGTTTTTCGAGCATCGTAGACGACGCCTTTGCACCTGCGCTTCGTACCCGTCAGTACTATGAGCTGCAGGGTAATCGAGCCTTCATCGCCGATGGTTGGAAGATTGTGTCGCTGCAAACACCCGATAAGGCCATCGATCTCGACAACTGGATGTTGTTCAACATCGCTGAAGATCCCGCGGAAATCGTCGATCTGGCCAAGGCCCACCCCGATATCGTGCAGCGAATGGTCGACGAGTTTGATGCTGAGGCGGGTGCAAACTTCGTTTACCCTCTGGATACCCGAGACGAGCGTCGCAATTATCATGTGCCGCCCTATGAAGTCGAGCGTATGCTGGCTCCACGCAGCTTTTACCGAATCGGGCCATCGCTGCCGTCTCTGGCGGTTTCGCCGCTGGTCTGTGATCGAAGCTATCGGCTCGAGGCCCGCTTCAGTTGGGTGCCTGGTGATGAGGGCATTATTTTTTCGCTGGGTGACCGGTTCTGCGGAATCGTCCTTTATGTCGAGTCGCACCAGTTGCATTTCATCTATCAGTGGTGGCATCGACCCACAGTATTGGCGCCAATCGCATTGAGTGCAGGTCCGCAGAACTTTGAGCTGCACTACCAGGCGCTCGGCGCCAGAAAAGGCAAAGCTGAACTTCGCCTGAACGGGGTGCGCTATGTCGACGAGGTCGATCTATCGCCGACGATGTTGCGCATACCGAATTCTGGAATGAGCGTGGGCGTGTCCAGACGACTATCCGTCAATGAACGCTATGCGCATCGCGGTGCCTTCAGCTACACCGGCGTCATCGAACAGGTGCGAATAGAACCGGGCGCATTGGCGCCGGGCAGTCACCTGGAACCCAGTGAGGCGCTTGTTCAAGAGAGACTGCGGGCGACCGCTTCGAGCTAGCCCGAAGCGAAAAATGAAGCCCGTTGAGGCTGCGTTGACAGGAATTTTAAGGATGGCGCCTGCTGCTGTTGCTTGTGCAGGCTTCATGACAGAAAGTTGGTAGGTCGTGCCAGATTCGAACTGGCGACCAACGGATTAAAAGTCCGTGGATACTCAATCGATTGTAAAGGGTGCGGTCAGGCGTATGCACTGACGAAATCGGTGGGTTTCACGATCAAAATCCCCTGATAGGGGCTCATCGAAAGAAGATCGTCGTCGCTGCTGACGATCAGATCGGCGGACGCCACGATCGCGAGTGCCAGGAATTTGTTGTCACGCGGATCCCGACACGGCTCGATCAGACGCGACTCTTCCTGAGATTGCACCTCGAAGACGCGAACATGACGTCGATACAGCGCAGCGAATTCGCGCCGCATAGCCAAATTCAGATAACGATCGAAGGCAGGCCGAGTGATGACCTGTTCGAATTCCCCAAGGGTTGATAGCGAGGCGCAAAGCTGCATCTGTGCAACAGCGAGCATCAGCGCTTTTCGAGGAACCGATGAGGGTCGGAGCACGGCGCCGACCAGAGAACTGGTGTCAAATACAGCCCGCTTAACGAACGGCATCGACCAGTTGCTCCACATCCTGGTCGGTCAATGCGGCTGCAGCGGGCAGCAGCTTCGAATCGGCGGCCGCGAAAAAAGCCTCCAACTCCGCGAACGCTCGATCTCTACGCCCTCGCGAGGCGATGAGATCTTTCAGGTCCTCTGGGGACAGCACGAAAGCGACCGGTCGCCCTCGTCTGGTGATGGTGACTGGCTCCCGTTGAGCGCTATCGATCAATTCGCCGAATCGATTCTGGGCTTCGACTGAAGTGAGGGTTCGCATGGCTGTGCTCATGGATGAAATCGCTAGATTGGCGATATTAAGCAATAACGGGGTTCGAGCAAGGGCAACCGACAGACGCGATTCCGCGCAACGCCCGACCCCAGACGTGCAAACGCCCTGCTTAGGGCAGGGCGCTGGCGATACTGCGAGAAGGCGATGCAGGGGAAATCTGGTAGGTCGTGCCAGATTCGAACTGGCGACCAACGGATTAAAAGTCCGCTGCTCTACCGGCTGAGCTAACGACCCGTGGAAAGCCTTTAAGTATATCTTTGAAACAAAGCCCTGGTCAAATTGCAGCCGGGCAGTCTTAACTCTTGCCAGCGGGCGCCGTTGGGGCCGGCAGCGTGACGAGGCGGTCGCGCGCCGACTTGGCTGCAGGCGATTCGGGATGCTTTTCGATCAGTTGCTCAAGGGTACGGCGGGCTGCGCGCCGATCTCCGCCTTCAATCTGTGCATACGCGAGATTCAGCATGGCGTCAGGAGCCCGCTCGCTGCCCGGAAAGCGACTCAGCAGGGTTTGCTGGCTTTCGATGGAGCCCTTGAAATCTTTAAGCTCGAATTGCGTGCTGCCCAGCCAGAACAGCACGTTGGCTGTGTAGGGGCTGTCAGGGTACTGCGTGCGAAATGACTGCAGTGTCGACTGAGCCAGTTTGAAATCGCGCTCGCGAAACGCGGCAACCGCTGCTTCGAAGCGTCGCCGCTCGCTGGGACTGACGGTGACCGACTTGCCATCGATTTGTACAGCGACCGGCTCGATAGGCCGCAGGCGCTCGCTGAACTCAGCGCTTTGGTCGCGCAGCATTTTCTGCGTGTTGGCCAGCTCATTGGTCTGCTCTTCTAATGAGCCGCGCAGTCGGGCCAGCTCCTGGCGCATGGCGTCGAGTTCATTGCGCAGAGCGAGCTGCCCGCGGGTGGCGGCCTCCAGGGCGTCGAGGCGGTCAGCGTATTCCTTCATCTGGGCGCCGAACTCTCGGTTCATGAGGTCAATACGACCGCGCAGATCGATGATGGCGCGGCGCGCTTCATCGTCACCACCAAACAGCTGAGCCTGGGCAGCCGAAGCCACCGTCAGCCATAAAGCAAGCGACGTCAGCGCGCGTTTAGCCATCATGGATGCTCTTTCCGGGCCGGCTTACTGGTAAACGATGTCAGCGCGACGATTCTCGGCGAATGAGCCCTCGTCGGTGCCCGTGGCCTTGGGTCGCTCTTCACCGAAGCTGACGGCTTCCATCTGCTGTTCGGTCACACCCAAGGTGGCGAGGGCGCGGCGCACAGCCTCGGCGCGCTTCTGGCCGAGGGCCAAGTTGTACTCACGGCTGCCACGCTCGTCGGTATTGCCCTGGATGATGATTCGACGCTGCGGATTGGTGAGCAGAAACCGCGCGTGAGCTTCGACGGTGACGCGATATTCTTCTTTGACCTGAAAGCTGTCGAAGTCGAAGTAGATACTGCGACGGGACAACGGGTTGTTGGGGTCGTTGAAGGGATCCTGTTGCAATTCAGACTGGCTGGCTGAGCGTCCAGCCGTACCGCTGGCATCAGCGCCACCCATTTGAGCCGATGCGCCACCCGCTCCTTCGGCGCGACTTTCAATGGGCGCGCCCTTCTCGTC
>JBIKMC010000257.1:0-5023 GCA_044359405.1 Burkholderiaceae bacterium
CACGGTCATTTGAATCAGCAGGGCAGCGGACGCGGTGTTTGGTACGCACTCAAGTGATTGGATCGATGGAGGCAGCACTCAAGCCGCCGCTCCGGTCGACAAGCGCATTCGCGACTGAGGTCTGGCTCGACCGCCCGCCGTTGCTCGGGACCGGCACCGACCCCTTCCCTGCTGTCAGTGATTGTTGACCCAGTTTTCGACGGTCAGCCCGGTAAAGCATTGGAAATCGGCCTCGTTGTTGGTGACCAGTGTCACCTCCAACGACATCGCGTGTGACGCGATCAGCTTGTCCAGCGCATGTTTGTTGCGCTCGGGGTTCGCTGCCCGCAGCGGACCGTAGGCGCGCGCGGCGCCCGCTTCAAAGGGCGCGACCCACAGGTCCTCAAGCAGGCTTTCAAGTTGGGCCTGATTGCGTTCTCGAGCACTACCCGAGCAGGCCACCCCGAACTCCAGTTCGGCCAAGGTGATCGCCGAGATCACGACGTCGCCGACATAGCACTCGGCAAAACGCGCCCGCACCTGCGCAGGCTGGTGCTTCATCAGATAGATGCAGATGTTGGTGTCGAGCATGTACTTCGGTTTCATAGGGCCTCGCGCTCGCCCTCGATGCTCAGGCCTCGACCCTCGCTCATGAAATCCGGCGAGAACTGCGCAAACTTGCCCAATACATCGCCCATCCGGCGCCGAGCGGGGCGAATGCGCAACTCGTCACCCTGGCGCTCGATCACCAGTTCGATATCCCACCGGCTGTAAGCCAGTTCGGCCGGAATTCGAACAGCCTGTGAATTGCCGTTTTTAAACAACTTGGTGTTGGCCATGACGAGCTCTCCTGGCGAGCTGAATAGATGTACGCGTACATCCTAAGCGAACGGGGGCATTTTGAAAACACGCGGATATACCGCGAGGTCGACGCTTCCCGCGCCTCCACGCAAGCCCCGGCCCTCGCCATCTGCTCGAACGCCGCCTCCATCGCCCGCGTGTGCGCCACCACATCCCAGCCAGGCAGCGCCCGCAATCGGCCGCGCAGCGCGCGCTTCAACTGCAGAAGCGCCCGACGGTCGGCTGCCATGCAGCGGGCCATGCGCACATAGTCGTCTTCGTTGGTCACCACCCAATCGGGCAGGCGCGCTGCGCGCATAAAACTGGCTCCCATGCGCGAAACAAAGTGCTGGCCATACAGCGTCAGCACCGGCACGCCCATCCACATCGCCTGCAGGCTGGTCGTGCCGCCGTTATAGGGTGTGGGGTCGAGCGCGATGTCGATGTCGGCGTATTCGGCCATCATCAGGTCAAGGCCTACCGGGCCGCGGAATTCCACCCGCGCAAGATCAACGCCGAGCGCTGCCAGGCGCTGGCTGAAGGCACGCACCGCGCCAGGGTCACCAAAGCTCGGCGCCTTCAGCACCAGTCGCGACCCCGGCACTTCCGACAGCACGCGCGCCCACAGCGCAAGCGTGCGCGGCGTGAGCTTGGGCACGTTGTTGAACGAGCCGAACGTAATGGGCCGGGCGAGAAACTCGGGCGCATCCCAATTCGGCAAGGGGTAGTCGGTCTCGGGCGCGAAGCAAAACACCACGCCGGGCAGGCGCGCCACCCGTTCACTGCAGAGCGCATCGTCCTCGGGCGGGGTGACCACTGCGTCGCCGATCAACCAGTCGATGTTGGGCACGCCCGTCGAGCCCGGATAACCCAGGTAGGTGGCCTGCACCGGCACAGCCCACCAGCAAACTAATTTTTGCCAGAAACACCTGAGCCCCCTGAACCGCCCCGGGCGGTTCACTCGCCACGCCTGCACGACGAATACCCTCCGCTTCAATGAACCTACTTGCCCAGCAATGCTCCATGTAGTAACGTTTTTTCAGATAAATAAAGGCACGCGACAGGGTGTGGCTCAGCAAAGCCAACGCGAAACATCTCCGACTTCACACCGACCAGCGTAACGACCGTAAACCCGTTGAACCTGTTGACGACCGCTCGTTGACGCAACCGGCGTATTGCCCCCATCCCCCCAACCATGAGCCGCGTCGTCCTTACCCGCGAAAGCATTCTGCGAGGCGATCTTCACGCCTCGGTTCGGGCGCTGCTCGGCCCATCGGTTCGTTTGATGAGCGATGACGAACGCGCGGCCGATATCGACAGCATGCTCAAGACTCAGCCCATGCCGGGCCCGGTCTGGGTCTTTGCCTTCGGCTCACTCATATGGAACCCAGCCTTTCTGTTCGCCGAGCAGCGCGTGGCCCGCATTCATGGCTTTCACCGGGAATTTTGTCTTTGGGCCTGGGCCGGACGCGGCAGCCCGCAACAACCCGGCCTCATGCTGTCGCTGGAGCGCGGCGGCAGCTGCTGCGGCGTGGCTTACCGAATCGATGAAGGCGCCGAGCGCTCTGAGCTTGACGTACTGTGGCGGCGTGAAATGCTCACCATGGCCTATCGGCCGGTCTGGACACGAGCCATGACCGAACAGGGGGTTGTGCCGGCCATCACTTTCAGCGCCAACCGTACCCATGAGCGCTATGCGCCCGGGCTCAGCCCCGAGCAGGTTGCGCATTACCTCGCCACCGGCGAGGGCCCGCTGGGGCGAGCCTGCGATTATCTGTACGAGACGGCGACCAAACTCAGGCAGCTCGGCATCTGCGATCGCAGTCTTGACTGGCTGGAAGCACGCGTACGCGCTGCGCGGTCGTGAAGCGCTTCAACGATAAACCCCGTCCCACTTCTCTGGTGACGGTTGCTTGACCTTTCCGTCGGGCCCCACCTCAGGTCGGTTCAAGGTGAACAGGGTGTCGGCGCGCGTGACCGAGTAATCCATGTACCCCATGCGCGCGATGGGCTGAATGGCGGCAATGTCGAGCATGCCGTCGCGCAGCACGGCGTCATCGATGTAGACGCCCACCACCAGTCCGAATACCGCCGTCCAAACGGGCTCAGTACGTCCGGGCGGCACGGGCATGGGCAGCATCTTCCAGAGCCGGCACTCAAGCGCCACCGGGCTTTGCGCCACCCGAGGTGCGCGCACATACTTTGAGGGGGCCGCCGTCAGACCCGTCATCGCAAATTCATCGACCGATTCGGGCACCGTGGCCGAGCTCAGACTCATCTGCTCGCGCAGCGCATACGTGGCAATCGAGCAGGTGAACTCACCCGTGGCCTCGACATTGCGCAGGCTGTCTTTGTGACCGCTAGACGAAAACACCACCACCGGCGGGGCATCGCTCAGCGCATTGAAAAAACTGTAAGGCGCCAGGTTGTTGACGCCTTCCGGCGATACTGTGCCGATCCAGCCGATGGGCCGGGGAACCACAATGGCCTTGAACGGATCATGGCGAAGGATGCCCGGCCGGGCCCCGGTTTCGTAGTGCATGATGATTTTCCTGCCGAAATCAGAATTGCAAGCGTACTACGTTCAGGTTTGCCGCTTGAGCCCGGCCCCGCTGAGGTAGCATTGGGCATTCAGCAACATCGCCACTTCAGCATCATGCAACACCCATTTGACGCACCCACATCACCTGACGCGCCCACCCTGAGTCCGCCCGACTTTGAATTCGCCGTCCGGCCCATTCGTTTGGATTGGCCCGACGACCTGCCCCGCTACTGGTATGGTGGTGACATCTTCGCCACCCATTTCATGAACGCGCTGTCGGTCACCTTCCCGCACGGCGAAAAATTGTTCATTGACTCGGTGCGTGCCTATCGCGACCGCAATACCGACCCCACGCTTGAGCGACAGATTCGTGCCTTCATCGGTCAGGAGGGATGGCACCGCAACGCCCATCAGGCCTTTAATGACTGGCTTGACAGCCAGGGCCTGCCCGCGTCAAAGCTGGATGCGCTCACCGAAAAGCGTACGACCCAGATTCGCGAGCAAATTCCGCCGCGCGGCTGGCTGGCCGCCACCGTGTGCCTGGAGCACTTCACGGCCATTTTTGCGGAGAAAATTCTGCTGGATGAGCAGGGTCTGCAAGCCATGCACCCGCACTTTCGGCAGCTCTGGACCTGGCATGCGCTTGAAGAACTCGAGCACAAGGGCGTGGCTTTCGATTTGTTCAAGGTCACAGCTGGCAAGAACTCAACCCGCATCCGCGCCATGGTGCTGGTGACACTTAACTTCACCTGGGATATCTCGCGCAATCTGGTCATGCTGCTGCATGCAGACCGCAAGCTCTTCAGCCCACGGGTTTGGGGGCAGGGACTGCGCTTTCTGTTTGGCCCCCGCCAGGGCCTCATCTGGCGCACGCTGCCCGCATGGTTTCGATTTTTCAGGCGTGACTTTCACCCCTGGCAGCGCGATGATCGCGATCTGATTTACAGCGTTCAACAGCGCCTGGAGGGCACTGTTTGACCACTTCGGGCGGCACCCAGGCGCCACTGCCGCAGCCTTTGGTTGTCGCGCTCTTACTGCTTCTGGCCACCAGCTTTAGCGGTAACCACGTCGCCGCCCGACTCGCGTTTGATAACGGCACCAGTGTGATCACGGCGGTCACGGTGCGTTCAGCGGTCACCGCGCTCGCGGTGTTCGCCCTGCTGTATGCCACGCGTGCGCCCATCGTGCTGGGCCGCCAGACGCTTACTCGCGCGGCGCTCATCGGTCTTCTGCTGTCGGTGCAAAGCTATTGCCTTTACGGCGCGGTCGCACGGCTGCCGGTAGCCTTGGCGCTTCTCACGTTCAATACCTTTCCGCTGATGCTGGCCCTGGTGTCCTGGCTGGGTGGTGGCGATCGCCCAAGCCGACGCACCCTCACCGTCATGCCGGTCATTCTGCTGGGGCTGGCCCTGGCGCTGGACGCCCGCACGCTGCTGGCTGGCGGCAATACGCAGCTGCCGCTGTCGGGCGTGCTGTTTGGGCTGGGCGCGTCGCTGTCATTTGCCGTGGTGCTGTTTCTGACGCCGCGCTGGCTGGGTCAGATGGATGGACGCCTGCGTACCGCGCTCACCATGGGCGTGGTGGCCATCATCGTGGGCGTCACCGGTATGGCCGTTGATGGTTTCGCCCTGCCGCGGGCACCGGCCGGCTGGGCCGGGCTGG
>JBIKMC010000319.1:0-4117 GCA_044359405.1 Burkholderiaceae bacterium
TCGGCCATTACCGGACTGTTTGTGCTCTTGCCCCGAGTGGGCGCGGTCAACAACGCACCCATCATGAACCTGGAGCCCATCACCGCCATGCTGCTGGCCTGGCTGTTCCTGGGGCAGACGGTCGCGCCGATTCAGATTCTGGGCGCAGTGGTTGTGATCTCGGCGATTATCTATCTGTCATCGGGGCCCCGACCGGCCAACCCAGCCCCTCGCCGCGCGTAAAAGCTCAGCCTGACCTCAATCAAGCCTAGCCCAGGGCCAACAGCACGGGCTCGAAGCCCTGCAGGCGATATTCAATGCGATCGCCCGCCACCGGAAATTTAGAGGTGACCATGCTGCCCAGAATGGCGATCTCGCCGGCCCGCATGCACTCGCCTTGCGCAATGGCTTCATTGGCCAACCAGGCCAATGCTTTGAGGGGCGCACCCATCAGGTCAGCACTGCTGCCGCTGCCCACGCAATCGCCATTGATGAAGGCCTCGCCGCGCAGGCTCTCATGCGGCAGGCGGGCCCAGTCGTCGCGCCATTCGCCCAGTACCGCGCCCTGGTTCCAAGCATTTTCAGCAATGAGCACCAGACCGCGACCCGCCAGCAGTGAATAGTCAGCGTTGCGATCGTCGGCCAGTTCAAGCGCGGGTGCCATGGCAGCGACTGCGGGCGCCACTGATTGCGCATCATAGGGACGCGATCGGGCGGGCAGATTACGCCCCAGGCGCACCGCCACCTCAAACTCGACAATCAGCCGACCATAGTCGGCCGCATGCGTGATCGCTGGTGAATGCACCAACTGCTCTTGGTGCAGCCGTCCCATGATCGGCGCGGGCAGCCCCGTCATCTGCTGCATGGCCGGTGAAGCCAGGGCAATCTTCCAGCCCATGGCTGGCCCGCAGGCAACCGACTTCTCACGCACATACTCGGCCTGCACCGCATACGCCTGAGCCAGCGAGCCTGGCGCAATGCCCCCGGGCAGCGGCGCAAAGACTGCACGCCGCGCATACTGGTCAATCAGCCACCGACTGGCCCTGCTGCTGTCAAAGCCAACACCAGCCGACCTAGGGTGCGGGGCGGCAGTCAGCGACTGGGCTGCCGATGAGCGCGAGGAAGCCGCCCGCGGCACGCCAGAAGAGCGCCGCGCAGGCTCAGGACTTCTTGCGGCTCGCTTCATAGCGCGACCGATTGCTCTCGTTGGGTGGGTAAAGCCCGGGCAGAGCGGCACCCTGCTCGACCTCGCCCATGATCCACTGCTCAAGCGCCTCTTGCTCGACCGCCAGCGCAGTGACAGCCTCAACCAGCGCGGCGGGAATAAGCACCGCGCCGTCGTCATCGACCACGATGACGTCATCGGGGAAGACCGCCACGCCACCGCACGCGATGGGCTGCTGCCACGCGACAAAGGTGAGCCCGGCCACCGAGGGAGGCGCCGCCACGCCCTGGCACCACACCGGAAGACCCGTGGTCAGCACACCGGCGACATCACGAACCACGCCATCGGTGATCAGCGCGGCCACTCCACGCTTGGCCATACGGGCGCACAGGATGTCACCAAAAATGCCCGCGTCGGTCACCCCCATGGCATCGACCACTGCAATGCAACCCGACGGCATGGCTTCAATCGCCGCCCTCGTGGAAATGGGCGAGCCCCAGGACTCGGGTGTGGCCAGATCTTCACGGGCAGGTACAAAGCGCAGCGTGAAGGCCTGCCCGACCAGCCGGGGCTGTCCAGGCCTGAGGGGTTTGGTACCACGCAACCAGACATTGCGCAGGCCCTTCTTCAACAACACCGTGGTGAGGGTCGCAGTGGAAACACCCGACAGGGCGGCGCGCTGGGCATCGGTCAGACTCATCAGTGAACGCTCCATGGAGGCGGGCCGGTTCATCGAGTCCGGCCATCAATACGCATGCTAACCGATGACCGGCGAACCCTCGCTGGCGGGAATAACCACACGAACCGCGGTGGGCGGAATCAGCATTCGCTGGTACAACAAAGGCGTTCGACGCCAGGACGTTGCGAAATATTCCCAATGCATGACGGTGCTGCCCGGGGGCACCTTGAGCACCGAGGCTGCCTCAAGCGGAACCGGGCCGACCCGCAGGCCGTAGTCCATCTGCAGTGCAGGCGCATTGAAACGCTCGGCGAGTAGCCCAGTCAGGGAACCGGTGAAAGCGTCAGGCGGCAGGCTGGCCAGGGCAATGAAGCGACGATACGGAAGGTAGCTTTCGCAGAACATGCTGACCTTGCCCGGAATATCAAAGCGCCGCTCCAGACGTACAAAACGTCCTTCGGAAACGATGAAGCTCGACCAGGGCCCCTTCGCCTCGGTAAGGCTGATCCGCTGCAGAAAACGCCGCACCAGCAGGGTACTAGGCTGACCGCTGAACACGTCCCCATCGACGAAGCGGTGCGCCTGCAGACGGCCATGGCTGCCAAAGGCACCTGAGACGAAACTACCCTGACCTTGGTGCCGAAACACGACCCCCTGTTCCACCAGTAGTCCCAAGGCCCGTTGTATGGTGCCCAGGCTGAGCGGTATCGCCTCGGCAAACGCGGTCTCAGAGGGCAGGCGGTCGCCACAACGCCAGATACCTTCCTCAATGGCCGACACAATCAGGTCAGCCAGCAGTTGGTACTTTTGTCCGTTGCCGGCGCCATCACCCCCACAAGCTGCCGCCACGCGTGCGGCCAATCGCTGCAAACGCGTGTCTCGCAGTCCGGACGCGCGCTTGAGAGAGGCAGAAACGGATGTTCGAGCTTCCAAGGCGGTTTTGGCTCCTAGAACTCTGCGAGGTCTGGTGTTTGTAACGGGTCGGTTTAACGGAATTAGCTTCAGTGCCTGGGGGCCTGAGGACTGGCCGCCAAGCCTAAAAAGCATTTTATAGATGCAATAGCCTAACGGCGACAATTACCAGGACGTGGGCTAAGCTTTCGATTTTTGAAACCACGCGGTCTCGCAACGAGCACACTCGACGTCAAAGGCCTGACTATGTCCGACAAATTTCCGCACCGAGTGGCCCTGGTCACCGGAGCCGCCCGCGGCATTGGCGCGGCAGCCGCCTTCGAACTGGCCCGTCAGGGTATAGCCCCGGTGCTGGCCGTCCGTGATCCGGCGGCCGCGGCTGACATCGCCGCACAGCTGGCGGCAACCGGCATGAGGCATCACCTGGTTCGCTGCGATGTCGCAGACTTCAATCAGGTGCAGACCGCGGTCAACCACACTCTGCAGGCCTTCGGACGGCTGGACATCATCGTCAACAATGCCGCGACGGTCGATCCCATCGCACGCTTGGCCGACTCTGATCCGGCCGTATGGGCGCGTGCGATTCAGGTCAACCTCACGGGCCCCTACAACGTGGCCCGTGCGGCCCTGCAGGCTCTGATGACAAGTCCATGCCCCACCGTGATCAACGTATCCACGGGTGCGGCTCACGCACCACGCGAAGGCTGGTCGGCCTATTGCTCCAGCAAAGCCGGACTGGTCATGCTGACCCGGGCCATCGACCTTGAGATGGGCCCCGGTGCGGGAGGCGCTCTGCGGGTCTACGGGTTTCAACCCGGCCTGGTAGACACCGCCATGCAGGTACGCATTCGCGATTCGGGCATCAATGACGTCAGTCGCATCCCTCGAAGTCAGCTGGCACCACCCGAGCGGGCGGCCCGCGTCATCGCCTGGCTGGCGGACGCACGCCCGGTGGATCTGGTCGGACAGGATCTGACCATTCGCGATGCAAAGTTGCTCGAACGCGCCGGCATCGCCTCAAGCTGACAATTCAGGAATTTCAGACCCCATGACTGCCAACGTCCAACCGTCCCATACTCTCAAGCGTGATCCCGCCCTGGCAGGTAGTTTTTATCCGGCCGAGGCGCAGGCACTCAGGCAGATGGTCAGCCAATGTCTTGAGGGGGCCAGCGACCTGTCACTTGCACCCAAGGTGATCGTTGCACCTCATGCCGGCTATATCTACTCGGGCCCCATCGCAGGTAACGCTTATCGGCCCTTGGTGAGCATGGCTGGGCGCATCCGTCGTGTCGTGATGCTGGGACCGCCTCACCGCATGCCGGTCGCATCCTTTTGCGTGCCGGCTGCACAGACTTTCGCAACACCCTTGGGTGACATCCCCC
>JBIKMC010000007.1:0-29895 GCA_044359405.1 Burkholderiaceae bacterium
CTTCGGCTGGATCGGCTGGGTCGACGACTACCGCAAGGTCGTCCGTCGTGATCCCAAGGGCATGCCCGCCCGCGAGAAGTATTTCTGGCAGTCCCTGATTGGACTTGTAGCCGCGCTGTACCTTGCCTTTGCAGTTCCGGCCCAGAGCAACGCCCAGGCGCTTGACCTGTTCGTGCAATGGGTGAATTCGGGCTTTGCCCTTGAGTTGCCGCCCAAGGCTGACCTGATCGTTCCCTTCTTCAAGAACGTTGCCTATCCACTGGGCGTATTCGGCTTCATTGTGCTGACGTACTTCGTGATTGTGGGGACCAGTAACGCCGTCAACCTGACCGATGGCGCGGATGGGCTGGCCATCATGCCAGCCGTATTGGTCGGCTCAGCGCTGGGCCTGTTCGCCTACGTGACAGGCAACTCGGTATTCGCCAAGTATCTGCTCATCCCCTACATACCTGGCGCAGGCGAACTGACCGTGTTCTGCGCAGCGATCGCAGGCGCGGGGCTCGCCTTCCTGTGGTTTAACGCGTATCCGGCCCAGGTCTTCATGGGGGATGTGGGCGCTCTGGCCCTGGGCGGAGCGCTGGGTACGGTCGCGGTGATCGTGCGTCAGGAGATTGTTCTGTTCATCATGGGCGGCGTCTTTGTAGTGGAAACCCTGTCCGTCATGCTTCAGGTCGGCTACTTCAAGTACACGCGACGTCGGTATGGCGAGGGTCGGCGAATCTTTCGGATGGCACCGCTACATCACCATTTTGAGGTCGGCGGTGTGAAAGAAAGTCAGGTCGTGGTGCGCTTCTGGATCGTCACCATGATGCTGGTGCTGGTTGGTCTCTCAACGCTGAAGCTGCGCTGAGGAGAATGACGTGACACGCATCGATGCTGACCTGCACAGTGACTCCAACGCCGTGAGCGACTCGGTGACCGCTACGACCGAGCAGGGGCAGCTGTTCACCCTGGCGGGTCGTCGTGTTCTGGTGCTCGGTCTGGGTGAATCCGGCTGCGCGATGGCGCGCTGGGCACACCGCTCAGGGGCGCAGCTCACGCTGGCGGATACCCGAAGCGCCGATGGTGGCGATCTACCAGCGCTGGCCCGCCTGCGAACTGAGCTGGGTGATGTCGCTTTCTTCGGCGGCGAACCGGTAAAGCAGTGGCTAGACAACATCGATCTGGTCGCCTGGAGTCCCGGACTCTCCATTGAAACGGGCGTGAGCGGTGAGTTTTATCGCACTGCCCTCGAGTCGGGTGTCGAGGTGGTGGGCGAGCTGGATCTGTTCGTTCAGGGTCTGGCCAGGCTGCGGGAATCGGGCTACGCCCCCAAGCTCATCGCCATCACCGGTACTAACGGTAAGACCACCACCACGGCCATGACGGCGCACTTGCTGCGGGTAGCAGGGCAATCGGTTTGTGCGGCTGGCAATATTGGCCCAGCGATGCTGGATGCACTGATGCAGGCGATGGATGCCGGTGCACTGCCGGCCATCTGGGTGCTGGAGTTGTCGAGCTTTCAACTGGCGATCGCAGCGCCTCTTCAGGCGGACGCGGCAGCCCTCCTTAATCTTTCGCAGGATCATTTCGACTGGCACACCTCGTTTGAGACATACCGGCTGGCCAAGCAGCGCATCTTTGGCCAGCGCACGCATCGTGTTTACAACCGCGACGATGAAGCAACGATTCCTGAGGCGTTGAAGGCTGAGCAAGCCGCTCGCCCGGTCGAATCGGTAGGGCGACGGCGTGCCACGAAATCAGGCCGCAGCCTTGCGTTGAGTGCTGTGCCGTCAAGCAGTTTCGGCCTTGATCAGCCAACACAGCCAGGTGCGTTCGGTCTGGTTGTGGACGGACCTCTGGTGTGGCTTGCCCGTGCGCAGGGTGACGATGCGGCTGAGTCGTCGGGGGCTGCAGGCGAGGCGGTGAATGTGCGGATGATGCGGCTGATGCCAGTCGATGCCCTGCATCTGCGGGGCCGCCACAATCAGGCTAACGTGATGGCCGCACTTGCCCTGGCTTGTGCCGTAGGCGTGCCCCTGGCTCGTCTGCTACATGGGCTGCGAACTTACACCGGCGAGCCGCATCGCTGCCAGTTGGTGCATCAGGTCCGAGGCGTGAGTTTCTTTGACGACAGCAAGGGCACCAATGTGGGGGCGACCGCGGCTGCGCTGCAGGGTCTGGGCGTGCGCTGTCACCTCATTGCCGGCGGTGACGGTAAGGCGCAAGATTTCAGCCCGCTCGCGCTGCCGGTGTCTCAGCATGCTGTCGCGGTCTATCTGATCGGTCGAGATGCCGATCGGATCCGACAGGCCCTCACGTCATGCGGCGTGCCGCTGATCGATTGTGACGACCTGCGCCAGGCTGTTGACGCGGCCGCTCGTGCCGCGCAGGCGGGCGAAGCGGTACTGCTATCGCCAGCTTGTGCCAGCTTTGACATGTTTCGCAATTATGCGCATCGCGCTGAGGTCTTTGTTGAAGCGGTCCGTGACTATGTCGGGGCCTGTGATCTGTCGGAGGCTCTGGCGTGATCAGCACACGACTCGCGGGCATGCGGCGGGCGGCGCCGGGCTGGTTGGGTGGTTCAGTCGTGGGTTCGCGCTGGCCTGCAGCCGGCGCGTCGGTGCCTCGCGTGGACACCACGCTCATCTGGGTCGTCGCGCTGCTGATGACTTTGGGCGTTGTAATGGTGTATTCCGCCTCAATCGCATTGCCGGACGCGCCGCGCTTTGCCAATTACCGTTCCACTCATTTTGTGCTCAGGCATCTATTCTCGATCGCGGTTGGCGTCTTTGCGGCCCTGTTTGTCTTCTCGATGCCGGTCGCGCACTGGCAGCGCTGGTCCAAGTGGCTTTTCCTGCTGGGCCTGGTGCTGCTGGTGATTGTGCTGATACCGGGGGTGGGCAAGGTGGTGCTCGGCGCCCGACGCTGGCTGTCGCTGTACGTACTTAATCTTCAGCCCTCCGAGCTGATGAAGATTTTTGTCGTTCTGTACGCGGCGGACTACACCGTGCGCAAGCAGGACTACATGCAAAGTTTTGCCAAGGGGTTTCTGCCCATGAGCGCGGCAGTGGCCGCTGTCGGGCTACTGCTTCTGCTGCAACCCGACATGGGTGCTTTCGTCGTGATTGCCGCGATCGCCATGGGGGTGCTTTTTCTGGGCGGCGTGAGCATGCGCCTTTTCGTCAGTCTGGTGCTGATCGGTGCCATTACCTTCGGGCTTTTGATCTGGACCTCGGAGTGGCGCCGCGAGCGCATCTTCGCCTATCTCAATCCCTTCGAACCCGGTAATGCGTTGGGTAAGGGGTACCAGCTTACTCACTCGCTCATCGCCTTCGGGCGTGGCGAATTGTTCGGCGTGGGCTTGGGCGGGTCGGTTGAAAAGTTGCATTACCTGCCGGAAGCGCATACAGACTTTCTGCTGGCTGTCATCGGCGAAGAGCTTGGTCTGGTCACTGTGCTCACCATCGTGGCGATGTTTTTCTGGATTGTGCGCCGCGCGTTTGAAATCGGTCGCCAGGCCATCATGCTGGAACGAAATTTCGCGGGCTTGACGGCTAAGGGTATCGGTCTTTGGATCGGTCTACAGGCCTTCATCAATATTGGCGTCAATACGGGACTGTTGCCCACCAAGGGCCTGACCTTGCCGCTGATGAGCTACGGCGGCAGCGCCATTCTGGCCAACTGTATCGCGCTGGCTATTCTGTTGCGGGTCGACTTCGAAAATCGGGCCTTGATGCGCGGGACCAAGCCATGACACGAACGCTGATGATCATGGCCGGCGGCACGGGCGGGCATGTGATGCCAGGCTTGGCCGTTGCCGCAGAGATGCAACGCCGCGCATGGAATGTGGTCTGGTTGGGAAGCCCGGCTGGCATGGAGGCAGGTCTGGTGTCGGGGGCGGGACTTCTTATGCACCCTGTCCGGTTTTCCGGGCTGCGTGGCAAAGGTCTCGCGGCGGCCGTGCTGCTGCCGATTCGATTGCTACGCGCCTTCTGGCAAAGCATTCGCGCGCTGCGTACTGCGCGGCCGTCGGTGGTGCTGGGCATGGGCGGATATGTGGCTTTTCCAGGCGGCATGATGGCCAGCCTGTTGGGGGTACCGCTCGCAGTGCACGAGCAAAACTCGGTCGCGGGTTTGACCAATCGCGTGTTGGCCCGATTGGCTGACCGGGTGCTTGAGGCCTTTCCCGGAACGATTGCCGGTGCGGTATGGACAGGTAACCCGGTGCGTGCCGCGATTGCTGCGCTGGACGCGCCCGAAGACCGCTATGCCCGTCGTCGCGGGCCGATCCGCTTGCTGGTAATCGGTGGCAGCCTCGGCGCGCGTGCCCTGAATGAGGCGGTACCCGCGGCGCTGGCCCTGCTTGATCCCGCGCAGCGTCCCCAGGTCATCCACCAGAGCGGCCGAGATCACCTGCCCGACCTGCAGGCGGCCTATGCCCGGGCGGGTGTTTCAGCCGATACCGTGGATTTCATCCAGGACATGGCCAGCGCCTACGCCGATGCTGATCTGGTCATTGCGAGGGCCGGCGCGATGACCGTGGCTGAGATCGCTGCCGTTGGGGTGGCCAGCGTGTTGGTACCTTTCCCGCATGCGGTCGATGATCATCAGACAAGCAACGCCCGCTACCTCGCGAATGCCGGAGCGGCTCGCCTCATCCCTCAGTCCGAACTGCGCCCGGCCGAACTGGCCGCCCTGCTGCGCGAGACCAGTCGTGCGACCTGCTTGGAGCAGGCAAAGATCGCGCGCTCGCTGGCTCGTCCGGATGCCGTGACGCAGGTCGCTGATGCCTGTGAGGGGATTGCGCGATGAAGCACAAGGTCAAGCGCATCCACTTTGTGGGCATTGGGGGTGCCGGTATGAGCGGTATCGCCGAAGTTCTGCTCAACCTCGGTTACGGAGTCAGTGGCTCTGATCTGGCCGCTGGCGCTACCACTCGCAGGCTTGAATCGCTGGGCGCGTCTGTGATGATCGGGCACGAGGCGCAGCATGTGACGGGCGCCGACTGCGTCGTGACCTCGTCTGCCGTACGTGGCGACAACCCAGAGGTCATCGCCGCACGCACACGTCGGATTCCGGTGGTGCCACGTGCTCTGATGCTCGCTGAGCTGATGAAGCTCAAGCAGGGTATTGCGATTGCCGGCACGCACGGTAAAACCACCACCACCAGCCTGGTCGCTTCGGTTTTGGCCCGCGGTGGGCTTGATCCGACATTCGTCATTGGTGGTCTGCTCAATAGCGCCGGGGCCAATGCCCGACTGGGTTCTGGCGATCTGATTGTGGTCGAGGCCGATGAGTCGGACGGATCGTTTTTGAATCTTTCGCCCATGATCGCAGTCGTGACCAATATCGACGCCGATCACATGGATACCTACGGGCACGACATTGCCCGGCTCAAGCAGGCGTTTATTGAGTTCACCCAGCGGCTACCGTTTTATGGCGCTGCGGTCTTGTGCGTCGATGATCGCAATGTGCGCGACATCATGCCCTTTGTGTCCAAGCCGGTGATTACCTATGGCCTTGCCGAGGGTGCCCAGGTGCGGGCGGTCGATGCCCGGGCCGACGGACCCCGCATGCGTTTTGATGTACTTCGCGAAGACGCTGCGCCCTTGTCGGTGAGCCTGAATCTTCCCGGCATGCACAACGTACAAAACGCTCTTGCAGCTATCGCGGTGGCCGATGAGATGGGTGTGCCGGACGACGCGATCGTGGCCGCCTTGGCCGAGTTCCGTGGCGTGGGTCGGCGCTTTCAGCGGCGCGAGCTTGCCGTGCCGGACCGACAGGGTGGTGGGGCCTTCACGCTCGTTGATGACTACGGACATCATCCGGTCGAGATGCAGGCAACCCTAGCGGCGGCTCGCGGCGCTTTTCCGGGTCGGCGTCTAGTGCTTGCCTTTCAGCCCCATCGCTACACGCGCACCCGCGATCTGTTTGAAGACTTCGTGAAAGTCCTGTCCGGCGTCGATGTGCTGTTGCTGGCCGAGGTGTATGCGGCGGGTGAACCCCCCATCGTGGCGGCTGATGGGCGGGCGCTTTCCCGCGCGGTGCGGGTTGCCGGGCGTATTGAGCCGCTGTTCGTTGAGGATATCGGCAACCTGCCCGATCAGATTCTTGCGGTGGTGCGCAACGGGGACGTAGTGGTCTGCATGGGGGCTGGCTCCATCGGCGCGGTGGCCGGGCGCGTACGCGAGCGAGCAGGCGATGCGGTTTCGGGTGGTGGCCATGATTGAGCGCATGGCCTGGCCCGAGGTCAGCGCCGCCGCCATGGGGCGTGTTGCGGTCCTTGCTGGCGGACGTTCGGCCGAGCGCGAGGTCTCGCTGATGTCAGGCCATGGGGTGCTGGCCGCGTTGCGAGAGGCAGGCGTCGCGGCTGAACTGTTTGATCCGGCATCACGTCCGCTGTCCGACCTAGCGTCCAGGGGCTTTGCGCGCGTATTCATCGCGCTGCACGGCCGTTACGGCGAGGACGGCACGGTGCAGGGTGCGCTTGAACTGGCCGGCATACCCTACACGGGGTCGGGTGTGATCGCTTCGGCGGTTGGCATCGATAAGGTCATTACCAAGAAAATCTGGATCGCTGACGGTCTGCCGACACCGGCTTTTGGTCTGGCTGTGTCGCTTGAGCAGGCACACGAGGCGGTGCAACGAATCGGTCTGCCGGTGGCGGTCAAGCCCAGTCGCGAGGGCTCGACCATCGGCTTTTCCAGAGTGGATGACATCGGGCAGTTGGCTGCGGCCTTCGAGCTTGCGTGCCGTCATGATCCTCAGGTCCTGATCGAGGCTTTCGTCGACGGGCGCGAACTCACCGTGGCGATTCTGGAGTGCGCGGGCGAGCTTAAGGCTCTGCCCGTGATTGAGATACGGGCACCCGGGGGCAACTACGACTACGCGAATAAGTACTTGCGCGACGAGACCGCGTATGACTGTCCGGCCGAACTCGATGCGCCGCTCACGCAGGCCGTGCAAGACCTCGCGCTGGCGGCGGCACGTTCGGTCGGCTGTCAGGGCTGGGGGCGTGTGGACATTATGCTCAGGCGCAGCGACGCGAAGCCTTACCTGCTCGAGATCAACACCTCGCCCGGCATGACCAGTCACTCGCTGGTGCCCATGGCTGCGCGTGCCGCTGGTTTGTCATACCGCGATCTGTGTCTGCAGGTGCTTGCAGGCGCGAGTGTCAAGCTGGCGTCGGCATCGGAGGCTGGTTCATGAGCGCCTGGCACGACGCTCGACTGCTCAATGGGCTGGCCAATGTGGTGTTTGCCGGTTCATTGGCCGCCTGCCTGGCCGCTGGCGCCTGGTGGTTGTCGAATCGGCCGATGTTCACGATTCAGAACATTCAGGTGCAGGCCGAGGCGGGCCACGCCCTGAAGCACCTTGAGGCGGCCACGGTTCATGAGGGCCTAGGGTCTGAGGTGTCCGGCAACTTCTTTCACACCAGCCTCGACGGCGTCCGGCACGCGTTTGAAGCCCTGCCCTGGGTGCGCCGTGCAACTGTACGCCGGGTCTGGCCCAACGCGCTGGAGGTCTCGATTGAAGAGCATCGACCGCTTGCGCTGTGGAACGACCAGCAGCTGATGAATACCTTCGGTGAGATTTACTCGGTCAAGCATCTGGACGGCCTTGAGCAGCAATACCGGTTGCCGCGCTTTAATGGTCCTCAGGGGACCGAGCAGCTCGTCGCACAGCGACATGCCGAGTTTGGCGGGCAGCTGGCCGCCCTCAATCTTCGGATCGATCGTATCGATCTGTCTGACCGCCAGGCCTGGACGCTGCATCTGAATGATGGTGTGAGGGTGCTGCTGGGCCGGGATGCAGGATCCTCAGGCGCTGAGCGTCTGGCCCGATGGGTGAGCCTGCATCCCAGCGTGGGCCCGCAGCTCAAAGAACGCCCGGCGGTTTTCGATCTTCGTTATGCCAATGGCTACTCGATGCGGATGCTGGCCCACAGCGATACCCGCGCGACTTCTTCAACTGAGCGCTCCACCCCCGGCGCTGTTTCGACCGCGACCAACAAGGCAAGACCATGAGCAGGGATTCCAAGGATTTGATTGTCGGGCTGGACATCGGCACCTCGAAGATTGTGGCGGTGGTGGCGCAGATGCAGGCGGATGGCCACTTCGAAGTGGTGGGGCTGGGACAGCATGAATCGCGTGGGCTTAAAAAGGGCGTGGTGGTCAACATCGAGAGCACCGTTGCGTCGATTCAGCGTGCGCTTGAAGAGGCCGAATTGATGGCTGACTGCAAGATTCGCTCGGTGTACACGGGCATTGCCGGCAGTCACATCCGCAGCTTCAACTCCAGCGGCATGGTGGCGATCAAGGACAAGGAAGTCAGTGAGGCCGACATGGCACGCGTCATTGAGACGGCCAAGGCGGTCAACATTCCCACCGATCAGCAGATACTCCATGTGCTGCCGCAGGAATTCATCATCGACGGCCAGGAAGATATTCGCGAACCCATTGGAATGAGCGGTGTTCGCCTCGAGGTGAAGGTTCACATCGTCACCGGCGCCGTGTCAGCCGCGCAGAACATCGTCAAATGTGTTCGCCGCTGCGGCCTTGAGGTTCAGGACCTCATTCTGCAGCCGCTGGCATCGTCGGTGTCGGTGCTGTCCCAGGACGAACGCGAATTGGGTGTGGTGCTGGTCGATATTGGTGGCGGTACCACTGACATTGCCATTTTTACTGGTGGCGCCATCCGGCACACCGCCGTGCTGCCCATCGCCGGTGACCAGATCACCAACGATATCGCCATGGCGCTGCGCACGCCCACGCAGGATGCTGACGAAATCAAACTGCGCTTTGGTATCGGCAAGCAGTCGCTGGTCGACCCGGAAGAGCGCATTGAGGTCCCTGGCCTGGGTGACCGGGGCCCGCGACAGCTGTCGCGGCAGGCGCTTGCGGCGGTGATTGAACCGCGCGTCGAAGAACTGTTCGCGCTGGTGCATCAGGTAATTCGCGAGTCGGGCTATGAGGAGCTGCTGTCGTCGGGCGTGGTGATCACCGGCGGCACAGCGCTGCTTCCCGGAGTGGTCGAACTTGCTGAAGACATTTTTCTCAAGCCGGTGCGAATCGGCATGCCCAGCTACAGCGGCGGGCTTGCCGACATGGTGCGTTCGCCCCGGTATGCAACCGCAGTGGGTTTGCTGGAAGAGGCGCGACTGCAACGGATGAGAGGTCGAAAAGTTGCCGAACAGTCTGGCAACTTCAAGGAGACCATGCGCAGGATGAAAGACTGGTTTATGGGCAATTTCTGAGTTTGATTCTGACTTTGGGCATTTTCTGAGGAGGCCGCGATGGGAACTAGGTTCGAGATGGTCGAAGAGCAAACCGAAGGCGCAGTCATCAAGGTGGTGGGCGTCGGAGGTGCCGGGGGTAACGCCGTCAACCACATGATTGGGCGCGGTGTTCAGGGCGTTGACTTCATCGCCGTGAATACCGATGGCCAGGCGTTGAAGCGTTCGCAGGCTGGTCAGACGATTCAGCTCGGTGGCAACGGCCTGGGAGCCGGTGCCAGGCCAGAGGCTGGGCGCGCGGCCGCTGAGGCGCTGCGCGAAGATATTCGCGCCGCCTTGTCGGGTGCGCACATGGTGTTTCTGACGGCAGGCATGGGCAAGGGGACCGGCACCGGTGCGTCGCCCGTCATTGCCGAAATCGCCAAGGAGATGGGCATTTTGACGGTAGGTGTCGTCACCAAGCCCTTTGATTTCGAGGGTGGCCGAAAGATGCAGATCGCTGAGGCCGGTATCGATCAGCTGGTTGAGAATGTTGATTCGCTCATCGTTGTGCTCAACCAGAAGCTGTTTGAAGTGATGGACGAAGATGCCAGCCTTGAAGATGCCTTCAAACGCGCCGATGACGTGTTACACAACGCGGTGGCGGGCATCGCTGAAATCATCAATGTGCCCGGTCTGGTCAACGTCGACTTCGCTGACGTGCGCACCGTCATGGGTGAGCAAGGTAAGGCGATGATGGGTATCGGCCAGGCCGAAGGCATAGACCGTGCCCGCCTGGCTGCGGAACAGGCTGTGGCATCGCCCCTGCTCGACGGCGTCGATCTGCAGGGTGCGCGCGGCGTGATCGTCAACATCACCGCCAACCGCAGCCTGAAATTGCGCGAGACCAACGAAGTCATCAACACCATCAAGGCCTTTTGCGCCGAGGACGCCACCATTATTCATGGCACGGTCTTCGATGAGGCTATGGCGGACCATCTGCGCGTAACCGTGGTGGCTACGGGTATCGGTAAGCGCGCGGCGCGACCTGTGCTGGTGCCGCAGCCACAGCTGCGCACGGGCACCGATAATGCGCCGGTCGCCCCGGGGCTCAACTTCGGCAACCTTGATGAGCCCACCGTCTGGCGCAATCCCAGGGCGAGCGCGGCGGCCCAGGTACAGGCTCTGGAGGAGAGCGGCGTCGAGCGCTTCGATATACCGGCCTTTCTGCGTAAGCAGGCCGACTGACGGGCTGACTGACCGCTCAACGGACTGCGCACGGGTGCGGGCCCGGGTCATTACTGACCGGGCTTTCTGCTCCGGGGCGCAGCCCCTCGGATAGGCAGCGCATCGAAGGGCTTATCGTGGTCAGGGGTGAGCCTTGCCGGCTACAATCCGGCACTGTCTAACTTTTGCCCCAGGAGATACCGCTATGACAATCAAGGTCGGTGACACGGTACCTGATGCCACCCTGTTCGAATTCATCGAGGTCGAGGGAAATGGCTGTTCGGTCGGTCCCAATGCGTTCCAGGTCAGCAACCTGGTCAAAGGCAAGAAGATTGCCGTTTTCGGACTTCCCGGAGCGTTTACGCCCACCTGCTCGGCCCAGCACGTGCCTGGCTATGTAAAGCACTTCGATGCGCTCAAGGCTAAGGGCATTGATGAGGTATGGTGTGTGTCGGTTAACGATGCATTCGTGATGGGCGCCTGGGCACGTGACCAGAAAACAGCTGGCAAGGTTCGCATGATGGCCGACGGCAGCGCCGAGTTCACCCGCAAGCTTGGGCTCGAGTTTGATCTGAGCGCGCGCGGTCTGGGTCTTCGTATGCAGCGTTTTTCCATGCTGCTCGACAACGGTACGGTTAAGCAGCTCAACATTGAGGCGCCTGGCAAGTTTGAGGTGTCCGGCGCTGAGGCCATGCTGGCCAAGCTCTGATGCTCAGACAGCGCACGCTCAAATCGCTGGTCCGCGCCACGGGTGTGGGCCTGCATTCGGGCGAGCGCGTCGAGCTTGTCCTGCGGCCCGCCCCGGTGGGTACGGGTATCGTGTTCACACGAACCGATCTAGACCCGCCGGTGTCGATTGCTGCCCGGGCGACTCATGTCAACGACACGCGCATGGCATCGACCTTGTGCGCGACGGCGTCAGATGGTCAGATCGTTCGGGTCGCCACCGTTGAGCATCTGATGTCGGCGCTGGCCGGGCTTGGCATCGACAATCTCTTTGTGGATGTGACAGCCGCCGAAATCCCCATCCTGGATGGGTCCGCGGCGACGTTCGTATACCTGCTTCGGTCGGCCGGTATTGTCGAGCAGCGGGCTCTCAAGCGCTTCATACGTGTGCTCGAGACGGTCGAGGTTCGTGAGGGGGACAAATTTGCCCGCCTCGAACCGCATTTTGGTTTCCGGCTGAGCTTTTCGATCAATTTCGGTCACCCAGCCATTGATGCGACTGGCCAGCAGGTGGTGGTGGATTTTGCCGACGATTCGTTCGTCAAGCGCGTGGCTCGTGCCCGCACCTTCGGCTTCATGCATGACGTCGAGGCTTTGCGTTCTCAGGGGCTAGCCAAGGGTGGCAGTCTGGGCAATGCCATCGTGATGGACGAGTTCCGCGTACTCAACGACGACGGGCTGCGCAGCGACGATGAATTCGCCATGCACAAGGTGCTCGATGCCATCGGTGACCTCTACCTGGTTGGGCATCCGCTGTTGGCGTCATACTCGGCCCATAAGTCGGGTCACGCCCTCAACAATTTGCTGTTGCGGGCCCTGCTTGAGCGTCGCTCCAGCTGGGAGTGGGCCAGCTTTTCTGAGCTGCGTGGCGGTCCGCGCTTGTATGAGGTCTCCGAGTTCAGCCCCGCCTAGGCCAACGCGCCGGCGGGCGCATGGCGGCGTTGCTGGGTGAGCGCTCGGTCGCCTTCCCGTTTAGGACCGAAACCATGATTGCCTTTCGCGTCCTTCTGTTTTCCGCCTGCGCAGGCTTGGCGCTCTGTGCCCTGGCCTATCTGTTTACCCAGGATCGGCGCTGGCTGCGGCGAGCGGGTTGGCTGGCGGTGGCGTCTGCCGTGCTCGGTTTGGCTTTTTTCGGTGGTTTGTTTCTGGCGCGTTTGGGTCTTTGAGCGATCCGGGCCCGTGCCGTTCGGCAGGCTGCAGGGTTTTTCTATCGAGCGCGGCGACGCTGGTGCCGAATCAGTCGCTCCAGGGCCTGTGCCAGGCGCGACTCGCCGCTCTGGCGTGCAACAGCGCCAAGCTGGGTCAGCGTGTCATCTGAGATAGGGGCGCGCGCACTGGCTCGAGGTGCCGTTCGCGGATGTAGATCAGGGCGGACCCGAACCCGTACCTCGCGCAGGTCTGTGCCCCTGCCCCTCATCGCGGCCAGCACACTGGGCGCCTGCTGGCGCAGTAGTGCGGCCTGGGACGCGCTGCGGGTCGCCACGACCAGCGTATCGCCTTCAACCGCTAGCACTTGAACGGGGAATCGCAGGCCGCTGGCATTCAGCAGACTCTGTAATCGAGCAAGGCCGGCCACGCGTTGCGCGAGCTCTTTAAAGCTGGACTCCTGGTCCAGCCATTCGATGGCGGAGCGTGGCGCAGTGATCGATTGAGTGGCGGGCCTGGTTTTCATGATCTCAGTCTAGCGGCTCGACTCGCTTGCCGCGAGACAGAAGGTAGTCGGCTGCGGCTGCCATGCTAGACTGATTCGTTTAGCAACGCGTTGGCCCGTCCGGGCTTTTGAGAGCAAACGACCGCGCGGTCGTTTTTCTTCGAGCCGTGCGGCGCGCCTCCGCCAGGCAGCGTGGTCCGCAGGCGTCGCGAATGATCCAAAACTTTCTAACTCGAATATTTGGCAGCCGAAACGAGCGGTTGCTCAAGCAGTACCGCAAGACGGTGGCTGCCATCAACGGTCTCGAAGCGTCGGTCCAGCCTTTGTCCGACGAGGCGCTTGCCGCCCGTACAGTCGAATTCCGGCAGCGGGTCGAAAAGGGCGAGACGCTGCAGTCATTACTGCCTGAAGCGTTTGCGGTTTGCCGTGAGGCTGCGCGCCGAAGCCTGGGTATGCGCCACTTCGACGTCCAGCTCATCGGGGGAATGGTGCTGCATGACGGCAAGATCGCCGAGATGCGCACCGGCGAGGGCAAAACGCTCACGGCGACGCTGGCGGTTTATCTCAATGCCCTGGCGGGCCGCGGTGTACACGTCGTCACGGTCAACGACTATCTGGCTGCGCGTGATGCCGAATGGATGGGCCGGCTATACCGCTTTCTGGGCATGAGCGTGGGCGTCATCCTGTCGCAGCAGGCGACCGCTGACAAGCGGACAGCTTACGCCGCCGACATCACTTACGGCACCAACAACGAATTTGGTTTCGACTACCTGCGTGACAATATGGAGCACGCCGTGGCTGATCGCCGCCAGCGTGGCCTTGCCTACGCCATCGTCGATGAAGTCGATTCCATTCTGATTGATGAGGCGAGAACGCCGCTCATCATTTCGGGGCAGGCGGAAGATCACACCGAGATGTATCTTCGGGTCAATGCCGTGCCGCCTTTGCTCAATGCCATGGCTGCGGAACCCAAGGCGAATGAGCCTGAACCTCCCGGTGACTACTGGGTTGACCGTAAGGCGCATCAGGTCTACCTGTCAGAGGCAGGACACGAAAACGCCGAACGCCTGCTTGAGCAGGCCGGACTGCTGGCCCCAGGTGCGAGTCTTTATGACGCGGCCAACATCGGCCTGATGCACCATCTGATGGCAGCGCTGCGCGCGCACACGCTTTACTTTCGCGACCAGCACTATGTAGTGCAGGGCTCAGAGGTGATCATCGTTGATGAGTTCACCGGGCGCCTCATGCCCGGTCGGCGGTGGTCAGATGGTCTGCATCAGGCCGTGGAGGCCAAAGAGGGTGCTCAGATCCAGGCTGAAAATCAGACCCTGGCCTCCATCACCTTCCAGAATTATTTCCGCATGTACGGCAAGCTGGCCGGTATGACGGGTACGGCCGATACCGAGGCCTACGAGTTCCAGGAAATCTACGGGCTTGAAACCGTGGTCATCCCCACGCACAAGCCCATGATCCGCCAAGACCGCCAAGATCAGGTCTTTCGCACCGCTCGCGAAAAATACACGGCCATCATTGCCGACATCCGAGACTGCCACGAGCGCGGCCAGCCCGTGCTGGTTGGCACAACCTCCATCGAGAACTCCGAGTTACTGTCGGCGATGCTGACCGAGCAGAAGCTGCCTCACCAGGTGCTCAACGCCAAGCAGCACGCCCGCGAGGCCGACATCGTCATTCAGGCTGGCCGACCCAAGATGATCACTATCGCCACCAATATGGCGGGCCGTGGCACCGACATCGTGTTGGGCGGCAACATCAGTCGCCAGATTGACGCGATTGAAGCCGATGAAACCCTTGCCCCTGATGAACGCTCTAAACGCGTGGCTGAACTGCGCGCTCAGTGGCAGGTGGTGCACGATCAGGTGATTTCTTCGGGTGGTCTGCACATCATCGGCACTGAGCGGCATGAGTCGCGACGCATCGACAATCAGCTGAGGGGGCGCTCAGGTCGCCAGGGCGATCCGGGTTCATCCCGGTTCTATCTGTCGATGGAAGACCCTCTGCTCAAGATCTTTGCCGGTGACCGCCTCAAGGCCATTATGGATAGGCTCAAGCTCCCCGAGGGGGAGGCTATCGAAGCCGGCATGGTGACGCGCTCGATTGAGTCTGCGCAACGCAAGGTCGAAGCGCGCAACTTCGACATCCGCAAGCAGCTGCTCGAATACGACGATGTGGCCAACGATCAGCGCAAGATGGTGTACTCGGATCGCAATGCACTGCTTGAGTCCAGCGAGTTCGGCGAGCGGGTAGCTGATCTGCGCCACCGCGTCTTTACTGACCTTGTTCAGCAATACGTGCCGGCTGAATCAGTCGAAGAGCAGTGGGATCTGGCAGGCCTGGAAAAGCTGCTGCAGACCGAATGGAAAATTTCGGTGCCGCTCACCGGCCTTGTTCAGCAAAGCGAAGAGTTTGATGCGGCCGATGTGCTCAGCGCCGTCCTTAAAGAGGCTGATGAACACTATGCGGCCAAGGTTGGCCAGGTCGGTGCCGAGTCATTTGCCGGATTTGAGCGCGCGGTTCTGCTGCAAGTGCTTGATCAGCACTGGCGAGAGCATCTGTCCACGCTCGATCAGCTGCGCCAGGGTATTCACCTGCGCGGTTATGCGCAAAAGAACCCCAAACAGGAATACAAGCGCGAGGCGTTTGAGCTGTTTGCGCTCATGCAAGATCGTGTGCGTCACGACGTTACACGCGTGCTGATGACGGTGCGGGTCGAGTCGGCCGCGCAGGCTGAAACAGCCGGTGAGCAGCTTCAGCAGGCCGATGGCAATGTCAATGTGCGCTACACGCATGCCGACTTCAATGAGGCGGCCGCCGCAGCGCAGGTGGCCGAGGCCGGTGCAGATGCCGAATCGATTGCCCTGGCGCTTCAGCAGGCCCCCGAGTCCGATGAGCAGGGCCAGCAACCCTTCAAGCGCTATGGCCGCAAAATCGGCCGCAATGACCCCTGCCCCTGCGGCTCGGGTAGAAAGTACAAGGCCTGTCACGGTCGTCTCGCCTGAGGAGGCAACATGCCCGTCAATCTAGCCCTTCCCGTACGAGAGGCGCTGCTGCCCGTCGCCGGCGTCGACATCGGCACGGCGCGCGCCGCCATCCGCAAAGCCGATCGGCGCGATGTGCTGGTGCTCAGGCTTGCGCCCACGGCTCAGGTTGCCGGCGTTTTCACGACCAATCGATTTTGTGCAGCGCCGGTGCTGGTCTGTCGCGATCACCTTGCGTCCAGCGCTGGCGCCGTTCGTGCGCTGCTCGTCAACACTGGCTGCGCCAACGCTGGCACAGGTGCGCAGGGTCTGGCTAACGCGCGTGCGAGTTGTGCGTCGGTTGCGCGCGAGCTGGGCTGCGCACCCGAGCAGGTGCTGCCATTTTCGACGGGCGTCATTCTTGAGCATCTGCCGATGGAGCGTCTGCTGCCGGGTGTGGCTTCGGCGTGCGCTGATATGGGTCGGTCTGACTGGCTTGATGCGGCGCAGGCCATCATGACCACCGATACTCAACCTAAGGCGATTTCGCGCCAGATCCGTGTCGGTTCGGCATTGGCGACTGTCAGTGGCATCTCCAAAGGCGCCGGCATGATCCGCCCCAATATGGCCACCATGCTCTCGTTTGTAGCAACCGATGCCGCGATTGCGCCCCCCCTGCTGCAGCGCTGGGTGCGTGAGCTTGCCGATGCGAGTTTCAACCGCGTCACCGTTGACGGCGATACTTCCACCAATGATTCATTCGTACTGGCCGCCTCGGGCGCCGGGACATTGCGAATTGAGCGCGACACTGATGCGGGTGCTGCTGAGCTGCGCGCGGCTTTGTTGGAAGTCGCGCAGTGGCTTGCGCAGGCTGTTGTGCGAGACGGTGAGGGGGCGACCAAGTTCATCAGTCTTCGCATCGAATCGGCCCGCAGTCTGGATGAGGCAAGCGCGGTCGCTTATGCCATCGCCCATTCGCCGCTGGTGAAAACCGCGTTTTTTGCCTGCGATCCCAACCTGGGCCGTATCCTGGCTGCTGTGGGTTATGCCGGTGTCGCCGATCTGGACGTGAACCGTGTCGACCTGTGGCTTGATGATGTCCATGTGGCCACGGGCGGCGGCCGTCATCCCGATTATCGCGAAGAAGATGGACAGCGTGTGATGCGCCAGTCCGAGATTACCGTGCGCGTTGCGCTGGGCCGCGGCCATGCTGCGACCACTGTCTGGACCTGTGACTTATCCCATGACTATGTCTCGATCAACGCCGACTACCGCTCCTGATCGACAGGCTGCCGCTGAGGCAGCCGCGTCCCCTCTGTCGCCTGAGGCACGCTTTTACGCCAGCGCCCAGACGCTGATCGAGCAGCTTCAGGCGCTCATGCCTGGGGCGGCTGCCGCCGACTGGTCGGCCTCTATCGCCTACCGCTGGCGGCGGCGCAGTTCGGCTTTTGGCACACAGGGCGTGCTGATGCCTGTGCGCACGGTATCGACCATTCGCCTGGCTGACCTGCGCAATATCGATGACCAGAAAGAGGCGATCGACCGCAACACGCGGCAGTTCGTAGCTGGGTTGCCCGCCAACAATGTACTGTTGACCGGTTCGCGCGGCACCGGCAAATCATCACTCATCAAGGCCTGTCTTAATGCTCATGCCGCCCGTGGCCTTCGTCTGATTGAAGTCGATAAGGATGATCTTGTTGATCTGCCCGACATCATCGAGCTTGTCGCGCAGCGGCCCGAGCGCTTCATTGTGTTCTGCGACGACCTGTCCTTCGATGAGGGTGAAGCCGGCTATAAGGCGCTTAAGGTTGCGTTGGACGGATCGGTGGCGGCTCAGTCCGACAATGTTCTCATCTATGCCACCTCTAACCGTCGCCATCTCATGCCTGAGTACATGAGTGAGAATCTTCAGTACAAGCACCAGGAAGACGGTGAGATTCATCCGGGCGAAACCGCCGAGGAAAAAATTTCGCTCTCCGAGCGCTTTGGCTTGTGGGTGTCGTTTTATCCGTTTCGGCAGGATGAATACCTGCAGGTGGTATCGCACTGGTTGACCAGCTTCGGCTGTTCAGCGTCCCAGATCGAAGACGCCCGTACGCCCGCGCTTCAGTTCGCGCTTGAGCGCGGTTCGCGCTCGGGGCGCGTGGCCTGGCAGTTCGCTCGCGATTGGGCTGGCCAGACGGCTTTGTCAGCCAGCCGCCGTCGCCGTCGCGCCTGAAGCTCGCCCCACCCCGTTGAGTTGTCCCCAGTCGTTTTGAGCCGCGCTGTGCCGCACCGTGCCATACCGCTGCGTACCCGAGCGCTCAGGACAGCTGTTCTTTGCCGGGCTTGGCCGTGACCCGACCGATTGTTGAGGTCGCGGTTGGCATCGTCCACGATGGCCAGGGCCGGGTGCTCTTTGCGCAGCGCCCCGCCGGTAAGCCTTACGCGGGCTGGTGGGAGTTTCCCGGTGGCAAGCTTGAAGCCGGTGAAACGGTTGCGCAGGCCTTGGCCCGTGAACTGCATGAAGAGCTGGGCATTTCGGTGCGTGAGTCCTGCCCGTGGGTTGTGCGTGAGTTTGAGTACGAGCATGCGCATGTCCGGCTTTACTTCAGGCGGGTGTTCGACTGGAGCGGCGAGGCTCAGTCAAGAGAGTCTCAGACCTTGACCTGGCAGCCGCCGCATCGAATCGCGCTGCAGCCCCTGCTGCCAGCCTCTTTACCGGTCATACGCATGCTGTGTCTGCCGCCACGTCTGCTGGTTTGTGAGCTGCAGTCGATCGACGAGGAGGAGGGTGCGTCGCTGCCAGAATCGGTGGCGGCGGGACAGACCGCGCTCATCGTCCGCGCGGACGCGGATTCGGTTCACAGTCGCTTATGGGCCGCATGGTCGAGCGCATGCGTACGGCTTCAGATTCCGATCATGCTGTGGCCGCAGCGAACCCTCGCCGCAGACCTCGCGGCCCGTGCCCATGCGCTTGACCAGCAGGGCGTAAGACCGGATGGCTGGGTACTGCCGATGCAGGCGCTGAGTCGCTTTCGCGCTGACTGGCCTTCGGCGTGGTTGGGCATCGCTGGCTCCGAGGCCGATGGTGTTCGGATCGAAGCAGGACGAGAGCCGCCGGCTGACTTCGCGATTGACATCTTGCCCAGATACGATGCCCGAGGCGAACCCGTGGGTGGCGTGGTGCCCTTGTATGGCCCGATCGAGGAATTGAGCTACACCCCAGATCGAAGCGTGTCAGGCGCCCAGGCGGCGCTGATGGGGGCCTGGCGTCGGGGGTTTCATGGCGTCTGGTGTCAGCCGTGCTAAACCCTAGGCGGGTCGCCGTCTTCCTCATCGCTTAGGGGTTCGTCTTGCGCGGCGATGCGATACTGCTCGCTCGCCCAGGCGCCCAGATCAATCGTCTTGCATCGCATTGAGCAGAATGGCCGGGCAGCATTGGCCGGAGAAAACTCGGTTTCTCGGCCGCAGGCCGGGCAGGCGACGAGGGTCATCTTGCGCGCCCGGTCATACCAGCTAACCGCAAGCGCTTCAAAGATTGCACAGCGACAATACAAAGGCTACTTCGCCGTCGAAGGGGCGCGGCCTAAGGTCGCCGTCCTGGCTCATGAAGCGTACCCAGAACAGATATTTGTTGGCGCTGATCTCAGGGATGGCCCCCTGAGACCGGTCGAGTCGAATCTGCACCATCTGGAAGGTTTTACCGCCCATCTGCTGCTGGTAACTGCCCTGTTGCGAGACCAGCGCCTGTGGGGCTCCGCTATCGCGAAGCAGCGACAGCACCACCGCCAGCGCAAAGTGCAGAGGACGTAGGGGCGCCACCCAGCTGAATAAATCCTGGCGGCGAATGTCAAGCGAGCGGTGCTGCCAGGCGTGGTATGAGGGCAGATCGAATTCGCAGGCACCGCCCGCAATGCCGGTGCGGCTGCGAATGCTCATCAGCCACTCGTTATCGCGAAGGTGTTGACCCACGCGCCCGCTCATGGCGCCTAGCGCCGTGGTGGCGGCGTCAACCCGGGCCATGGTGCGCTCGAGCGCCTGCACCGAGACCGCCGGGTTGTTGCGGAAGGTGTTCAGGGTGGTGCGCTGACGTTCCAACTCTTGCAGCAGGTCGGAGCGCAGGTCACCGCGGGTCGTGACGTCGAGAATCTCGAATATGGTGAGCAGCGCCATATGATGATCGGCCGGGTGCTCCCGGGCAGCGAACAACTCGAGCCGTTCGAATAAATCTTCAAGGCGCAGCAAGGTACGTATCCGCTCATTGAGCGGATATTCGTAGAGGATGCTGACATCCGATTCGGCGATGGCCTCGGCCCCGCGCGAACCGGCTGCAGGTGCGCTGGTGTCCGTACTCATCCCGCGATTCTGGCCCAAACCCCGACTGCTGACAAACCCTGAAAAGGGAGCATGGCTCCGGTGACACGCTTCTTAGCCCTCTTGCGCCTCGGCCAGCGCGCGGTACACCGCATGCAGCGCATCGACCTGGGCGGGGAGAGTTTCAGGCGCATCGCGATTGTCGATAGTGTCGTCGGCGGCATTCAGGCGCGCCTCGCGCGAGGCCTGGGCGGCCATGATGGCCAGCACCTGCTCGCGACTGAGCGCGCTGCGCCTGATCACCCGATCGATCTGGACTTCAGTGGGACAGTCAACGACCAGTAGGCGGTCGATTCGCTCTCTCCACGTACCTGATTCGACCATCAGCGGGACGACCAGCATCGCATAGAGGCCCTTGGCCTGCTCAAGTTCTGAAGCCGCCTGCGCGCGAATCATGGGGTGCAGAATCGCTTCCAGACGAGCCCGGGCGTCTGGATCGGTAAAAACCAGGGCTCTCATCGCGGCGCGATCCAGTCGACCATCCGGCGCGATGACGCCCGCTCCGAAGCTTTGCGCAATGGCGGGCATGGCGGAGCCGCCGGGAGCGGTGAGCGCGTGCGCGATGAGATCGGTATCAACCAGTGCAACGCCACGGGCGGCGAACAAGTTGGCCACGGTGGTTTTGCCACTGCCGATGCCGCCGGTCAGTCCGATCAGCAGGCGCCCGGCAGGTATATCAGTCAGCTCTGCGCTCATGACGTCCACAGTAGCACGAGCCCACCCAGCACCAGCCAGGGGCCGAACGCGATCGGTTCATGCCGATGCTGTCGCCTGAGCAGAACCCGGGTGACGCCGTACAGGGTTCCACCCGCAGATGCCATCAGCACAATGCCCGGGAGAGCCGTCCAGCCCAGCCATGCGCCCAGACCCGCCAGCAGTTTGAAATCGCCATAGCCCATGCCTTCCCGTCCGGTGAGACGGCGAAAGGCGTGGTGCACCAGCCACAGGCTGAGGTAACCGGCTGCTGCGCCGATGACGGCAGCCTCCAGCGGCACTATCAGCGTCTGTACATTGACTAGCAGTCCAGTCCAGATCAGCGGCTGAGTCAGCGCATCGGGGAGTAGCCGCGTCTGGTGATCAATGACGGCCAGGGCAATCAGCAGCGACACCATCGCCATGCTGGCAAGAGCCTGAGCGCCCAGGCCGAAACGCCAGGTCAGGACCACAAAGGCCAGGGCACTGATGAGCTCGACCAGTGGGTAGGTGATCCCGATCGGCGTCCGACAGGCGCGGCATCGACCGCCCTGGACAAGCCAGCTGACCAGGGGGATGAGTTCGCTTGGGCTTAGCCGGTGCCCGCAGTGCGGGCAGTGTGAACCCGGGCGACTGAGCGTCAGTTCGCGGTCGGGCGGCGCCGGCGGGGCGGATGGCGACGCAGGTGATGACGCGGATGGCGCTGCGGGCGTCAGCGGCTCATGGCGCCCCTGTGTCGAGGCGCTCGTGCCTGTGGCGACATCCTCCTGCCAGGCGGCCGCATCCAGCGCCCATTGCGCGTACAACATACGCGGCAGGCGATGGATGACAACATTGAGGAAGCTGCCGATGATCAGACCCAGCACTGCTGATAAGGCATAGCCGACCGCCGGCATCGAGTCGAGGGTCGCGAGCCAGTCGATCGGCACGATGGTCTCAGGCCTCGGTGGTTGTCTGGCTGATCGAGGCGTCCGCCGGGCGGCGCAGGCGTGCGCTGCGTACCAGGCGATCCTCCACATGCACAATCTCCACCACGACACCGCCCAGGCGAAGGCTGGTCGCCGCCTGTGGCAGTTCCTGCAAGGCCTCCAGAACCAGGCCGTTGAGGGTGCGCGGGCCGCTCAGATCAAAGTGGGTATTGAGTCGGCGATTGAGCTCGCGAAGCGAGACGCCGCCTTCGACGATCACCTCGCCCTGCTCATCCCATTTCAGGCCGGCGTCAGTACCACCCGGTACGGTGGTGGTGAAGTCACCGATCACTTCCTCAATGATGTTCTCAAGGGTGACCAGTCCCAGCACTTCGCCGTACTCATCCACCACCAGGCCCACGCGCTGGCGGTTTTCCTGGAAGAACTGCAATTGCGTAAAGACTGGCGTTCCGCTGGGTATGAAGTAGGGGTCGTTGAGCAACTCGCGAATGTTGTCGGTATCGAAGGTGTCGCGCTGCAGCAGCGACAGCGCCCTGCGCACATGCAGCACGCCGATCACTCGGTTGACCTCGCCTTCATAGACCGGCAGCTTGTTGTGATAGCAGCTCGCCAGCCGCTCGCGAATTATCTGCACGCCCGCAGTGATGTCCAGTCCTTCGATGCGGCTGCGCGGAATCATCACATCGTCGACCGTAATGAGTTCGAGGTCGAAGAGATTGAGCAGGATGGAACGGTGCTTGGCCGGTATGAAGTGCCCCGACTCCAGCACGATGGTGCGCATTTCTTCCAGCGACATTCGATCGGCGCTCTTTGCCGAGGGATCGATGCCCAGCGCGCGCAGAATGCGACCGGTGACCTGATTGACCAACCAGAGCACCGGCGAAAAAAGGCTCATGAGCGGGCGCAGAAAAAAGGCCAGGGGAAGCGCCAGGCGCTCGGGATTGGCGGCGCCGATCACCTTGGGCAGAATCTCGCAGAAGACGATCACGACGATGGCGACTATCGTCGTGGCAGCCAGAATGACGCTGTCGTTGTTGCCGAAGTAGCGAATTGCCAGCGCGGTGACCAGTCCCGTGAGCAGTGTGTTGACCGCGTTGTTGCCCAACAAAATAGTGCCCAGCAGCCGATCGGTCCTGGTGAGCAGCGTCGAGGTCAGGCGCGCCCCGCGACGACCCTCGCGAACCAGGTGCCCCAACCGGTAGCGGTTCAGGGACATCAGGCTGGTTTCCGAAGCCGAGAACAGCGCCGATAGGATGACCAGCAGCAGTAGCGCTGCGGCCTGCAGCCAGAAGGAAACAGACTCCAAGAGCAGGGTCCGGTAGTGTTGAACCGCTCAAGCGTACCGGATTCCGGCGTTGGCCGTGATGACCGTATCGCCACCGATTGAGCGTGCTTGGTAAACTGCTCCGCACATCGACTGATTTTCAGAGACTGAAACCATCATGGCCAACTCCAGCTCCAAGTCCTTTCGCCTGCGTTCGCGGGCCTGGTTTGATAACCCTGACAACCCCGGAATGACCGCGCTCTACCTCGAGCGCTACATGAACTTCGGTCTGACGCTGGAAGAGCTGCGCACCAGTGGCAAACCCATCATTGGTATTGCCCAGACGGGCAGTGACCTGTCGCCCTGCAATCGACACCACATGGATCTGGCGTCGCGTGTGCGGGACGGTATCCGCGATGCTGGCGGCATACCCATCGAATTTCCGGTGCATCCCATCCAGGAGACCGGCAAGCGCCCCACGGCCGCGCTTGATCGCAACCTTTCCTACCTGTCTCTGGTGGAAGTATTGTTTGGCTACCCCATGGATGGCGTAGTGCTCACCACCGGATGCGACAAGACCACGCCGGCCATGATGATGGGCGCCGCGACCGTCGACATTCCGGCCATCGTGCTCTCGGGTGGCCCGATGCTCAATGGGTATTACGGTGGCGGTCTGGCTGGATCGGGCACGGTGGTCTGGTATGCCCGGCAGGAGCTGGCGGCCGGACGCATCAATTACGATGAGTTTCTGCAGATGGTGGCTTCGGGTGCCCCCTCGGTGGGCCATTGCAACACCATGGGTACGGCGCTGTCCATGAACTCGCTGGCCGAGGCGGTGGGCCTGTCGATGCCCGGGTGCGCTGCCATTCCAGCGCCCTACCGAGAGCGGGCCCAGATGGCTTATTTCACCGGACGACGCATCGTCGAGATGGTGCATGAGGAACTGCGCCCCTCGCGCATCATGACGCGTAAGGCTTTTGAGAACGCGATTGTGGCCGCCAGTGCGTTGGGTGCGTCCACCAACTGCCCGCCGCACATGACGGCAGTTGCCCGCCACATGGGGGTGCCACTCGAAATCCAGGATTGGGACCGTGTGGGCTACGACATTCCGCTGCTGGTCAACTGCATGCCGGCCGGCGAATATCTGGGCGAAGAATTCCATCGGGCGGGAGGCGTGCCCGCTGTCATGCACGAATTGCTCAAGGCCGGCAAGCTGCATGCGGATGCGCTCACCGTATCCGGCAAGACCATTGGCGAGATCTATGCGGATAAACCCGCCTCGGATCGTCGTGTCATTCGTAGCTTCGGCGAGCCCATGCTGCAGCAGGCGGGTTTTGCGGTGTTGTCGGGTAATCTGTTTGACTCAGCGGTCATGAAAACTTCGGTGATTTCACCCGAGTTT
The DNA here is from genome assembly GCA_044359405.1 of Burkholderiaceae bacterium. Taxonomy (GTDB): domain Bacteria; phylum Pseudomonadota; class Gammaproteobacteria; order Burkholderiales; family Burkholderiaceae_E; genus SYIM01. Next base: position 24,420 of record JBIKMC010000007.1, read on the forward strand.
CGTAAGCGCTATCTGGAGAACCCCGCTGATCCCGATGCCTTCGAGGGCCGCGCTATTGTGTTTGAGGGGCCCGAGGACTACCACGACCGCATCAATGATCCGTCGCTGGCCATCGACGCCGACTGCATTCTGTTCATTCGCGGCACGGGCCCGGTGGGCTACCCAGGCGCTGCCGAAGTGGTCAACATGTTGCCGCCCGATGCGCTGGTGCGACAGGGTATTACCCTGCTGCCCTGCGTGGGCGATGGTCGACAGTCAGGCACCTCGGGCAGTCCGTCCATCCTCAATGCATCGCCAGAGGCCGCGGTGGGTGGCGGCCTTGCGTTGTTGCAGACGGGCGACCGGGTGCGCATTGATCTGCGCAGGCGCACCGCTGACATCCTGATTGACGATCAGACCTATCAGCGGCGCAAAGCTGACTGGAAGCCCGACTATCCGCCCAGCCAGACGCCCTGGCAGGACCTTCAGCGGCGGCACATCACCCAGCTGTCCGATGGTGCCTGTCTTGATTTCGCGGTGAGCTATCAGCGCATCGCGGTGACTCGGGGCCTGCCGCGCGACAATCACTGAGGCGGTGGTGCGGTGTAGGGCTCTACCGAAACCGCGTCGAGCGCGTAGCCGCTGATGCCCATACGCGAATCGCTGCGCGCCACGCGCAGCGTACCGTTCACCCATACGGCATCCATGGTTTCCAAACTGCGGCCGCGGCCTGAGCGAACCAGGATGATCTGGTTGGCCGGCGGCGGTGGGCTATGGATGCAAGCACCAAAGTACGGTACCAGTAAAAACTCTTTGAGGTTTCCGCCCAGCATTCCATCCAGCGGTACGACATAACCGGGCAGGCGCACTTTGCGCCCGTCAAGCTCGGGGCGTGTGGGCGCCTTGTCGAGAACGTCGCGAAGCTTCTGCATCAAAGCCTCAGCGCGCGGATCCCCATCACTGATGCTGCCCAGGTCGGTCACGCCGAGGTCCTTGAGGGGATCCCAATCGGGCGGCATGAGGTCATCCCAGGGGATCTCTTCCCAGCCGCCGGCAGGCCGGCGTTTGCCGGCGCTGTTGCCGGCCTGGGCGACAGCTGGCTTCATCGGGTTCAGGCCAACGGCAAGGGCCAGGCCGAATGCACTCACGAGCACTGAGCGACGGGTCGTGCGGGCAGGCGACGGGGCTGGGGGTAGGTTTTGGATGACGAAGTTCATGGGGCAGGCGTGACAGTTGGACGACGGGCACTGCAGGTGGGCATGGCACTGCGCGAAAGCGTGAGGCAGAACTCAGCGCGGCGCAAGCCCATCCGCCAGCGACATTCGATAGGCGCGCCAGGCGGGCAGCAGGCTGGCCATTACGCCGGCCAGCAGAACGCCCCCTGCCATCATCCAACCTTCTGAGTTGGGCCACCAGGCCTGCAGGTGCAGACCGTACTGGCTTTGCAGCCATGTCCCCGCCAAGGCGATGGTGACCGCGCTGAGCGCCAGGCCAAGTGCGATTCCGACGGCGGTGATCAGGAAACCCTCGAGCAGCAGCAGACCCAGGATGGCGCGCGGACGTGCACCCACGGATCGCAAAATCGCGAGCTCGCGACGGCGGGCATCCAGACCGGTGAGGACGACGGCCACCAGGGCGCTTAGGCTCACGATACCCATCAGCAGCGACAGTGCCCGCAGGGCCTTTTCAGCGGTCTCTACCAGCTGCCACAGCTCGCTGAGCGCCACACCGGGAAGGACTGCGCTGAGGGGCTCTGCCGAACTTTCCTGAATGCGCCGCTGTACAGAGAAAACGGCCGTGCGCTGCTTAAGACCGACGAGCGCTGCGGTCACGGTCTGCGGCAGCAGCGGGCTTGTCTGCGCCTGATCGGGTAGGACCGGTCTCTGGCGCGATGAGGGCAGACGGACGCCCGCTGCCCAGTCGCTATGGATGGCCTGCATGGCCGCCAGGCTTATATGCACAGCCCGATCCACCGGGGTACCGGTGCGCGCCAGAATTCCGACCACGGCAAACGGCTTATCGCCATGGTCAGCGCCGGGTATGCGGCCATCGCCGTGGGCCAGCACGACTTGCTGGCCGAGCGCGTAGCCAAGCCTGTCGGCCAGCTCGGCCCCAAGAACCGCTTCAAACACGTCTTCGAATGCGCGACCCGATCGGAACTTCAGGCCCGGCTGCTCGTCAACGCGCAGACGGACAAAGTAGTCGGTGTTGGTAGCGACGACCGGATAGCCACGATGCGAGTCACCCAGCGATAGCGGGACAATCCAGTCGACAGCGGGCAGCCCTTGTATTGCCTCAAGGCTGGAGGTTCGGATTGCCGGCGTGGGCTGGCCAAGCCGGAATATCGCGTGCAGCAGCAGGGGTAAAGCTCCTGCGCGGGCACCCACCAGGAGATCGGCTCCAGTGGCCGCGCGTTCGAAACTGACCCTCAGGTCGTGCCGGATGCGTTCGGCGCTGACCAGAAGCAAGGTGCTCAGGGCGATGCTCAGGATGACCAGCATCAGGGTGAAGCGGCGACTCCAGGCGCTGGCCAGGGCAAGCCGCAGAAGTGGTGCGAATCGGGTGCTCATGTCGCTTGTGCCGATGCCAGCCGGGGTAGCTCGAGCCTGCGCTCAAAATGCGCCGCGAGCGCCCGATCGTGGCTCACCAGAATCAGGCTGCTGCCCGCTCGAGCGCAGCAGCTGTTGAGGGCTGACATGAATCGATCGCGCAGATCATCATCGAGCGCTGAGGTGGGCTCGTCAGCCAGTATCAGTTCGGGTGCGCCGATGAGGGCCCGAGCAGCAGCCACGCGCTGCTGCTGACCGACCGACAGCTGGCCGGCGCTCTGCCTCCACAGGCTGGACGGAATATCCAGCATCTGCAGCAACCGGGCGGCTTCGGCCTGCAGTCCAGAGCCCTGTGCCCCGGCACGCGCAGCCCGCAGGACCGAAAATCGCGTGGGCAGCAAAACGTTGTCCAGCGCGCTCAGCCAGTCGAGCAGATTGAACTGCTGAAAAATGAAGCCGACATGGTCGGCTCGCCACTGGTCACGCTGAGCGCTGCTCATGTCCGCCCAGGGCCTGCCCAGCAGGCTCACCTGCCCGACCTGTGGCATGCGAACACCCGCCAGCAGGGACAGCAGCGTGCTTTTGCCGCTGCCGCTGGGGCCGTAAATCAGCAGACGCTCGCCACGATGGAGCGTAAGGGGCTCAAAGCCGAGTTCGGTGCCGTGATGGGTACTGAATGCAAAGCGCAGCGCCTGAGTGGTGAGCACGGGTGCCGCACCCGTATCCTGGGTTGCAGCGGCTGGAGCCTGTCGTTCAGTCACGGCCTTGATGGGCGGCGCCGGGTGCGCATCAGGGCCTGGCGTTGAGCCGGATGATGCGGTTGGCCCGCGTGAGGATCTGAGCGCTTTGCCCGCGCAGGTCGATCACGCGCGCCTGAATTCGGCGCAACCGGCTAAAGGCATCGAATAGACCGACCTCAAGCTGCGTGAGAGCGGCGGCCTGCCGGCACCGAAACTCAAAGCGCGCATGCAGATCGACGTGCGCGTCATTCGCGTGCTCAGACGAAGTCTCGGCCATGGCCGGCGGAAGGGTGATTTTTTGGCCGAGCATGTCGCACTGCCCGGTGCGATCAGGCCGAAGCAGAGCGTTCTGGCTCAGGCGCTCGACGACCTGTCTGATCTGTGTTCGTTCAGCGTCGTTTCTGGGCGCTCGCTCGAAACCTACCACGGCTTCCATCGGCGCCAGCAGTTCGAGCACCAGACTATCGCCCTCGAGCATGACCTCAAGGCTTGCCTCTCCATGCACGTGGGCATGGCCCGGTCTGGCTTGAGTGATGAGGGGCAGGAACAGGCCAACCAGAGCGAGCGTCAGCCATATCGCCAGGATAGTGCGCCGAACGAAACGGAAGGGTAGAGTGTCAGGCATCGGAGCGGGGCGGGGTGTTGCAGCGGCTTAGGTGTCGGCGATGATACATTGTCACGCTCAAGTAATATCGTTGCAGCCAGAGGTGTTATTACTGACGCGTCAGTCGGAGAACAGGCATGGCAAATCTGCAGCGTTTCTGGGCTCTTGGTCTGGCCGGTGTGCTGGTGGCGGCTGCCGCGGTCGCCGCCGCCGTGGGATGGTTGAACTGGGCTTGGCCAATGGCGTTCGCGCTGCTCGCGGGTCTTGGCATTCATGATTTTACGCAGCAGCGCCATGCAATCTTGCGCAATTACCCCATCATCGGGCACTTCCGCTTTCTGCTCGAGTCGATTCGACCCGAGATCCGGCAGTACTTCATCGAGTCGGATACCGAGCGCGTACCTTTTTCGCGCGAGCAGCGCGCCATCGTGTATCAGCGTGCCAAGGGCGTGTTGGACAAGCGCCCGTTCGGCAGTCGCAATGATGTGTATGCCGATGGATTTGAGTGGATCAATCACTCGGTCAGCCCCACCCAGATCGCCTCGCATGACTTTCGCGTACAGGTGGGCGCACAGTGCGCAGCACCTTACAGTGCATCGGTCTTCAACATCTCGGCCATGAGCTTCGGGTCTTTATCGGCCAATGCCATTCTTGCGCTCAACCAGGGCGCGCGCCTGGGCGGTTTTGCGCATGACACCGGTGAGGGCTCTATCTCGCGCTACCACCGCGAGCCCGGGGGCGATCTCATCTGGGAGCTGGGTTCGGGTTATTTCGGGGCGCGTAATCCCGACGGCAGTTTTTCCGCGCAGCGCTTTGCCGACAATGCAAACGCCGCCCAGGTGAAAATGGTCGAGCTCAAGCTGTCGCAGGGCGCCAAACCGGGGCACGGCGGTGTCTTGCCGGCGCCCAAGGTGACACTTGAGATTGCCGAGGCGCGTGGAGTGGAGCCCTGGAAAACGGTGGAGTCACCGGCCACCCATTCCGCGTTTTCCACACCCATCGAGATGCTGGCCTTTATCGCCCGAATGCGCGAACTGTCGGGTGGCAAACCAGCCGGCTTCAAATTGGCCATCGGACACCCCTGGGAGTTTTTTGCCATCGTCAAGGCCATGCTCGAGACAGGTCTTGCGCCCGACTTCATCGTCGTCGACGGCAAGGAAGGCGGCACGGGAGCTGCGCCGGTCGAATTCATGGACAGAGCCGGCATGCCCATGCACGACGGGCTGCTGTTTGTACATAACACGCTGGTGGCGGCAGGTCTTCGGGAACGCATTCGCCTGGGCGCAGCGGGCAAGATCGTTACGGCATTTGACGTTGCGCGGACCTTGGCCATCGGCGCTGACTGGTGCAACGCTGCCCGTGGTTTCATGTTCGCACTGGGCTGCATTCAATCGATGAGCTGTCACACTGACCGTTGCCCTACCGGGGTTGCCACACAGGACCGGCTGCGCAGCCGGGCGCTGGTGGTGCCCGACAAGGCGCAGCGTGTGTTTCAGTTTCATCGCAATACGCTTGAGGCCTTGCGCGAGCTGCTGCAATCGGCCGGACTTGCCCACCCATCCCAGCTGCGACCGCATCACATCATGCATCGGGTCAGCCGCGAT
>JBIKMC010000008.1:0-29829 GCA_044359405.1 Burkholderiaceae bacterium
AATGAAGCTGTAGTAGTTGGTGACCTCGGTGACGCTGCCGGGCCCACCCTCAGTGAGGATGTAAATGAGTGGAAAAGCCTTGATGCTGTCTATTAGTCGAAAAAGACAGGCCACCAACAGAACGCCCTTGAGATAGGGCAGCACCACATGCCAGGTGATCTGAAACACATTGGCGCCATCGATTCGCGCTGCCTCGAGGTATTCGTCGGGCATCATCTGCAAGGCCGCCAGAATCATCAACATCGTGAAAGGAAACCACTCCCAGGTGTCGGCCAGAATGATGGCGGCCAATGCCCAGTTCGCATCGGTGATGGGCGCGGCAACCTGCCAGCCCAGCGCGTTAAACGCCCACCAGAACGGCGAGATATCTGGCGTGTATAAGACCTTCCAGATAATGGCCACGACAATGGGCGGCAGCACCATCGGAATCAGAAATACGGTACGCAGCGCGACCAGAACGTTGGCCCGAAGATTGAGCAACATGGCAAATACGAAGCCCAGCGCCACCTGCAAAGTAACCGTCCAGAATGACAGCTTGGCCTGCACCCATAAGGATTGGTGCAGGCGCTTATCCTCCAGCATCAACATATAGTTCTGCAGGGGCTGACTGAAGTCGAGCCCCGTCCCGGGGCGCGTCAGATTGAGCGGCGTAAAACTGGTGATGACCAGATAAACCGTCGGGGCCAGCGTGACCAGCCCCAGCACAATCAGCGAGGGCCACACCAGCCGCCAGTAAAACCGGCGGCGGTGATCGTCAAAGGAAGCGACTTCGGCCACTCAAACCTGCACGCCTGCCTTGCGCAGATCGGCGATTGACGCCTCCTGCGCCTCTTTCATCGCCTCTTTGGCCCCCATCTGGCGGGTGGCGATTTTTTCAATCGCCTTGTTGATCTTGTCACCCACCTGCGGGAATACGGGCACGGTTCGGTACTTCATGTAGTCAGAGCGCCCGGCCTGCTCGAGCACCTGCAAGTAAAGTGCGGCCACATCTTGTCCATTGAGTGTCATCGATTCGCGATAGGCCGCGTCGTTAATGATGGAACGGCGACAGATGGCCGAGTAGCCCTTGCCCAAGGCGACTTTACGCAATGTTTGTTTGCTCATGGCCCACTGGATGAAGGCCCATGCTGCGTCTTTGTTGCGCGCACCCAGCGGAATGCCATAGCCGTGACTGTTGCAGCCTGGGAAATTACCCTTTGGACCGGACGGCATCAGCGCATAGCGGGCCGTGCTCTTGACGGTGCTTTCAGCATGCTTGACCAGCGGCGTCTGCCAGCTGATGGACTGTGTGCGCAGGTTGGCGCGCCCGGCAATCTGCGAGCGCATGGCCTGATCGTCGGTGTAGGACAGTACGCCCGCCGGACCATAGCCGGCCAATAGATTGGCGTACCACTGGGCAGCCTCGGCGGCCTCAGGCGTGTCGAGCAGCGGCATGAGATCTTGCGGCGCACCGCGAAACACCTTGCCACCAAAACCCATTAGATAGGGTCCCCAATTCCAGTGATGGAGTCGGTCTGCGACGAAGGGGGCGACTGACCCATCAGTCTTTTTAAGCACCTCGCAGACCTTGATGAGCTCATCAAAGGTGGTGGGCATCTTGACACCCGCCTTATCGAGCAGGTCGCCACGCGAGGCACCCATGATCATGGCGCCTGCCTCCCAGGCGAACCCGTAGGTCAGACCCTTGTTGTCGACCAGCGAAGCCTGGGCGCCCCCAACGAAATCAGCGGCATCCCAATCAGGCGCGGTCTTGTTACGATCTTTGAAAAACTCATCGAGCGGCGTCATCCAGCCAGCGCCAATCCAGCGGCCCGAGTAGATGAAGGTGATGTTGCAGAAATCGTAGGCTTGGCCCTTGGTGGACAGCTCAAGGTCCATCCGTTGGTTGTAGACGGGAAAGCCCTGCAGATCGAGATTGACCTTGGCACCGCTAAGCGCTTCGAATTCGGGGATGAGGTCTTTGATGTAAGTTTGAAACACATGCTGAAAGCAGGCCCCGTTCAGGGTAGCGCCGGCGAAGGGTTTGGCCTGGCCCAGAACGGGCGCGGACTTGAAACCGATGGCGGCCGCGGCACTGGCCGCCGTCGCCTGAAGCAGCCGGCGCCGGTGTGCGCGAACCGCATCGGCAGCGGAATCTGAAGCGGCGGATTCATTCGAAACCTGCGGCCCGGCTGAATCGATGGACCGGTGCGCTGTATGGGTCTTCATCTGTGTCTCCCCTGGGTCTTTTATGGTTTGACCGAACCGCCCGCTGGTGTCGCTTGCGGGCGTTCGGCCCTGATCTTCAAGCCATTGCGATCGAGCTCAGTGTAGGCTAGTGTACGCGTTAACGCAACGCTCACTTTGGTGTGCCATTCCGTGGCTTCTAGAAGTCCGCCAGGTCGTATTTCATCCGCGAAGGCCCAGAGACCGCCAACGCTTCTGGATGTAGCCGCCAGGGCTGGCGTGTCGCTCAACACGGTCTCGCGCAGCATCCGTGCGCCGCACACGGTGCGCCCCGAGCTGCGTCGTCACATCGAGCACGTCATTCGTGAAGTCAATTACGTGCCGAATCGACTCGCCGGCGGGCTGGCCGCCACACGGTCGAACATGGTCGGGGTCATCGTCACCTCGCTCTACAATTCCGAGTTCGCCGAGATCATTGAGACATTGCAGACGGGGCTGTCAGCAGCCGGGCTTGAAGTCATGATCGCTAACAGCCGCTATCAGCCTGAAGAAGAACTCCGCCTGGTACGCTCCATGCTCAGTTGGAGACCTGCGGCGCTGGCCATCGTTGGCACTGACCATCATGCGCAGCTCAAGCCACTGCTGCGCGACTCCAAAACTCCGGTGGTTGAGCTCTGGGATTGCGGCGACACCCTGCTTGATGGTGGCGTGGGTATGGACCACCGTCTGATTGGCCGCGAACAGGTCAGCCATCTGGTTGCGCAGGGATGCCGTCGCATGGGTTTCGTGGGAGCCGTGCGCGAATACGACGCGCGCGCGCGCAAGCGCTTTGAGGGCGCGCTCGATGAAATCCGCCGACGACGGCTTCGCACCATGGTGCACGAAATCGCACCCGAGTCTGGCTCACCGCAACTTGGACGGAATCTGGCCAGTCGTCTGCTCAAACGCGCGCCCCACACAGACGGCATCATCTGCAACAGCGACATCGTCGCCATGGGCGTGCTGCAGGCTCTGCGCGATCAAGGCCAGCAGGCCCCGTGGGATGTGGCTGTTATCGGCTTTGGTGATGCCCCAGCCAACGAAGCGCTCACCCCAACGCTCACCTCGGTCAGGCCGCCACGACGCAGCATCGGCGAAGCCGCAGCGCAACAGATTCTGGCCCGAATCGACGGCGCCCGGCCCGAGCGTGTGCTGCTTGACGCTCAGATCATCGGCCGGGAGAGCACGTCGCGAAGGCGACCCGTCTGAGCACCATCCCCCGTTCATTTCCAAGACACTTACCCAGGAGACCCCGCTTTGGATCGTCCAAACATCATCATGATCATGACTGACCAGCAGCGCTTTGACACGATCGCGGCGCTGGGCGCATCGTGGGTCAGCACGCCTAACCTGGATCGACTGGTCAACGAGGGCGTCACGTTCACCAACTGCCACATCACGGGCGCAAGCTGCATTCCGTGCAGGGCCAGTCTTTTCAAAGGTTATTACCCGCATACCACCGGCGTCCTGCGTAACGGGCAACCCTGGCAGCGCACCTGGGTTGAACAACTGGCGGCCAGCGGCTATCGCTGCGTCAACGTCGGAAAGATGCACACCATCCCCTACAACGCGCCCGCCGGCTTTCACGAACGCTATGTGGTTGAGAACAAAGATCGCTACATGGAGGGACGCTGGTACTTTGACGAGTGGGACAAAGCCCTGGCTGCGCATGGCCTTAAAAAACAGCAGCGCGTGCAGTACCGTAAGCGGCCCGACTACCGCGAGCGCCTCGGCGCATTCTTCTGGGAATTACCCGAGCATCTGCATTCGGACATCTTCGTCGGCAACATGGCCAAGTGGTGGATAGAGTCCTACCCTCAGACCGAGCCCCTGTTTCTGCAAATCGGATTTCCCGGCCCTCATCCGCCGTACGACCCCACTGAGCGCTACGCCTCACGTTACCTGGGCCGCAAAGACATCCCCATTCCACAGCCCACGCAGCGCGAGCTTGATGCGTTGCCGCCCGCCCTGCAGGAAAAGCGTCGCCATGATGTCGAAGTCGATCACGACTCGGTCGCCTGGAGCCTCAACCCGACGCCCGAACAATTGCACCGCATTTGGGCGCACTACGGTGCCAACATGACGATGATCGATGAGCGCATCGGTGAAATTCTCGATGCATTGCGCATCAAGGGCTACCTGGACAACGCGGTCGTCATCTTCGCCTCAGACCATGGCGACTGCATGGGAGAACACGGTCTGATCCAGAAGTGGGCTATGTACGACTGCGTCACGCGCTCGCCCCTGATCATGTGGTCGCCCAAGCGTTTCGGTGCCGCGCGGCGCATTGACGATCTGTGCCAGCTGTTTGATGTCGGTCCCACCGTGCTTGAGTTGGCTGGCTGCGAAGTGCCGTCCAACTTTGAAGCGCGCTCGCTGCTGCCAGCGCTCACCGGGGGTCAATGGACTCCACGCGAGCATGTATTCTGCGAGCAGGCTGGCGACACCAACCTCACCGGCGCGGAGTTCATTACCATGATTCGCAGCCGCAGCTGGAAGCTGGTTCATTACAAGGGCGAGTCGTACGGTCAGTTGTTTGACCTCGACAATGATCCCGGTGAAGTCAACGACCTATGGAACGATCCGGCTGCCGCTGAACCCAAGGCGCAGCTTCTCGCCAGTCTGCGCGAGTGGCTTATCGACAGCAATTACAACACGCGGGACTTCAGCCTCAACTGGCGCTGAGCCGAGGTCGCAATCATGTCCAACTCATCGACTACGCCTTTATGTGTGATCACCGGTGGCGCCCGAGGCATAGGGCGCGCAAGCGCGCTCGCAGCGGCGGCCCGCGGATGGGATGTACTCATCACCTATCGTGAACGCGCTGATGCCGCACAGGACACTGTCGAACGCGTCGAGGCACTGGGCCGTCGCGGCCTGGCGGTTCAGGCTGACGTCGGCAACCCCGCCGACATTGAAGCCCTATTCATTCGAGCTGATCAGCACTACGGCCGACTTGATGCTCTGGTGAACTCGGCGGGTATTGCGCATCACAATCGCGTCGAGGCACTCGATGCCTTGCAGCTCGCCGACATGTTTGCCGTCAATGTCACCGGGCTGATGCTGTGCTGCCGAGAGGCCGTGCGCCGCATGTCGACTGCGCTGGGCGGCCAGGGGGGCTGTATCGTCAACATCTCATCCATGGCCGCCACTATCGGTGGCCGTGCGGGCTCTTCAACCTATGCGGCCAGCAAGGGCGCGGTCGATGTGTTCACCACCGGTCTGGCCAAAGAAGTCGCCGCGCAGGGCATACGGGTCAACGCGGTACGCCCCGGAGTCACTGACACCGACATGATCGAACCAATCCGGGCCGGAGCTGCAAGAGCCGGGGTGGAGGCCAGCATTCCCATGGGGCGATTTGGTAAACCTGAGGAAATCGCCCACGCGGTGGTATGGCTAATGTCCAAAGAAGCGTCGTTTGTCAGCGGCGCTCACCTGGATCTGAGCGGCGGTGGCTTTCTGATCGGAAGGCCCTGATCGGAAGGCCCTGATCGGAAGGCTCTGATCGGAAGGCCCTAAGCGGCAGGCACCGAGCGTCGCCGCCGACGGCACGCAGGCACGCACCGGTCGGCCGCTCAGCCACCCGCTGCGTCAGCCTCCGGCAACGCCCTGGGTGTTCACATAGAGCGCGTAGAGGGACTTGCTGGCTGCCATAAACAGGCGGTTGCGCTTGGCGCCGCCGAAACACACGTTGGCGCAGCGCTCAGGCAGACGGATTCGGCCAATGAGCTTACCGGCCGGCGAAAAGACATGGACTCCGTCCAATTCGTCACTGCCCATACCCCAGCCGCACCACAGATTGCCATCAACGTCGACCCGAAACCCGTCAGGGGTACCCGGACCCGCGTCAATGAACACTCGATGGTTGGTCAGCGCCCGTCCGCCATCGACCACGTCGTAGGCCAGTATGAGCCGGTTAGGCGTGGCACGGGACTCGACCACATACAGCACGGATTCATCCGGCGAAAACGCCAGTCCATTGGGCGCCCGCAGGTCCGTGAGCACAGCCCGGATCTGGCCGCTAGCCGGGTCAACGCGGTAAACGTTCATGGGTCGCTCGGGCGTTGCGGGCGAACCCTCATAGTGACCCAGAATGCCGAACTGCGGATCGGTAAACCAGATCGAGCCATCGGACTTGACCACCACATCGTTGGGTGAATTGAGCCGCTTGCCCTCGAAGTGATCCGCGATCACGGTCAGCGACCCGTCGTACTCCGTACGTACAACCCGACGGCCACCGTGCTCACAGGTGATAAGTCGACCCTGTCGATCACGTGTATTGCCATTCGCATATCCCGAGGGCCCTCGGTACACCGAGACGGCGCCTGTTTCCTCTTCCCACTTGAGCATTCGGTTATTGGGAATATCGCTCCACAGCAGGTAGCGTCCATCGCCCACCCAGACGGGCCCCTCGGACCATCGGCAGCCAACCGCTAAACGTTCAACCGCCGCACTGAACAGGCGATATTTCATAAAACTGGAATCCAACACCTCAATGCTGGGATCGGGATAACGCTCGCTGGGCTGCCACATCACCGTGCTCCTATGGATCAGACTGATCGACCTACTTTAGACTAAGTGCAGAATTTATTCAGACAGAGGGAGCGCTCATGAGCATGGTTCGCCGAATACTGACCCAGGGGCGTATAGCCCTGGCCTGCCTTGTTGCCAGCACCCTAACCGCCTGTGGCGGCGGCGGCGGGGACTCAGGCACGGTCGATCCGGCGGTCAATGCGGCGCTCATCAAGTACCTTGGAAGCTGGCAGGCCAGCTGCCGGGGCGAAGGAGAACGCGACTGGCTCGAGGTCTCCGCCGGCAGCGCCGGGGCGGTGCTGCTGCAGGCACGCACGAGCGTGTATGCAAACAATGACTGCACCGGCGCCGAGCTTGCCATCATCAGCACGGGTGTCACCACGACCGTATCCGCCTCCGGTACCCGAGAAATTTCAGTCGCGCTCAAGACCGGTGACCCCGCCACGTCGGTGGTTGCCGATGTGGTACAGACCTCTTGGAGCGCAGGTAAGACAGCGGTGTTACCCAAGGGCGATGGCATCACGGCGTCCTACTCGCGGTTTGGCGGCGGGACGGGTACCTGGTGCATCTACCCCCGCCCCGCCAGCGCGAGCGGCGAGGTTTGCTTTGCCGAGCAGATCGTCGCTGCGGGTGCGCAAGAAGAGATCGCCTACGCCACGGCGACCCAGCTGTTTGACCTTGAGTCGCAATCCACGGGGTATCGGGTCAGGACGTATACCAAGCGGACCAACAACTGACCCGGCTGGCGTTGCCCATGTGTAACTCCTGCATAGTGCTTGATTTAATACAAACGCCGGAAATCGTTGAAATCAACGCCCTTTCCGGCGTTTTTGGGTTCGGTTGAGTATTCAAGGCATCAAAATACTAAATTCATGTTTGAATTCATGAAGTTAAGCGACTCGACTGAAGTACTTGTTTAATTAAATATTCACTCCCGCATCGCTGCTTCGAATTACGCGGAGCGCAATACAGCCCTAGCGGCCAGTGTCGCGCGAAGTTGCATGCAATCACGCCCTTGTGGTCAGTGGTGCAAAACTTATGCGGGAATCCATGAAGCACGAACAGAGTCTCCAATATCGCGTCTGGCAGCATGTCGAGCAGCGCATCCTGCCCCACTACAATTTTGAGATCTGGAAGGACTCGCTTTGGTTGGGGCGCCGCGACGACGCGTCTGCCCTGCGCGAGTTGTGGGGTTTCGTCAGCGACCCCCTCATCGTGCAGGATGTGCAGGCTGAGTGGCGTATCAGTGCCGATGGCTGGTCTCCGGCGCTGGCGCTTTACATGGGCTGGCCGGTACGCAATCTGTTCGTGCAGATTCGCGTGGTGCTGGTGAAAAACCAGATACACGAGCTTCGACTGTACGAAACCATGGTGCGCGCGCCCCAATTCGGTGAACCCATCGATCTGATCGCCGAATTCGAGCACGATCTGTGGCGTGCGTCGGCGCCACTTCGCAGGCGCGGCGCCTGATTCCCGGACTCGCTGCGGGCGCTTGCCGAATCAGCCTAGAATCTGGCTCATGGCAAAAAAGCTCTACATCAAAACCTTCGGCTGTCAGATGAACGAGTATGACTCGGACAAAATGGCCGATGTGCTTGCGCAGGCCCAGGCCACCGAGCGCACTGACCGCCTTGAAGACGCCGACATCGTCTTGTTCAACACCTGCTCGGTCCGTGAAAAGGCACAGGAGAAAGTCTTTTCAGATCTCGGACGTGTGCGCGCGCTCAAGCGTGAGCGGCCCGATCTGATGATCGGCGTTGGCGGCTGTGTGGCCAGCCAGGAAGGGGCAGCCATCGTGGCCCGCGCACCTTATGTTGACGTCGTGTTTGGTCCGCAGACCCTTCATCGCCTGCCGCAACTGCTGGAGGCCCGACGCCGCTTGGGCCGCCCGCAGGTCGACATCAGTTTTCCCGAGATCGAGAAATTTGACCATCTGCCGGCGCCGCGCAGCGAAGGGGCAAGCGCTTTTGTGTCCATCATGGAAGGCTGCAGCAAGTACTGCAGCTTCTGCGTCGTGCCCTACACGCGCGGGGAAGAGGTATCGCGCCCCTTCGACGACGTCCTGACCGAGGTTGCCGGTCTGGCCGATCAGGGCGTACGTGAAGTCACTCTGCTTGGCCAGAATGTCAACGCCTACCGCTCGGCCGTGCCGGGTGACTCCGCTCAGAGCGCCGATTTCGCCATGCTTCTGGAGTACGTCACCGAGATTCCAGGGATAGAACGTGTTCGCTACACGACATCCCACCCCAAGGAATTCACCCAGCGCCTGATCGACGCCCATGCCCGCATTCCGGCACTGGCGACCCATGTCCATCTGCCGGTGCAGTCGGGCTCTGATCGCATTCTGGCCGCCATGAAGCGCGGCTACACCACGCTTGAGTACAAGTCCATCATTCGACGACTGCGTGCGGCGCGCCCGGACGTTTGTCTGTCATCTGACTTCATCGTTGGATTTCCAGGTGAGACCGACAGCGATTTTGAGCAGACCATGCAACTGGTCACCGAGCTCGGATTCGACGCGTCGTTCTCCTTTATCTACAGCGCGCGCCCGGGCACACCCGCCGCAGACCTCGCAGACGAAACACCGGCCGAAGTCAAGCTTGCCCGGCTGCAGCGACTGCAGGCCGCCATTGAGCGACAGGCGCAGGCCATCAGCCAGTCCATGGTCGGGTCGGTGCAGGCTGTTCTGGTCGAAGGTTCTGCACGCAAGAACGTGCAAGAGCTGTCCGGGCGAACCTCAAACAATCGCATCGTCAATTTCGCCGGGTCACGAGATCTCATCGGGCAGTTCGCCAGCCTGCGCATCACATCAGCGCTGCCGCACTCGCTGCGCGGCGAGGTTATTGAGTGAGTCGCGCATCGCCGAGTCGCGCTCTGCAGTACGCGCCCGACCTGACCGACAACCACCGCCTGGCCAATCTCTGCGGCCCGTTGGATGCCAACCTTGCCCAGATCGGCGCGGCACTTGATGTTCGAATTACCCGCCGCGCCGAGCGATTCACGATCGAAGGCGAGGCTCGGGCGGCTCAAGAGGCTGCCGCCGCCCTTGCGCGCTTCCACGGATTGGCCGACCGGCCGCTCAGCGTCGACGACATCCAGCTCGGTCTGGTTGAGCTGCGCGCCACCGACTCAACCGGTGCGCAACGCGCGCCCGCGGCACCCGGCATTGATCCATCGTCCGATGAGGCGCCCATTCTTCGCACGCGTCGCGCAGACCTGCAGGGGCGCACGCCACGCCAACGTGAGTATCTGCGCAACATCCTCAACCACGACATCAGCTTTGGCATCGGGCCCGCGGGTACCGGCAAAACCTATCTGGCTGTTGCCTGCGCGGTCGACGCGCTTGAGCGGGATGCCGTCAAGCGCATCGTGCTCACGCGCCCCGCTGTGGAAGCGGGCGAGCGTCTAGGTTTTCTACCGGGCGATCTGGCCCAGAAAGTTGATCCGTACCTGCGTCCGCTTTATGACGCGCTTTACGATCTATTGGGGTTTGAACGTACTGCCCGAATGTTCGAAAAACAGGCTATCGAGATCGCGCCGCTTGCCTACATGAGGGGGCGAACGCTCAATCATGCGTTTATCATTCTGGACGAAGCGCAGAACACCACACCCGAGCAGATGAAGATGTTTCTGACTCGAATCGGGTTCGGCTCCAGAGCGGTTGTCACCGGCGACGCCACTCAGATCGATCTGCCGCGCGGGCAGGCCTCGGGCCTCATCGAAGCGCGCCGCGTCCTTGCCAGCGTACGCGGCATCGCGTTTACCGAGTTCAGCAGTGCTGACGTCGTGCGTCATCCGCTGGTTGCGCGAATCGTGGAGGCCTATGAGCGTGCGGCCAATGCCGACTCGCGGCGCGATTAGCCCAGGGACCTCAGTGCGATCGACCTCAGTGCGATCGGGCTCGGTACGGTCAGCCTCAGTCTGGCTGGCTGTTCAGCTTGGTCGCGGCATCACTGAAGCGCCTGCATCACGGCCGCAGCTGCGCCGCTGGATTCAGGCGGCACTGCAAAGGCCAGCCACCCTCACGCTGCGCTTTGTGGCGAGTGCCGAAGCCCGCGCGCTCAATAGCGGTTTTCGCGGACGCGACTACGTGCCTGATGTGCTTACTTTCAGTTATCCCGATGATCAGGGGCGCCTGCAGGCGGACATTGTGGTGTGCCTGCCCGTGGTGCGCAGACAGGCTCGCAGCGCAGGCATTCCGTTCGCGTGGCGCCTGGCGCATCTGATCATGCACGGCGCGCTGCACGCGCAGGGCTGGGATCATGAGACGGATTCCGACGCACGCGCCATGGAGTCGCTTGAGGCCCGCCTGCTGGCCCGCTTTCGAATTCCTGATCCTTATCAGTAACCGGACAGGCGATCCGCGCCTTGAGCGCGCCGATGTGCATCGGTTATGCTCGGTCAATCGTGACAAAAGCTTTAACTCATGTCTGAAAACGCAACAGGCGATAGCAAGCGATCGCTGCTCGAACGCCTGTCCACGTTGCTGCTCAGGGCCCCGGAAGACCGCGAACAGCTTTTGGGTCTGCTGAGACAGGCTCACGAGCGCAATCTGCTCGATGCCGACGCTCTGTCGATGATCGAGGGTGTGCTTCAGGTGGCTGAACTGTCGGTGCGCGACATCATGGTCCCGCGCGCGCAGATGGACGTGGTCGATATCCACGAATCACCAGGCCAGTTCATGCCCAGGGTGGTTCAGTCAGGGCACTCCCGTTTCCCGGTGATCGACGGTGATCGGGATCGAGTGATCGGCATTCTGCATGCCAAGGAACTGCTGCGCCTGAGTACCGACCCACAGGTGGATGTGCGAAGTCTGTTGCGACCAGCTGTATTCGTGCCAGAGTCCAAGCGACTGAATGTACTGCTACGCGATTTCCGCGCCGACCGCCATCATATGGCCATCGTCGTCGACGAGTACGGCGGAACCGCAGGCCTCATCTCAATCGAGGATGTGCTCGAGCAGATTGTGGGCGATATCGAAGACGAGTTCGACTTTGATGAAGAAAGTGATCACATCATGCCGGTCGAAGCCGGCGAGCATGGGCCTCGCTACCGTGTGCGGGCCATGGCTGACATCGCCCTGATCAATGAGCGGCTGCAGACCAATCTGCCCGCCGACGGGTTCGACACCATCGGCGGTCTGATCACCGACCAGTTCGGCCGGGTTCCACATCGGGGCGAACGCATCGCCCTGCAGGGCCTGCAGTTTGAGGTGTTACGTGCCGACGCCCGGCAGTTACACCTGCTGCTGGTCGAGCGGATACAAACACCACCGCAGACCGCGGAGGGATCGGGCACTTGACCGCCAATGGGCTCCCGCCTCGTGTGGGGCTCGCGCCTCGCGTGGGGCTTGCAATCGCCCTGGGGGCGCTGCATGCGCTGGCGTTTGGTGCATCTCCTCTTTGGTACCTGTCCATTGCCTGCCTGGCTGGACTCTACTGGCTTTGCGCACAAGAGCCCGTATCAGGTGCGCGTCGCGCGCTCGCGCTGGGATTTGCCTACGGTATGGGCCTGTTCATTGTGGGCGTTTCTTGGCTGTTCATCAGCATGAACCGATACGGCGGCATGCCCGCACCGCTTGCCGCAGGAGCATTAGTAGCCTTTGCGGCTTATCTGTCACTCTGGCCTGCCCTTGCCTGCATGCTGACTGTCCGACTGAGCCGTGCTGGGCGTACGCGCATCATCGCCTTCGCTGCAGCCCAGACCCTGGCTGAAGTCGGTCGCGGCTATCTGCTTACCGGATTCCCATGGCTGGCCGCTGGCTACGCGCAGATGGATGGCCCCCTCGAGGGATTCGCTCCGATATTGGGCGTCTACGGCATGGGTGGCGCAGCAGCGCTGCTGGCAGGTGCACTCAGCCGAATACTCCACAAGGCCCTGAGCTCGCGCCGAATTGATTTAGCTGCCGGTGCGCTGGCACTGGGCGTGATGACAACAGGCCTCGTGGCGGGGACGCTTCACTGGGGCGAGCCCAGCCCCTCGACGCTACCCATCCGTCTGGTGCAGGGCAACATCGCACAGAACCTTAAGTTCGACCCTGGGCGCACCGTCGCCACCATGCACACCTATCTCGGCTTTCTCGACGGCGGCAGCGCCGCACTCACCGTGCTTCCCGAGACGGCCTGGACCGTTCCCTGGGAGATGACCCCACCGGCAGTGATGCGGGCCGTCCGTGAACGGCTGGGGGGCGACCATGTGCTGGCCATCGGCATGCCCCTTCGGGCGCCCGATGAGTACAGTGCAGGTTCAGCGCTCGCCGCGCCGGCGGGTTCACCTAGATTCACCAATAGCGTCGCTGTCGTCGATCATCAGCTGCGCATGCTCGCGCGCTATGACAAACGACATTTGGTGCCCTTTGGCGAATTTGTGCCCCTGGGGTTTAGATGGTTCGTGGACCTGATGCACATTCCGCTGGGTGACTTCGCCCGAGGCCCACCCACACAGGCTGCCCTATTGATCGACAACACCACGATTGCGTTCAACATCTGCTACGAAGATTTGTTCGGTGAAGAGCTGGCCGCTCAGGTGAGGCAAGGCGCCGGCATTCTCATCAACCTCAGCAACATCGCCTGGTTTGGGCAGTCACATGCGTTAGGGCAGCATCTGGGCATCGCGCGCATCCGAGCACGAGAACTCTCCAGACCCATGCTGCGCGCCACCAACACTGGGGTAAGTGCAGCCATTGATCATCGCGGTCAGGTTCAGGCGTCCCTACCGGTTCACGAAGCGGGTGCCCTCATCGCGCAGGCTCGCCCTGTGAGCGGTCTGACACCGTTTGCGCGCTACGGCAACACAGCGGCAGTGCTGCTGAGCCTGATGGCACTTATCGTCGTTGCCTGGACACGCAGGCGCGCCTGAAGCGCGAGCCCCAGGGCGCGCGACCACAGGCCAGGCAATAAGCGACCTGCGAACCCGCTAGAATTGAAGGTTTGATGCTGAGTGCCACATGCAAACCTTTCAGCAAACAATTCTGCGCCTGCAACAATATTGGGACAACCATGGCTGCGCGCTGCTTCAGCCCTACGACATGGAAGTCGGGGCGGGCACCTTTCACACGGCAACATTTCTTCGCGCCATCGGCCCCGAGCCATGGCGCGCCGCCTATGTTCAGCCCTCGCGGCGCCCTAAAGACGGGCGCTATGGCGACAACCCCAACCGGCTGCAGCACTACTATCAATACCAGGTGGTGCTCAAGCCTTCACCGCCCAACATTCTGCAGCTCTATCTGGGTTCACTGCAGGCCCTGGGTATCGATCTGCAAAGCAATGACGTGCGCTTCGTTGAAGACGACTGGGAATCGCCCACACTGGGCGCCTGGGGTCTGGGCTGGGAAGTCTGGCTCAACGGCATGGAGGTCACCCAGTTCACCTATTTCCAGGAGGTCGGCTCGCTCAAGTGCCAGCCGATCACCGGTGAGATCACCTACGGCCTCGAGCGCCTGGCCATGTATCTGCAGAAGGTCGAAAGCGTCTTCGATCTGCGCTGGACCGAGCACATCACTTATCGGGACGTGTTTCACCAGAATGAGGTGGAACAGTCCACCTATAACTTTGAGCATTCAAACGCCAAGATGTTGTTCGAGCATTTCGGTCAGTATGAGTCCGAGGCCAAGCGACTCATCGACGCGCATCTGGCGCTACCCGCGCACGAGATGGTCATGAAGTGCTCGCACACCTTCAACCTGCTCGATGCCCGTGGCGCCATTTCGGTCACCGAGCGTGCCGCCTACATTGGTCGTGTACGAGCCCTGGCTCGTTCGGTCGCGCAGGGTTTTTACGAGTCGCGCGAGCGTCTGGGCTTTCCCATGCTGGCTGCGGCGGGAGGTCGCTGACATGGATCAGGCACTGCTCGTCGAGCTGTTTACTGAAGAGCTCCCGCCTAAGGCCCTGGGACGCCTGGGTGATGCGTTCCGTCAATCCATCCTGCACGGTCTGCAAAGTCGAGGTCTGGCTTCTGATCAGGTAAGCGCAACCGGCTTCGCATCGCCCCGACGACTGGCTGTCCGGGTTGACCCGGTGCTGTCGCAGGCACCAGAGCGCTCGCTCGAATTGAAAGGTCCGTCGGTGAAAGTGGGGCTGGACTCGAGCGGCCAGCCCACCCAGGCGCTGATCAAATGGGCTGAAAAACAGGGGGCGCCAGTCGCGTCTCTAACCACTGCATCTGATGGTAAGCAGGACTGCTTTTACTGGCACACCCGGGTTGCCGGCGCCGCTCTGGTTGATGTGATCAACGAAATTCTCGAGCAGGCCCTGGCCAGTCTGCCCATCCCCAAGCTCATGCAGTACCAGCTGGCTGATGGCCAAACCAACGTCAGCTTCGTGCGCCCCGCTCACCGCCTTACCTTATTGCACGGCGCTGATGTGATTGCCGCGAGCATACTGGGCCTATCCAGCGGGCGAATCACCGAAGGTCATCGCTTTCAGAGCCCTGGCGAAATCCGTATTGCGCACGCCAAAGACTATGAGTCAACGCTTGAGCGCGAGGGCAGGGTCATCGCTGCCTTCGATCGTCGACGCGATCGTATTGATGGGCTTCTGCGCAGCGAGGCCGCTCGCCAGGGCGCGTCCCTGGGCGATGAGGCTCAGGTGGCCCCGCTGCTCGATGAGGTGTGCGCGCTGGTCGAGTGGCCCGCAGTCTACGTCGGGCGCTTCGATAGCGATTTTCTGAAGGTGCCGCAGGAGTGTCTCATCCTCACCATGCGCACCAATCAAAAGTATTTTCCCCTGTTCGATAGCGAGGGGCGTCTGCTCAGCCGTTTTCTGATTGTCTCCAACATGCAAGTGGCAGACCCCATTGCAATCATCGATGGTAATCAGCGCGTGGTCCGTCCACGATTAGCCGATGCACGGTTTTTCTTCGAACAAGATCGGAAGACGCCGCTGGCTGATCGAGTACCGCAACTGGCCTCGGTCGTGTACCACGCCAGGCTCGGCACTCAGGCCGAGCGCACTGAACGGCTGCGCTCGCTAGCCCGCACTCTGGCGCACCGGCTAGAGGTGTCCGCCGCTGACGTCGATCGCGCCGCCATGCTTGCCAAAGCCGATCTTCTCACCGGCATGGTGGGCGAGTTCCCCGAATTGCAGGGGGTGATGGGTCGCTACTACGCGATTCACGACGGCGAGTTGCCCGCGGTGGCGCAGGCCATCGTTGAGCACTACCAGCCGCGATTCGCAGGTGACCATCTTCCTGCCAGCCCATGCGGCACCATCATCGCCCTGGCTGACAAGCTCGAAACCCTGGCTGGCCTGTTTGGCATCGGACAACTGCCCACGGGCGATAAAGACCCCTTCGCGCTTCGTCGCCATGCGCTGGGCGTCATTCGCATGCTGGTCGAAAAGCAGCTTGCCATCACCCTGCCTGAACTTATCGATGCCGCCTTTGCTGTCTTCGGTGATCGCGTGCAGCCCGCTCACGCAGCGCTTGAGTCATTCATCTATGAGCGCCTGGTTAGCTATCTGAGAGAGCGCGGGTACACAGCCATTGAGGTCGCTTGCGTGGTTGAGCAGCGGCCGCAAGAGCTGTCGCAGGTGCCAGCCCGCCTGGCCGCCGTTCGCGCCTTCTCGGCAATGCCCCAGGCGCAAGCCCTGGCCGCCGCCAATAAGCGCATTGGCAATATTCTGCGCAAGGCTCAAGTTGAATACGGTACCCCTCTTGAGAGTAGCCTGCTCATCGATGCCGCCGAACAAGAACTCGCCCAGCTGGTTGAGCAGCTCGCGCCTCAGGTCGCAAGTCGACTACAGGGGCACGACTTCACCGGTGCGCTCAGCCTGATGGCCCAGACTCGCGAAAGCGTCGACCGGTTTTTTGATCAGGTCATGGTTATGGCTGACGACCCAGCCTTGCGCAACAATCGTCTCACGCTGCTGAGTCAGTTGCATGCGCTGATGAATCGGGTCGCCGACATTTCGCGCCTGAGTGTCGCTTGACCGCTCAGAGCGCCCCCAGCCGATGAACCCGGTGGTCGCTACAGTCAGGGCACTGCTGTTTACCCTGTTTCAGATCGTCACGGTGGTGCCGATTGCGCTGGGTTGTCTGCTCTGGGCCCCGCTGCCTTTAGTGTGGCGGTATCGACTCTCGATGACGTGGCCGAGGCTACAAATCTGGGCCGCGCGCCTGCTGCTGGGCATACGGTGGCAGGTCATTGGCCAGCACCACCTGCCGCAAGGCGCGGCCATCCTGCTATCAAAACATCAATCAACCTGGGAGACTCTTTTTTATCCCAGCTTCATGCCACGCGAGCTATGCTATGTCTTCAAGCGTGAGTTGCTTTATCTGCCTTTTTTCGGGTGGGGCATTGCTCTGCTCGACATGATTCACATCAATCGCAAGAAAGGTGGCAACGCGTTTGAGCATGTCGTGGCTCAGGGAATGCGCAAGCTTGAACAGGGGCGATGGATCATCATGTTCCCCGAGGGCACCCGCACGGCACCGGGCTCGCAGGGACAGTACAAGACCGGGGGGGCACGTCTGGCGCTTCGCACCGGCGCAACCGTAGTGCCGATCGCAGTGAATTCCGGAGAATGCTGGCCGCGCAAGGCATTCATCAAAACTCCCGGCATGATCACTGTATCAATCGGCCCTCCTATTAGTCCTGAAGGAAAAACTGCTGATCAACTCAACCGGGAAGTCGAGGCCTGGATCGAAGCTGAAATGCGTCGTATAAGCCCGAACCGCTACGCTCATCAAACTCAGGCCAAGTCCTGAGGCTTTCACCCCCGAATCCGCATGCCGTCACGCCAACGCCCCGCTCACGAAACAAACCGTCAACTCAGCCTACCCCTGTTATCGCCTGATTCAGCACGCTCCATCAGCAGCGCCGACGGCCGTCGAGTCGCGACCCTTGCGGGTGAACAGATCAGCTGGGCTCTGCATCGATCGCGTCGTCGCACGATCGGATTCCAGATCGATCATCGCGGACTGCGTGTGACCGCGCCTCGCTGGGTCTCAATCGTTGAAGTTGAAGGCGCCCTGCAAGAAAAGGCTCTCTGGGTAGTTCGAAAACTTGCCGAGTGGCGTCAGCATGAGGCCCGGCGAGAGAGCATGGCTATCCGCTGGGAGCACGGCGCGCCCCTGCGTGTGCTGGGCGAAACACTCATCATGCAGTTGGACAGCGGCCTTTCGGGCGTGCACCGGGTCGGCGATGAGGTGCGTATCGGCTTGCCGCCCCAAGCCAGTACCGAGCAGCTAAAAGATCGCGTCGAGTCCTGGTTGCGCGACCGAGCAAGGGCCTTCTTTGCTGAACGCATCCCGGTATTCAGCGAACGCCTGGGCATTGCGCCCACCCGCTGGATGCTGTCGTCGGCGCGCACGCGCTGGGGAAGCTGCAATCCAGACGGATCTATCCGACTCAATTGGCGTCTGGTGCACTTTCCGACCGACATCGTTGATTACGTTATTGCCCACGAACTGGCCCATCTGCGCGAGCTAAACCATGGTCCACGTTTCTGGGCCACCGTGGGCGAGCTGTTTCCCGATTTCGAGCGTGCCCGGGGCTGGCTGCGAACCTACAGCGACGACACGCCGGTGGGTTGATTCCTTACGTTTACCTTTTCGGAGACATTCATGCGCATTCTGCACACCATGCTTCGCGTTGGAGATCTACAGCGCTCGGTCAACTTCTACACCCAGGTCATGGGCATGCAATTGCTTCGCACGACCGACCGACCCGAACAGAAATATTCGCTCGCCTTCGTGGGCTACGGCGATGAAGCCTCAGGAGCCGTGCTTGAGCTCACCTACAACTACGGCGTTGACCACTACGATGTGGGCGCAGGTTTTGGCCACATCGCCATCGCCGTACCCGATGCCTATGGCGCCTGCGATCGCATACGCGCTTCGGGCGGCACGGTGACGCGTGAAGCCGGTCCGGTCAAGGGCGGTACCACCGTGATCGCCTTCGTACAGGATCCAGACGGCTATAAGATCGAGCTCATTGAGCGTAAGGGCGAGTAGTCGGCGCGTCTCGCCCCTGGGTACTCAGTGCGGCAACTGTCGGGCGAGATCACACCAGGTGGCCACGTCAATCCGCTCGGGTCGGATCGTTGGATCAAGTGACCCGACATCGACGCCCTGCTGGACCAGCCAGGGCAGCAGATGTGCACGCAGCATCTTGCGGCGCTGGGCAAACCCTTCGGCCAACACCCGCTGCAAAGGCCGGGGGTCTTCAATGAGCGGCTGCGCGCGCGGCATCAGGCGGATCACCGCCGACTGAACCCTGGGCGGCGGGTCAAAGGCGTCGGGCGGTACCTCAAACAACGCAGCCACCTCATAAAAAGCCTGCAGAAGGACGCCCAGTCGGCCATAAGCACTGCCGCCAGGATCGGCCACGATGCGTTCGACCACCTCACGCTGCAGCAGAAAGTGCTGGTCTTTGACAAGGGTACGAAACTGCAGCAGGTGCACCAGCAACGGACTTGAGATGTTGTAGGGCAAATTCCCCACCACACGCACCGGCCCGGTTTTTCCAGCCTCAAGTAAGGCACTGGCCGCACGCATAAAGTCGAACGACAGCGCATCAGCCTCAAACAACTGCAGTGCACCCCCGCTCACCAGCGGCGACAAACGTCCCGCGAGGTCACGGTCGATTTCGATCGCTGCGATGGGGGCAACACGCTCGATCAGACGTCGGGTGAGTGCACCCAGACCCGGGCCGATCTCGATGATTCGATCGGCCGACTTAGGAGCAATGGCAGCGACGATTGCCTCAAGAACGCCCCGATCAGCGAGAAAGTGCTGGCCAAAGCGTTTACGAGCCACATGTCCGGACACCGCGCGGTGTACATCCGCGCGGCGCCGATCAGCGCTCATCGAGACGAATCTCGACGTAAGTGCGATCGCGAAGCTGTCTGAGCCAGTCTTGGTAAGCCTCGTCAACGCGCTGTTCGCGTAGCGCCTGACGAGCGGCACTGCGCTGTCGCTCGCTGGTCCCGCTCGACTCGCGGCGCTCCTGCAGCTGAATAAGATGGAAACCGAACTGTGTTGCAACCGGTTCACTCAGCTGACCGGGCTGCAGACTTTGCAAGGCACGTTCGAATTCAGGAACCGTATCGCCCTGCAATACCCAGCCCAGGTCGCCCCCTCGGCTGGAGGTTCCATCGGCAGAAAACTGCCGAGCCATCTGGGCGAAATCAACCGAACCGGAGGCAATTCGCTGACGGATTTCAGCGAGCTTTTGCAGGGCTGCCGCTTCGCCGCCGGGCTCATCACGCCGGATCAGAATGTGCCGCGCCCGGTATTGGGTACTCTTGGCAGTGGCAGCCTCAGCAGGCGGCGCATTACGCTGATCAAGCAGCTTGAGCAGATGAAATCCGTTAGGGCTGCGAACCAGCGCCAATTCACCGGTCTTGAGACCGGCGAGCGCCTCCAGAAAAATCTGCGGGATGCGCTCGGCCACGCGCCAACCAAGATCGCCACCGCTCATGGCATCTGGCGCATCCGATCGGGAGGCGGCCAGGGCCGCGAAATCGGCACCCGGCGCACGTGCCTGATTGAGCAGTTCATCGGCCTGCGCCCGGCGGCGCTGAATATCCCCGGCAGATGCCCCTTCCGGAACCCGCAAAAGAATCTGTGCAAGCCGGTACTCGCGAGGCGCACTCGCCTGGCCTGAGCGCTCGGCTATAAACGCGTCAATATCGGCTTCGCTCACCTGGATACGCGATTCGACTTCACGCTCGCGCAGTCGTGCCTGAGCCAGCTCGGCCCTAACGTCGTCGCGAAACTGAGCCCAGCTCAGACCGTCGGCCTGAGCGCGCTCGCGCAATTGCGCCGGGGTCATGCGATTGGCCTCGGCGATGTTGCCCACGGCTCGATCAATCTGAGCATCGTCGATTCGCAGACCCGACTCACGCGCCAATTGCAACTGGGCACGGTCGATGATCATGCGCTCAAGCACCTGGCGGCGCAGCACATCATCAGGCGGCACCTCAATACGCCGATCACGCAGCTGCTGGCGTGTCTGCTCGACCCGCCGCGCCAATTCGGTTCGTGTGATGACCTCTGTGTTGACAACAGCAGCCACGGAGTCGAGCTCTCGAGGCGCAGCGCACACCACCGGGGCGACACCCGTCAGCCCTGCCACCAGAAGCAGGCTGACGCACGCCGTGCGTCCCCAACGTCGCTTGAGATCGAGCCCTACGCAGTCGAATTCACCATCGAGCGCCGTGAGAGATTTCATCATTCGTAACCGAAGTAGTCGGACTGCAGGGAAGACTGGCCGCGTGGCACGCGGTAGCCCGGAATGTTGCGATTCAGTATGTTAATCGCGTTCTGGCCGATGCTGCCCAGCTCACCCAGTTCGAGCTGGAAAAACACAGCGGTGGTTGCCTCGGTGAGCGAAGTCTGAAACCGCTGACCGACAAAGCGCGCGACCCAGCACGAGGCGCGATACTCGAAACCACCCAGTGTCTCGATAGGGCCTCTGGAATTGGGAATACCGCTGACCGGGTCGCGTCCTTCGGCGAGAAACGAATAATTCATGCGCGCAAGCGCAGTCCAGCCCCCAAGCACAGGCCAGCGGGTGGACAGATCAATCTGCCCCAGCTGCTCGCGACGGTAGCGAAGGCCGGCATTAAAAACCCGACCATCGGTGGGCCGATGCCGCCAGAGAAGGCTCATACGGGGAAGCCGCGATGTCGCAAGACTGTACTGAAGGCCCGCATCGAGGTTGGATGTCGCCCCCACCATCGCAGAGCCTGCCAGCAGCAGATCGGAGCGCCGATCGGTTCGAGCCCCCAGGCCGGGAATGGTGACCTCCTGATCAGAAAAATACTGCCGGATCCCGGCCGCGCCACGCAAGCGCTCACCGCCAGTGCCAGGGTCGATCAAGCGCGAGATCGTTGCCACGGTGAGCTGATTCACGTCGGCGATCCGATCGTTACCCACATAGGTGTTCTCAGCGAATAGTTGCGCAAAGCTGAAGTCGGCTGGAGCACTGTCGAAAACAGGAATCGCCGACTGATCCCGATAGGGCGTACGGACATAGAACAGACGCGGCTCCAGGGTCTGCGTAAAGTCGGTCCCGGCGAGCTTGACGTCACGCTCGAAAATAAGTCCGCTGTCTAGCGACACGGTAGGCAGACTGCGGGACAGATCCTGGCCCTCAGCCTCGAACGGCGTCAGCTGGTACTGTGTGAGATGCAGCGACGCGCGCGGCACCACGAACCAACCGGGTCTGAGGATGGGATAGGAAAGACGGGGGTTGGCAAACATGCGCAACCCCTCGGTACGCCTGGGGTCTGGATGGCGAAACTGGGTGAGGTCAAAGCTTGATGAAAGATCAAAGCCGCCCATGTCGCGCCGATTGAAAGTGACAACCATCTGGGGCTCTCGCTCATAGGGCCCAGGTCGAGCGTCGAGAATCGACTGATACTTCTGGACGCTGACGGCCATAGCCCAATCGGGCGACAGTCCACGCGATAGCGAAATTACTCGCGGGAGCACCCGGTCAGCACTGGTTGTGATCGAACGCGAGTAGTCCACGAAGTAGTTGTCATCAGACACACCGCGAACATCCCAGCCGCCCGACCAGCCCATGACATTGCGAACCGCGTGGCGGCTGTGGAAAAAATAGCGCTCGGTTCCGGTCGTTGGATCATTCGGATTGAATTCCGTACGCAGCTCGCCCGAGTAGCTGGGCTCCAGATAGCGCAGGTCGGCGCCCAGGTAGGCGCCTCGCTTGACCCCCAGATGCGGCGTGACCGTCAGGTCGCGATTAGGCGCCAGATTCCAGTAATACGGAACCCACGTCTCAGCACCCGAGCGATTCGTAATCGAAAAACTGGGCGACAGAAAACCGCTGCGACGCTCGTCCCCCAGCGGAAATCCGATGTACGGCGTTGCCAGCAGCAGGGTGTCCTTGAACTTGAGACGCGAGTCAGTCCCTGAACCCTCGCCAATATCCTCGTCCAGCAGCAGCGACCGCGAGGTGATCACCCAATCGGGAGATTCAGGCCCACACGTGGTGTAGGTGGCACCGATGAGGCGACTGCGCTTGGGGCCGAGAAAATCGATGCGCTCAGCCTGCCCCCGACCGCCATACAGTCCCAGATAGTAGGTGGGACTGGTGAAGGTGCCTTCGTTGGCTTCGATTTTAAGGCGCAGATGCGGGCCGGTGAAGATGTTGCCCTCTCGGGTGACGCGCACCTGACCCACGGCGAACAGCTCATCATCCGCCTCATAGTAGGTCAGCCGGTCAGCCCGCACCACCGTACCGGCGCGACGCAACTCGGCATCGCCCTGGAGGGTGACGTCCTGACCTGACCGTCCTTCAACCCGATAACCACGGCCGTACACGGGCCGATCGTCGCGTCCCTGCCCACCCCTTTCCTGCAGGGTGCCATCCAGCTTGAGAATAAGCACCTGCTCGCCCGCAAGCACAGTGGCCCCGGCCTGAGCAATAACTGCAATAGCCAGACCCCACGCTGCGGCCGCGCTGCGCAATGCAAACCAATCTGAACGGAATACGCTTGGGCGCATGACCAGGGATTGCCCTGCTGGGTTGTGCCCTATTATAGGGACACAAACCCACCGAAGTTCGCCACGATCGACATGCCTGCAGACGCTGCCACTGACCCCCGTTTAAGCCTGATCAGACAATGGCTGCTCAGCCGACCCCTGGGCATCGAGACGGCTCCTGAATCCCTGGCTCCCGCCTCAGATGACGCAAGCTTCAGGCGCTACTTCCGCGTACAAATCACCCGCGTACCCGCAGCGATGACGACAGCCGCAACGACGGCCATCGTGATGGACGCTCCGCCGCCGCATGAAGACACCCGGCCGTTTCTGGCCATGGCACAACGCCTGCGCGTCAGCGGGGTGAGCGTTCCTGAGATCTACGCCAGCGACACCGCGGCGGGACTGCTGCTGCTGGAGGACTTCGGCAATCTCACCTACCTTTCGCAGCTCAGCGCAATCAGCGCCGACGCCCTTTATCGGGATGCGCTGGCCGCGCTGGTTCGGATGCAGGCGGGTTGCGAGGCCACTGGGCTGCCGGACTATGACCGTACGCTTCTGGCCCGCGAGCTGGCGCTGTTTCCCGACTGGTACGTACAGCGACACCGGGGCATTGAACTGGACAGCACTGAGCGCCGACTGCTCGACGAGGGCTTCGAGCGACTGCTGGCCAGCAATCTGGCTCAGCCGCGCGTGCTCGTGCACCGCGATTACCACTCGCGCAATCTGATGTGCCTCGACCCCGGCCGAAACCCAGGAATTCTCGACTTTCAAGATGCGGTCTACGGGCCTTTGAGCTACGACCTGGTTTCATTGCTGCGCGATGCCTACATTGACTGGCCTGAAGCACAGCAGATCGACTGGGCCATACGTTACTGGGAACAGGCTCGAGCGGCTGGTCTGCCCGTGCGGGCCGACTTCGGTGAGCTCTGGCAAGACTTCGAGTGGATGGGTCTGCAGCGTCATCTGAAGGTACTGGGTATCTTCGCCCGTCTGTGGTACCGCGACGGCAAATCACGCTATCTGTCTGACATGCCCAGGGTTGCCGCGCAGGCCCTGAGCGTTGCGCGTCGCTATCAGGCTCTGGCGGGTCTGGCGCGTGTACTTGAGCGTATCGAAGACGAACCGCCGCCCAAGGCAGCCTTTACGTTCTGAGATGAACCCGACTGCCATCCGAGCGATGATTCTGGCTGCCGGCCGCGGCGAACGAATGCGGCCGCTGACCGATCACTGTCCCAAGCCGCTTCTGAAGGCCGGAGAGCGGTCGCTGATCGAATGGCATCTGGAAAACCTGACCGCTGCGGGCTTTGTGGATATCGTGATCAATCACGCGCACCTGGGTGCTCAGATCGAACGGGCACTGGGCGACGGCTCGCGGTGGGGTCTGCGGATACGCTATTCGCCCGAATCGCAGGCCCTTGAAACCGCAGGTGGAATACGCCAGGCGCTGCCACTACTGGGGCATGAAGCCTTCGTCGTGATCAATGGCGACATCTTCACCGACTTTGACATGCGCCGGGCCCGCGACGCCGCCCTGCAACTGCAAGACCGCCCTATCAAGGCCTGGTGCGTGCTGGTCGATAACCCGGTGCATCATCCCGACGGAGACTTTTCCCTGGTGAACGGTCGGCTGGTCGATGGAGGTTCCGCGCCCCTGACGTTCAGTGGCATTGGTGCCTACCAGGCAACGCTGTTTAACTCGATCGAGCCGGGCCAGGCGGCACGACTGGCTCCGCTCATTCGCCAGGCCATCCGCGAGGGCACTGCCATGGGCGAGCACTTCCGTGGCCGCTGGGTCGACGTGGGAACGCCGGCGCGACTGGCCGAACTCGATGCACAATTGCGATCCTCTGCGACGGAGTAAGCATGCAGCCCTATCAATCCCGACGTGAACGACTGGCAGCCCTGATCAGGGCTCGCAGCGGTGGCGGCGTTGCCGTCATACACACCGCGCCCGAGGCGCTTCGCAACCGCGACACCCACTATCCCTACCGCTGGGATAGCTACTTTTATTACCTCACTGGCTTTATCGAACCCGAGGCAACCCTGGTCATCAGTGTCGATACGCAGTCCAGCCAGAGCACGCTGTTTTGCCGCGACAAGAACGAAGAGCGCGAGATCTGGGACGGCTATCGCTATGGCCCTGCGCTCGCGCGCGAGCGCTTCGGCTTCGACCGCGCGCTATCCATCAGCCAACTCGACGCTGAGATGCCTGCGCTTGTGGCCAACCAGCCCAGCCTGTACGCAGCGATCGGCGCCACCAGCGGCAGTGACGAGCAGGTGGCACGCTGGCTGGCGGCCGTTCGAGCTCAGGCAAGAACCGGCGTGCGCGCCCCCGACCAGATTGTCGACGTTCGATCTATGCTCGACGACATGCGTCTGATTAAAGACGCCCATGAAGTCGATATCATGCGGCGCGCGGCGGGTATCTCCGCGCAAGCTCATGTTCGCGCAATGCAGGCGACACGGCCTGGGCGCTTCGAATTCGAAATCGAGGCCGAATTACTGCACGAGTTTCGTCGACGGGGTTCGCAGGCGCCCGCCTACGGGAGCATCGTGGCCAGCGGTCGCCACGCCTGCGTTCTGCACTATCGAGAGAACGATGCGCAATTACGCGATGGCGACCTCCTGTTGATCGATGCCGGCTGCGAACTCGACGGCTATGCGTCCGACATCACGCGAACTTTTCCGGTGTCAGGCCGCTTCAGCGGCGCTCAGCGCGCCCTCTATGACATCGTGCTTGATGCCCAGCGGGCCGCCATCGAAAGCACCCGCGCTGGCGTGCGCTTTACTGATCCGCACGACGCGGCTGTTCGCGTGCTGGCCCAGGGCATGATTGACTGCGGCCTGATCAGCGGCCCGCTTGATTCGGCGGTCGAATCGGGTGCCTACCGGCGCTTCTACATGCATAGAACCAGCCACTGGCTGGGCATGGATGTGCATGACTGCGGTGACTATCGGGAACCTGGCGCGACGGCGGGCGATGCGACGGCATCTCGCATCCTTCGCGCCGGCATGGTACTTACCATTGAGCCCGGACTCTACGTGCGGGCCGCCGACGATATTCCACAGCACTTTCATGACATCGGTATCCGCATCGAAGATGACGCGCTGGTCACGCAGGCGGGCTGTGACATTCTCACGTCTGCTGTACCCAAAGCCGCAGCTGAGATTGAGGCCCTGATGCGTAAGTGAGTCTGTGCATTAACGCGACAAACCCGATGAGCGATAGCCCAGACAGTCATGACGATGAGATACGCCGTCAGCGCGTCGCCATCGTCGGTCAGGGCCCCGTCAGCCTCGCGCTGAGGGCGATGCTCCTGCGGGCCGGGTTTCGCGCTCGCGATCTGATCACGCAGGGGCACGCAGGCGACCTACCAGATGGTCTGGCAGCGCGCGCGATTGCACTGTCAGCGGGTAGCCTGGATCTGCTCTCGCGTATCGGAGTCACACCTCCGGGTGCGACGATCGCCGTGGTCGACATCGGCCGCGCGCGCAGCGTCGGTCATGCCCGGCTGGAAGCCCGCGAGTTCGGCCGTGAAGCCCTGGGCCGGGTGGTGCGCTACCGCGAGCTTTACGGCGCACTTGCGGCGGCGCAGCCACCGCCACTGACCGACCGTGATGACGTGAATGCAGCCAGCATCACCATACTTGCCGATGGAGACCCCGGTGAGGACGCCCTGACACGCGAGTTCGCACAGCTTGCCCTTCAGGCCGAGATCCAGGTGACCCACGATCAGCCTGGCGTGGCCTTCGAACGGTTCACCGGGGAAGGCCCTCTCGCCCTGCTACCGCTGCCTGAGCCAGGCCGCCGTGCCCTGGTGTGGTGCGCGCCCGAATCGATTGCACGCGAGCGGCAGGCTTTGTCGCCGGACGAGTTCGAGCGCTTGCTTGGGCGGGCCTTCGGCCCAGCGCTAGGCCGGCTGCGTCTGGATAGCCCGCGTCATGTCGCGCCACTGGCGCGGCGAAGGCGCCGCACGTCCGGGGCGGCACACCTGGTCGCCATTGGCAATGCCGCTCAAAGCCTTCATCCTGTCGCCGGACAGGGATTCAATCTGGGGCTCAGAGATGCCTTTGTGCTGGCTAACTGCCTGGGTGAGGCACATGCTGACGCACGCTCGCTTGCGGATGCGATCCAGTCGTTCGAAAGAGCGCGCGCCCGCGACCGCGATCTCACCTGTGCCATCACTGATCAGCTGGCACTGCTTCCCCAGATTGAATTTCTGCGTCCCCTTCAGTCCCTCAGTTTGAGTGCCATCGACCAGTGCCCGACGCTGCGACGCGCAATCGGACGCGGCTTCATGTTTGGCTGGCGTTCAATCTGAAACCGTAAATTTCGTGGTCTCTGCGGGCCCGGCAGGCATGACATCGGCCCGCTTTTTTGTGCAGCGCGCTTTTCGCTAGAATCCACGCCTTTCCCGCCAAGCGCACGGTCGCCCAGGCCTTCGTGCCCCGCCATGAATATCGGTCCCTACCAGCTTCGCAACAATGTGATGGTCGCCCCTATGGCCGGGGTTACCGATCGTCCGTTCCGCCAGTTGTGCAAGCGCATGGGTGCGGGCTATGCAGTCTCTGAAATGGCCGCTTCAAATCCTGCTCTGTGGGCGTCCGTCAAGACCTCAAGGCGTATCGATCATGCCGGCGAAATGGAACCACGCGCGGTACAAATCGCCGGCGGTGATCCGGCCATGATGGCCGAGGCGGCCCGGTTCAATGTCGATCGCGGGGCCCAGATCATCGACATCAACATGGGTTGCCCTGCCAAAAAAGTTTGCCGGGTGCAGGCGGGCTCGGCGCTCATGGCGGATGAGCCGCTCGCGCTGGCCATCATCGAAGCGGTCACCGGCGCGGTCAACGTTCCGGTGACCGTCAAGATGCGTACCGGGCCCGACCCCGCTCGCCGCAACGCGGTGCGGCTGGCGCGCGCAGCCGAGCAGGCGGGCGCCGCCATGATCACCGTGCACGGGCGTACCCGCGCCTGCCGATTTGGCGGCACCGCCGAATACGACACCATTGCCGAGGTGAAGGCCAGCATCACAATCCCAGTGGTCGCCAATGGTGATATCGACAGTCCGGCCAAAGCCCGTGAGGTTCTGGCAGCCACCGGCGCCGACGCGGTCATGATTGGTCGTGCGGCACAAGGCCGACCCTGGATTTTTCGCGAAATCAGCCAGTACCTGCAGTCGGGCACCCTTCCCGAACGCCCTGACATCGATGAGCTGCGAGCGGTGCTGCGCGAGCACCTGCTCGATCACTACCGGTTTCACGGCGAGTTCATGGGTGTACAGACTGCCCGTAAGCATGTGGGCTGGTACCTCGCCGATCACCAACACGCACCGGCTTTTCTGGCCGGATTCAATACCCTGCAGTCTGCCGACGCGCAGCTGCGCGCGCTGGACGAATTTCTGCCAGAACAAAGCCATGAGTAACCGGCAATCCAGCCTCGACGAGGCCATCACAGTGAGCCTTGAGCGCTATTTTTTAGACCTCGAAGGCCAGAGCCCAAGCCAGATTTACGAGATGGTGATACAGGCGGTTGAGCGTCCCATGCTTGAAGTGGTCATGCGTGAAGCACAGGGCAATCAGGTGCGCGCCAGCGAAATGCTGGGCATCAACCGCAACACGCTGCGAAAGAAACTGCTCGCGCACGGTCTGCTCTGAGCAGGCCCACTTTCAATCCGAGGGTTCAACATGGCTCATCAGCGACTCGCGTTGCTCAGCGTGTCTGACAAAACCGGCGTGGTCGAACTGGCGCGTGAGCTGCACGCGCTGGGATTTGTCCTGCTGTCCACCGGCGGCACCGCGGCATTGCTGGCCGGGCAGGGGCTACCCGTTACGGAGGTCTCAAGTCACACGGGCTTTCCCGAAATGCTCGACGGCCGCGTCAAGACGCTGCACCCCACCATTCACGGCGGGCTGCTGGCCCGACGCGAATTGCCCGATCATGCACAGGCCCTGCAAGCCCACGATATTGCGCCCATCGACCTTCTGGTGGTCAACCTGTACCCCTTCGAGGCCACCGTGGCGAAACCCGGCTGCACCCTTGAAGAAGCCATTGAGAATATCGACATCGGTGGCCCCGCCATGGTGCGAAGCGCCGCCAAGAACTGGAAACACGTGGGTGTACTTACTGACGCCGCCCAATATGGTCCGGTAGTGCAGGAGTTGAAAGCCTCTGGAGCCCTGTCCGACGCAACCCGGTTCGCGCTGTCGGTGGCTGCCTTCAATCGCATCAGCAACTACGATGCCGCGATCAGCGACTGGCTATCCGCCCTCGCGCCTGATGGCAGTCGTATGCAGTTCGGTGCGCAGTTCAATAGTCGATTCGTGAAACTGCAAGATCTTCGCTACGGCGAAAATCCTCATCAGCAGGCTGCGTTTTACCGCGACCTCGCGCCTGCGCCCGGCTCGCTGGTCACCGCGCGCCAGCTGCAGGGCAAAGAGCTCTCCTTCAACAATATCGCGGACGCTGATGCCGCCTGGGAGTGCGTCAAGTCCTTCGAGACACCCGCCTGTGTCATCGTCAAGCACGCCAACCCGTGCGGCGTCGCCATCGACGGTACCCTACTCGGCGCCTACGAAAAATCCTTCAAGACCGACTCGACCTCGGCCTTCGGCGGCATCATTGCCTTCAACGGCGAA
>JBIKMC010000131.1:0-9078 GCA_044359405.1 Burkholderiaceae bacterium
TGATGTCGATCCAGGTGCGCCCGCGCGGTGATAGCCGGGACGAGAACACGTCAATGCGTACATGCTCGTTCTTGAGCAGGGTGTAGCCAGCCGCCAGCATGAATACGGCTGCAAACAGGTACCACTGGATTTCAAGCCAGGCGTTGGAGCTGAGATCAAACGCTTTACGGCTGATGGCATTGCCCGCGCTGATGAGCACCGAGGCGAGTACCAGCCAAAGCACGGCGGACCCGACGCGCTCATTGAGCGCGTCGATGAGGCCCGAAATTTTGAGCAGACCTTTCACCGCTGTCTCCCGAAAGCATGACTGGGGCGCGGACCAGTGCGCCCGTGGGCTCGCGGGCGTTGGTTCAGGCTTCGAATCCGGCGACCCGCAAACTCTCTAGACTACCTTGCCAAGGGTGCCCGTCCGGACGAGAGGCGCCTAGGGGTTTCCCGGGGGCAGGTCAAAGACCTTGGCGCTTGGCGGGTGAAAGGCCTGGCCGAGATTCCGGCAGATGGACTTCTCCCAAGCCTGTGGCCGATGCCTTATCCGCCCAGTCGCGCTCGCTCCGGACTCAGCGGCGCCCGCGTTCCGGACCCAGTCGCGCCCGCGCTACGGACTCAGCCGCGCCCGCGTTACGGACCCAGTCGCGCACGCGCTCGGGATATTGCGCCCCGCACAGCGTCTGGTGCGGTACCGCCCACGTGAGCGCGGGCCTTGAGTGAGCCTTCCAGCGTGAGGGCGGCAAGCACGTCGTCGTCGACCAGGGCTGAGAACTGACGCAGCCGTTCGACGCCGAGCTCGGCCAGATCGCAGCCTTGATCCGCTGCCGCACGCACGGCCCGCGCGACCGCCTCGTGGGCGTCGCGAAAGGCAAGCCCCTTGCGCACCAGATAATCGGCCAGATCGGTAGCGGTGGAGAAGCCCTCGGCTGCGGCGCTGCGCATGCGATCGGCACGCACCTGGATGCCACCGACCAGGTCGCCGAAGATGCGCAGGGTGTCGATGAGCGTATCGGCCGTGTCAAAGAGCGGCTCTTTATCTTCCTGGTTGTCTTTGTTGTAAGCCAGCGGCTGGCCCTTCATCAGGGTGAGCAGCGACATCAGGCTGCCGTAGACGCGGCCGGTCTTGCCGCGGGCCAGTTCGGGCACATCGGGGTTTTTCTTCTGCGGCATGATGGATGAGCCGGTGCAGAAGCGATCAGCCAGATCAATGAAACCCACCCGCGGCGACATCCAGATCACCAATTCTTCGGACAGACGCGAGACATGCATCATCACCAGGCTGGCGGCAGCGCAGAACTCAATGGCGAAGTCGCGATCCGAGACTGCGTCCAGTGAGTTTTCGCAGACGCCGTCAAAGCCCAGCAGACGGGCAACCTGTTCGCGATCAATGGGGTATGAAGTACCGGCGAGCGCCGCTGCGCCCAGGGGAAGGCGATTAACCCGCGTTCGGCAGTCGCCCAGTCTGGACGCGTCCCGCGAGAACATTTCGACATACGCCATCAGATGGTGTGCGAAGCTGACCGGTTGAGCCACCTGCAAATGGGTAAAGCCCGGCATGATGGTGTAGACATGGCGATCGGCCAGATCGACCAGTACGCGCTGCAGGTGCAGCAGCAGGCTCTGCGCATCGTCGATTACACCCCGCAGCCACAGACGGATGTCGGTGGCTACCTGATCATTGCGCGAGCGGGCGGTGTGCAGGCGTTTGCCGGCATCGCCTACCAGATCGGTCAGCCGGCGCTCAATGTTGAGGTGCACATCTTCGAGGTCGATTGACCAGGCGAATTCGCCCCGC
Source organism: Burkholderiaceae bacterium (assembly GCA_044359405.1). GTDB lineage: Bacteria > Pseudomonadota > Gammaproteobacteria > Burkholderiales > Burkholderiaceae_E > SYIM01. The sequence continues at coordinate 1,784 of JBIKMC010000131.1, forward strand.
TCAATCTCCGCGCGAATCTGCGCCATGCCGCGCTCGATGTCGGCGCGATCATCGGCGCTGATGATGCCGGCTGATGCCAGCATGCTGGCGTGTGCGAGCGAGCCTTGAATGTCGACGAGCGCAAGGCGACGATCGAAGTCAACCGAAGCGGTGTAGCGCTTGACCAGTTCGGAAACCGGTTCGGAAAACCGACCGGACCATGCCTCACTTTTTTGCGCCAGTTGATCTGCCATAATCCGTCGCCGAAAAAAGGCGAAATTATACGGGGCCCACTCAGCCAGTCGCGAGGTCCCATGGCAGACGCATACTCGATCCTGATCGCCGACGCCGAAGACGCCGACCGTGCCCGGTTGCGTGATCTGCTCGATCAGCTCAAAACGGATTTCCCCAACCGGGTGGTTGGCGAGGCCTCGGGCGGTGAGGCCGCTCTGTCGCAGATCTCGACTCTGCAGCCGCAGGCGGTGCTGCTGGATGCGCAATTGCCCGACATGAGTGGCATCGAGCTTGCGCGTCAGGTGCGACAGGCGGGCGCTCTGCGCGGCGCAACGCCCGTGGGTCGGACGCCCGCGCTGATCTTTGTGACCGGTTCGCGCCAGCATGCGCTGGACGCTTTTGAGGTGGATGCGCTCGATTATCTGCTCAAGCCCGTCGAGGCGAGCCGCCTTTTGCATGCCTTGCAGCGCCTGCCTGCTGCGGCCACTGCGGCAGCCAGTGCATTGAGGTTTACGCCCCCTTCATCGGAGGCGGCCATGATGAGTGGTGTGGTGCCTTCATCGGGCGCAGCCACGCAGCCTGGCCCACCCGCCCAGGTGCCCGCCTTGCCAGGTCCGCCGTCCTTGCTTCGTATTCCAGCCGGCGAGCGCCATCCGGAGGCCATGGATTCGGCACTGCGCGCCCGCGAGCCGTCGTCTGAGGGGGGTGGCCCGGAACCGGCGCCTAAGGCTGAGCCCCGCAAGCAGTTTTGCGTGCATGAGCGGGGTCGAGTCCTGCTCGTTCCGCTTGAGCAGGTGATTTACCTGAAGGCCGAATTGAAATACGTTACGGTTCGGACGCGGCAGCGTGAGTACCTGATCGAGGACTCGCTTACCGCGATCGAGGCCGAATTCGGAGATCGTTTCGTCCGTGTTCATCGCAATGCGCTGGTTGCGCGGTCTTCGATTGCTGGATTTGAGCGGGTCACCCCGGGTGCCGATGCGCGCGGCGTCGATCCTTACTGGCAGGTGGTTTTGCGCGATGTTCCCGAGCGCCTGCAGGTAAGTCGGCGACAGTGGTCGCATGTGAGACACCTGATTGGATGACGATGACCTCAGCTCAGAATGTATTGCCTGCTCCCAAACGTCTGGTAATCGCCTCCCGTGAGAGCCGGCTTGCCATGTGGCAGGCTGAACACGTACGCGATCGTCTGCGGCAACTTTATCCCGATTGCAACGTCGAAATTCTGGGCATGACCACCGAGGGTGACCGGGTGCTCGATCGTGCTCTGGCCGAGATCGGCGGCAAGGGTTTATTCATCAAGGAACTTGAGGTGGCGCTGCTCGAGCGGCGTGCCGATCTGGCCGTGCATTCGCTCAAGGATGTACCCATGGAGCTTGATCCGGCCTTCGCTCTGCCGGTGGTGATGAAGCGCGAAGATCCGCGGGATGCGTTTGTTTCAAACGCCTTCGCGGGGCTTGAGCACATGCCTGCGGGCGCCCGCGTGGGGACTTCAAGCCTTCGTCGCGCCAGTCAGATTCGTCATCGCTACCCCCATCTGACCGTGCAGGCGCTGCGCGGCAATGTCAACACTCGGCTGGCCAAGCTCGACGCCGGCGAGCACGATGCCATCATTCTGGCGGCGGCAGGTCTGAAGCGGCTGGGGCTGGCAAGTCGTATCCGGGCAGTGGTGACCCCCGATGAAAGTCTGCCGGCGGCCGGACAGGGGGCGCTGGGCATTGAGACGCTGGCTGGACGGGACGATCTGGCGGCCTGGTTGGCACCGCTCGCCGACGCACGCACTCGCGCTGAGGTGAGTGCCGAACGGGCCGTATCGCGTGCGCTCGGTGGTAGCTGCCGTATGCCGTTGGCTGCTTTCTGTGTGACTGACGCCCAGGGTGCGCTGCAACTGCGCGCCCGGGTCGGTGCCGAAGATGGATCCGGTATGGTCGAGGCCAGCGCAAGCGGTGGACCTGCCAGCGTCGAGGTAGCCGAGCGCCTGGGAGCCGAGGCTGCACAGGCCTTGCTGGCACAGGGTGCGGCGCGGTGGCTCGGGTCATTCTGACCCAGCCCCAGCCGCGCGTTCAGGCGATTGCGGCGGCGCTGCGCGAGCGCGGACACGAGGCGGTCGAGTTCAGCTTTACCCGTATCCACCTTCAGTCCGATACCGGGCTCGCCGATCGGATCAGCAGCTTTGACTGGGTCATTGCGAGCAGTCCCGCTGCTGTCGCTGCCCTTGCTCAGAGTCTGCCAGCCGGATGGCCTCCGGGCCAGGCAACGCCTGGGCTCGGCCTGATCGGACCGGGAAGTCGCGTCGCGCTCGACCAGACCAGGCTCAATACGCATGGGCTGCGTGTGCTGAGCGCGCAGCAGCCGCCCTTCGATGCGGCCGCGCTGATGAGGCTGTCCCCGTTTGACCAGCCGCGCGGTCTGCGAGTCCTGGTGGTTCGGGGCGAAACAGGGCGCGATGATTGGATCGACGATCTGCGCCGGGCAGGTGCCCACGTTGAGATCTTTGCTCTTTATCGTCGCGAGGCAATCGAGCCGGCCGACGAGGTGGGTCAGCGTGTGGCGCACTGGCTGACCGAGCCGACGCCGGTTTACTGCGTGGTGACGCAGAGCGAGACAGCCGAGCGCCTGCGCCAGCGGCAGCAGATCGCTGACCTCGGGCGCGCGGCCCGGCGCGACGTCATGCTGGCCATTCACCCCCGAATCGTTCAGGCACTGGAACAGGCCGGATTTACCCAGGTCCGCCTGGTGCCGCCTGGCCAGGCGGCACTGTTGGCCGCGCTAGAATAACCGACCGTCTTACGGAAACATCCAGTGGCTCAACCCGATTCCGCGTCGCCCGATCGCCCTGAAGCGCGGTCCGATCACAAGGCCAGATCCCGATGGCTGGGCTGGTTGGGTGCCTCGCCCGGGCGTTGGCTGGGCATCGTCATCGCCGTCGTGGCGCTCATCGCGGCTGTTCAGTTTGGTCAACGACTTGAGCGGCTTGAGAGCGGATCGCTGCGCCGTCTTGAGGGTGCCGACCGCAAGGTCGCCGAGCTCGAGTCGGCCATTCAGCGCGGACAGGATCAGGTGCGCGAACTGCAGTCCCGCCAGGCGCTGATTGACGGGCGAATCGCTGAAGCGCAGGGGCTGCAGGCGCAGATTGAGAAGCTCTACCGTGGTCTCATTCAGGAGTCCGCCGATGCGGTGCTGGCCGAGACCGAGTCGGCCCTGATGCTCGCGTCACAGCAGCTGTCGCTGGGCAGCGACCCGCGCGCGGCCCTTGCCGCCCTGCAGGAAATCGATGCGCGTCTGGTGCGGCAGAAAGATCCCACGTTGGGGCCCATACGCCGCGCCCTGCAGGCCGACATTGAGCGGCTCAAGGCGTATCCGGCCGCTGATGTCGGCTCCATGGCCTTACGGATCGACACGCTTATCGGCGGGCTTGACCAGCTTCCCCTGTCGTCGTCGCTGGCTGCGCGGCCGCAGGGCAGGGATGCACCTGCTGCCCAGTATGAAGACCCCATGGAGGCGATCTTCAGCCTTGATCATCTGCGCAGCGAGCTGCAGCGACTGATACGCGTGCGTCGCGTTGATGCGCCCGAGGCTTTGCTGCTCGCGCCCGAGCAGGCCTATTTTCTGCGTGAAAACCTGCGACTGCTGCTGCTTAACGCGCGCCTGGGTCTTTTGGCCCGCAACGATGCGCTGTTTCGGTCCGATACCGAACGTGCTGTCGATTGGTTGCGCAAGTACTACGACGTCGAGCAGCGCAGCGTCATCACTGCGATGAACCTGCTGCGCCAGCTTGGTACGTCCAAGATCGCGCTCGATCCGCCTCTGCCGGGCGAGTCCTTGCGTGCGGTGCGTGCCGTAAGAGCGGCTCGCGAGTCGCGCGGCTAGGGCGGCCAGAACATGGGCCGCATCATCGGCATCGTCTTCGTACTGTCGGCGGCCGTCGCGCTGGCGCTGCTCATGCGTTTCAGCGACGGCAATCTTGCGCTGCTGTGGCCGCCGTATCGCGTGGATGTGTCCATCAGCCTCGTTCTCATCGTGCTGCTGGCGGCCTTTGTCCTGGGGCATCTCCTGCTATTGGCCCTCTCCAATGCCCTGGGTCTTCCGGCCCGGGTCCGGGATTACCGGGCTCGCCGCAAGCGTGAGGCTGCCTTCAACGGCCTGCGCGATGGTCTTCTGGCCTTTTTTGAAGGACGTTTCGGTCGCGCTGAGCGGCTGTCGCAGGCCGCCTTGGCCGATCCGTCGCTGGCAGGGCCTGCAGCGCTGGTGGCCGCCCGCGCGGCGCATCGTATGCGCGAGCCTGAGCGGACCGAACGCTGGCTGAATCTGGCCGACCAGGACCGCATCAGTGCCGCGGCTGCGGCCATGAGTCGGGCCGAGATCGCGGTCGATGATCGACGCTCGGCCGATGCGCTTGAGGCGGTCGCCCGCTTGCATGCACGGGGTGCCCGGCATCTGCACTCGCTGCGAATTGCGCTGCGCGCGCATGAGCAGGCGGGCAACTGGCCGGCCGTCCTGCAGTCGGTACGCCAGCTTGAAAAGCGTGAGGCCCTGCACCCAACGGCTGCGCGTGGTCTGAAAATTCGCGCTTTCCGGGCTCTGTTCGCGGCCCGGGTCGACGATGCTCATGCGCTGTCGCAGTTGATCTCGTCCCTCACGGCGGCCGAGCGAGATACCGACGAAATTGTTGAGTCGGCGGCGCTGGCGCTTGCAAAAGCCGGCGCGCAGACGCAGGCTGCGGCGCTGATCGTGAGCCTGCTTGAGCGTCGCCTGTCAGAGCCGCTGGTCGGGCTTTATGCGCGGCTGCACGAGATCAGTCTGCGCGAGCGACTCCGTCAGGTTGAGGCCTGGCGAGCGCGGCACGGCGAGCACGCCTGCCTTCTCGTGGCCGCGGGCCGCCTATGCGCGGCCGAGGGTTTATGGGGCAAGGCCGAATCATTGCTGACAGCGGCAGAGTCGGCAGCGCCCAGCCGTGACACCCGTGCCGCCCTGGCCGAGCTGTATGAGCACCTTGGGCGTCAGCCGCAGGCGCTGCGCTACTGGCGACTCGCCGCCAGTGAGGGATTGGCGCAGGGTGGTGATGCCTGGCCACCCGCTCCGGCTTCCCGTTCGCCCCTGGCGCAAGATCGGCCCGAGCAGCGATTTGTCGATAGTGCGACCGAGGCTGGCTACGAGGCCGCCCCCGTGGTGGTGAGTTCGCCCGATCGTCAGTCGTGACGCAGGGCGATCGTGCGTAAATTGGTGAAGCCGTACAAAGCCTCAAACCCTTTCTCGCGCCCGTAGCCGCTTTGGCCGACGCCGCCAAAGGGTAGTTCGACGCCGCCACCGGCTCCGTAGTTGTTGACGAACACCTGTCCGGCCCGAAGCTTGCGCGCCATACGCATCTGGCGGGCGCCATCGCGCGTCCACACGCCGGCAACCAGGCCGTAAGGCGTGCCATTGGCCAGACGCAGACCCTCGGCTTCGTCACTGAAACGCGTGACGGCCAGCACGGGCCCAAAAATTTCCTCGCAGGCGACAGTGTGAGTGGCGGGCACATCGGCCAGCAGAACCGGGGCCTGGTAAAAGCCGTTGGCCGGTGCATCGCTGACGACCTGGCCCTGTGCGGCGATGCGCAGACCACCCGTGCGGGCCTGATCAAGGTAAGAGGCCACCTTAGACTGCTGGCGCCGAGATACCAGCGGGCCCAGATCAAGATCGGCCATCGCTGCGCCCGTCTTCAGTGCACTGAACCGTTCGGCGAGCCGACCAAGCACCCGATCGTAAATACCGGCCTGCACCAGCACACGGCTTCCCGCCGAGCAGGTCTGGCCTGCGTTCTGAATGATGGCGTTGACGAGCACAGGAAGGGCCGCCTCGATGTCGGCGTCATCGAAGACCAGTTGGGGTGACTTGCCGCCCAGTTCGAGCGTGACCGGACAGTAGTGGTGGGCCGCGGTGGCGGCAACTCGGCGACCCGTCTCGGGTGAACCCGTGAACGAGATATGGTCGATACCAGAGTGCTCGGCCAGCGCCTGACCCGCCTCGGCACCCAGGCCGGTCACAATGTTGAGCGCCCCCGGCGGCAGGCCTACCTCGGCGGCCAGTTGCGCCACGCGCAGCAGCGACAGACAGGCGTCTTCGGCCGGTTTGACGACGCAGGCGTTGCCAGCCGCCAGAGACGCACCCACCGAACGGCCGAAGATCTGCATGGGGTAATTCCAGGGAATGATGTGGCCCGTGACCCCATGGGGTTCGCGAAGGGTGAGCACGGTATAGCCCGCCTGGTAGGGAATGGTCTGCCCATGCAGTTTGTCGCAGGCACCGGCGTAGAACTCAAAGTAGCGGGCCAGCGCGCTGGCATCGGCCAGACCCTGTTTGAGCGGCTTGCCGGTATCGCGGGATTCGAGCGCACCCAGTTCTTCGCGGTGCGCCTCGACCCGGGCGGCCAGCTTCATCAGTAGTCGACCCCGCTCAAGCGCTGAGGTACGGCCCCAGACGCCGCCGGCCGGCTCACCACTGGCGCCGTCGAAAGCGTTCCGGGCCGAGCGCACAGCGGCGTCAATGTCGGTAGCCTGTCCGCGCACGATGCTTGCAAAGCACTGACCGGTGGATGGATCAATGACCTCAAGCGTTTCGCCGCTTGCGCCAGCTGCGGCCTGATTGTCGATGAACAGTGAATAACGGTCGGGCGACTGCAGCATGAACGTTCTCCGAAAGGGGCAGCTCGGCCAGTATCGGTGGGCCGAGTCAACCGCGCATTATCCCGCGCCGGCCATGTTCGATTTGTTGCGCCGCAGCAAAAACAGGTTGGATCTGCTATCCTATTGGTTTTGAAGAATTTTCCATGAATCTTGATCGCGTTGATTGTGGCCGGGATGTGCCCAGGGATTTCAACGTCATCATCGAAATTCCGATGATGGCCGATCCCATCAAGTACGAGGTCGACAAGCAGACTGGCGCCCTGTTTGTCGACCGGTTCATGATGACCTCCATGCACTATCCGTGTAACTACGGATACGTACCGCACACGATCGCTGGCGATGGCGACCCGGTCGATGTGCTGGTCATCACGCCCTTTCCCGTTGCTGTTGGAGCGGTGGTGCGTTGCCGTCCCCTGG
>JBIKMC010000440.1:0-2519 GCA_044359405.1 Burkholderiaceae bacterium
GCAGGGCAAGAAACTTCCTCTGCCTTCTTACGCGGTGGTGGCAACCCATGGCGCGGCCCACAGTCAGACCTTCGAGGTCGAGTGCTCGGTGAGCAAGTTGGGCATACAGGTACTGGGCAGCGGCGGCAGCCGTCGCTCCGCAGAGCAGGCGGCCGCGCGATTGGCGCTTGATGCTGCGCTTGCATTGGCGTCGTCCACTCGCCGTCGCACTCGTGCTGACGCAACGGGCCCGGTGGGCTCCGCGGCGACACCGGCCAGCGAGCATGCGCCCGCCGAGCAGGGCGCGCGTGCGGCCTGAGGTGTGGCCGACTTCATCCACGGCCTGCCCCAAGCGTCGCGAGCTTCGGTCAACATGACTTATCGGTGTGGCTATGTGGCGATTGTGGGTCGACCGAATGTCGGCAAGTCAACCCTGCTCAACCGGCTGGTCGGACAGAAGCTGTCAATTACCTCTGATCGACCGCAGACCACGCGACATCGCATTATTGGCGTACTGACTCGTCCCGGGGCGCAGTTGCTCTTTCTTGATTCGCCGGGCTACCAGACGCGGGTTGGTGGTCTTCTCAACCGGGTGTTGAATCGGACTGCTGTTCAGACGGCCACTGACGCCGACGTGGTGGTCATGGTGGCCGACGCCACGCATTGGAGCGAGACCGATGATGCCGTCGCCAGACAGTTGCCGCCGGACAAACCGCGGCTGCTGGCGCTGAATAAAATCGATCGCATTCACGATAAGGCGCGACTGATGCGTCTGGCGAAGAGCCTGCAGCAGACCTGGGGCTTTGACGAAATCGTGCCACTGAGTGCTCGCACGGGGCGTCAGACCGAGTTGCTGGCTGAGTTGTGCGCAGCGCGTCTCCCGGAAGGGGAGGCCGTGATGCAGGCCGACGCGTTGACCGACCGCAGCGAACGGTTTCTGGCTGCCGAAATGATCCGCGAGAAGCTTTTTCGGCAGTTGGGGGATGAACTGCCCTATGAAAGCACGGTCGACATCGAACGCTTCGAGGAAGGCCCGCGCCTTCAGCGGATTTTCGCTGCAATACTGGTCGAGCGTGATGCGCAGAAAGCCATCGTGATCGGGCGCGGTGGCGAACGAATCAAACGCCTCTCAATCGAGGCCAGACAGGAGCTGGAGCAGCTTTTGGGCAAGCCAGTGTATCTCGAGTTATTTGTGAAGGTCCGCTCGGGCTGGGCTGACTCAGAGGCAAGCTTGCGGGCGCATGGCTACGAGTAAGACCTGGGCGCAGGCCTACCTGCTGCATTCAACGCCCTACCGTGAGACCAGTCTGATCGTCGATCTATTCACGCGAGAGCATGGTCGGATCGCGGCGGTGGCCAAAGGCGCTCGCCGCAAAGGCTCGGCGATGCGTGCGGTGCTGATGCCCTTTCAGCCGCTGTCCGTGGCCTGGGTTGGTACGCGAGAGCTGCGTACCCTCACGCAGGCTGAGTGGCAGGGCGGCTCGATTCCCCCCAGTGGCGACGCCTTGCTGTGTGCGTTCTACCTGAACGAGTTGCTAATGCGGCTGTTGGCGCGTGAAGACCCACATGAGCCATTGTTTGACGCGTATGCCGAGACACTTCGGCAGCTGGATGGCGAAGCGGTTATTGATGAAGTTCTGCGCCGCTTTGAGTGGGCCCTGTTACGCGAAACAGGCCATGCCCCCACACTGGCCAGCGACAATAGCGGGCGGGCCATTAGGGCCGATACGCCCTACCAATGGCAGCCGGAGGCTGGGTTCAGTGTCGCAGAGCCTGGTGCTGAGGCGGCGATTGAGGGTGCGACCCTCCTTGAGCTGGCCGATGGACGTTTCAGCAGCCCTCAGCATCGCTTACAGGCAAAATACCTGGTCAGGGCCATTCTGTCGCATCAATTGGACGGTCAGGCGCTTAGAACCCGACAGATTCTCATCGACTTGCATAAGCTTTGAATCATGATCGAACTGGGTGTGAATATCGACCACGTGGCGACTGTTCGTCAGGCACGCCGTACCTATGAACCTGATCCGGTGTGGGCCGCGGTCGAAGCCCATCTGGGCGGTGCCGACGGCATCACGGTGCACCTTCGGGAAGACCGTCGCCACATCCAGGACCAGGATGTGCGTCGTCTGCGTGAGCTCACGCATATCAAGCTCAACCTCGAAATGGCCGCGACCGATGAGATGGTGTCAATTGCCACCGCGCTCGGACCCGAGATGGCCATGCTGGTGCCCGAGGGACGGCACGAAGTCACGACGGAGGGCGGGCTTGATATCGTCAGCCAGGAAGTCCGCCTTCGCGAGGTGGTTGCGCGGCTGAATGGTGCCGGCATTGTGTGCAGCGTCTTCATCGACGCTGAGCCCGCGCAGATCGAGGCTGCCGTGCGGATCGGTGCTCGGGTCTGCGAGATTCACACTGGGCCGTACGCCCACGCCTTTCATCAGCGCGGTCGCGATGCTGAAACCCCTGCTGTGTTGGCCGAGCTGCGGCGAATCCGTGAGGCGGGCGCCCTGATTCAGTCGGCGGGCATGCGCTTTAACGCC
>JBIKMC010000441.1:0-2505 GCA_044359405.1 Burkholderiaceae bacterium
AGAGATTGTGTTGGCAGCGCGTGCGGCCGGTGCCGACGAGTTCATCGAGAAGCTTCCCCAGGGCTTCGAGACCCTGCTCGAAGAGAATGCCGCCAATCTGTCGGGTGGGCAGCGTCAGCGGCTGGCAATTGCGCGGGCCCTGCTGGCCCGACCCCGGGTACTCATCTTTGACGAAGCCACCAGTGCGCTTGATCCTGAAAGCGAGGCCATCGTCATGCGCAATCTGTCGAAGATTGCCCAGGGTCGAACCGTCATTCTGATCAGTCATCGGCTGTCGACCTTGGTGGGCTGTTCGCGCATCGCGTTCTTCGAGAGCGGCCGACTGCTGGACTGTGCGCCGCATGCGCGTCTGCTTGAGCAATGTGCGCCTTACCGGCAACTCTGGCAGCAGCAGATGAGGGTCGGGTGATGCTGTTCGCGCGTCGAAAGGCCAACGATCCCGCAGTCGATCTCGAGGTTTTGTCTCCGGCTGACCGTATCGAGCGCACGCCGCTTGCCAACGGTATGCCGGTCACGCTGTACGTGCTCCTGTCGACGCTGATCGCCTTCGGGCTGTGGGCCGGACTTTCCCGCATTGATGAAGTGGTCAGTGCCCGTGGCAAAGTGGTTTCGGTACAGGCGCACGTGATTTTGCAGCCAACCGAACCTGCACAGATTGCCTCCATCGAAGCCTCGGTCGGCCAAACGGTTAAAAAGGGCGATGTCCTGGTCACCTTTGATCAGACCAACGTTGACGCCGATCTCGGTCAGGTTCGTGATCGCCTGCGCAGCCTCGACGCCCAGGTGCGGCGGCTTGAGGCCGAGCGCGAAGGCAAACCGTTTCAGCTGAAAAGCGGTGAGGATGATCTGGCGCAGCGACAGCTTGAGATGCAGCGCGCCGCCAACCACAAGGCGCGTATGGCTCGCTTCGACGAATCCATATCTCGGATGCGCAAATCGGTCGAGCTCAATGCAGCCGAGATGCGTTCGCTGGAGGCCAGGCTTGCCTCCCTGCGCGAAATCGAAGCCATGAACGAAGACCTGGCCAACAAGCAGTTTCAATCGCGGCGCGCAGTGCTCGACAGCCGCGAGCGACGGCTTGAGGCTGAACGCGACATGTCCGCAGCGCGCTCTCGGGCCAACGATATTCAGCGCGAAATCTCCGCACTTGAGGCCGACCGCGCAGCCTATCTGGCAGAACAGCGGCAGCGTATTTTTGAAGAGCTGGTTGCCGTGCGACGCGATCGGGATGCGCTACAGCAGCAGCTGGTCAAGGCTGATCGACGCAGCACCATGACAACGCTGTCGGCGCCCGTGGATGGTGTGGTGCTTGAGGTTGCGCGTGTGACCAAGGGCTCGGTCGTGCGCGAGGCCCAGGCCCTCGTCACCCTGGTGCCGTCCGATTCGCCGATTGAGGCGGAGGTCAGGGTCGACAATGCCGATGTGTCCAACATCAAGGCGGGTGACCCCGTTCGTGTGAAGATCGATGCCTTTCCTTTCCAGCGCTTTGGTGTCCTGCGCGGCAGGGTTCGTACACTGAGTCCCGACACGCCCCAAGAAAGCACACCGCAAAATCCGCAGATGCCCGGGCAGTACATGGCACGCGTTGAAATTCTGCAAAGCGATGCAGCCAGTATCGAGCGTATCGCCCGCCTGGTGCCCGGCATGACCCTGACGGCAGAGATTGTCACGGGTGAGCGCTCAATTCTGTCGTATCTCACCGAGCCGGTCGTGCGTCTGCAGGACGAGGCGCTACGTGAGCGCTGAGGTGTGTGATGTCGGGTGACCAGGCGGTCTATCTGCTCGATGCCGATACCACCAGCGGCATACCCGTCCTACGATTTTTGCAGAGGACACCTGACCCCCAGGGCGTTCAGTCGGGCACAACAACGCTGTTCGCCTGGGAATATTCCAACGATGGGGCGTCCTGGGTAGCCATTGCAAGCGGTGCCACGCTCTCGATGTACCTGCCCGGCACCACACCGGGGGTCAGTGAAGAGGCCTTGATCAGGGCCCGTGTCGTCTACACGGACGGACAGGGCATCCGTGAAACGGTTTATTCGGAGCCCTCATCGCTGGCGCACCGTCAGGTGTTCACCAGCTTCGGTTTCGCCCAAATTCCCAAGGAAGATGTTGCGCTTACCCCAGTGCCCGACCCGTATGCGATTACGCCCGACTTCACGGTGTTTTCTTACGAATGGCAGCGTGGTCGATTGGACGCCACCGGCACCACGGTGCAGTGGGATCTCACGCCGCTGGCGACAACGGCTTCTTACACGCCGGGCGATGCCGACATCGGGCAGCAACTGCGTGTGAAGGTTCGTTATACGAATGGCGATGGCCTGAGCCAGACCTACTATGCTGAGGTTGAAGGACAGGTCGACAACACGAACGACCTGCCCGATGCGAGCGGACTGTTTCTGAGCTGGGGCGGGGCTCTGGAGCAGGGCAAGGTGTTGAGCCTTGAGGGTGTGGTGAAGGACGCTGATCTGGCGCAGGGGCAGATAGGTACCTCGGGGCTGACAG
>JBIKMC010000442.1:0-2500 GCA_044359405.1 Burkholderiaceae bacterium
CCCAGGGCCGTACGGGCGGTGGCTTCTGCCTGCGCGGCCAACCCCATTTCGGTATTGATACCGTGCCACCGGGTGGTCGGTGCGGACGGACATCTGCGCGGCTATGCATGGGGTCTTGACCGCAAACAGGCGCTGCTCACGGCTGAGGCGCGCCAGGCGGGCGTTTGATGTGGCCGTCCAGATGGGCCCGCTTTAATCAGGCTGCTGATATGCCACCGGTCACACTAATCGTCTGCCCGGTTACGCGGGCCGCCCCCGGGCTCGCCAGAAAAACAATCAGATCGGCCAGATCCTCGGCCTGAACCACACCCAGCTGCGCGCGATCATGCGCTTTAGCGAACAGGCGTCCGGCAAACGGATCGGCCATCAGTTTGTTGTAAAGCGGCGTGCCCTGAACAATGCTGGGCGTAAGGCAGTTGACGCGAATTTTGTGTCGCTTGGCTTCCAGCGCCAGCGTGCGACTGAACATCGCAATCGCTGCCATCGCCGCACCAATGGCCGCTTCTCCCGGCGTGGCAATCTTGCCGGCATCTGACGCGATCGAAATCATCGAACCACCGCCACTGGCCACCATGTGTGGCAGAGCAGCCCGAAGCGGTAGCAGTACGCCGCTGGTAATGCTTCGGATAATTTCTGGAATCTCCTCAAGAGCGGTCTCGTGAACCAACCGGGGCATGGGATCGCCACCCGCACAACTGACCAGGGTGTCAATACGGCCAAACAGATCGACGCAGCGGTGCATCGCGGCCTCAGCGCCCTGAGCCTGCGACACATCACTGCTCATGGCCTCAATGCAGGCCTGCGGATACCGCGCGCGCAGATTCGCGGCAGCGGACTGGGCACGGTCATGGTTACGACCAACAATCATCACCCGCTGATGGCCCGACTGCAGCAAAGCCGTGGCCGCGGCCAGACCGATTCCGGCTGTGCCTCCGCAGACAACAGCAACCGGGGCGTGTTCCAGTGAAAGGCTCATCAGACAATCCAGAGGGCGCGTGGGCCCAGACCATAGGTTGGAATGTCGGCATCTTAGCCGGCCCCGGCAAAAGGTTCGCGGGCTAGCCTCGTGCGCGCTGTGCCTCGAGTGCCCATCGATACCCTCCGATCGGGTTGCATGCGAACTATGGCAAGGGCTAGCATGGATGCGCAGGCACTCTGAACGCCTGTGTCAGCCTGGGAGCTCACGATGTTACTGATCCGCAATCGCCGTTTAATCCTATCCACCCTGATGCTCGTGTCCATGGGCTACGGCCTTGCGGCAGGCTCGGTCTCAGCGCAGACAACTGGTAGCTGGCCCGAAAGGCCCGTCAAAATGATCATTCCCTTTCCTCCGGGCGGCACGCTCGATAAGGTCGGTCGTTTGCTGGCACAGCGACTGGGCGAGCAAATGGGGCAGAACTTTCTGGTTGAAAACCGGCCGGGGGGCAACGGCGTGATCGGCGCCGATGCCGTCGCCAAGGCAGGCCCGGATGGTTACACGCTGCTCTTTAACGCCAGCACCTTTGTGACCGCACCGCTCACCATGCGCTCAGTGCCGTACAAGGTACAAGGTGACTTTGCTCCCATCAGCCTGGTCGCACTCGCGCCGCTATCCATTGCGGTCAGCAACAAGCTGGGTGCCAACGATCTGCCCGCACTGATCGCCTCGGCAAAGGCCAAACCGGGACAGTTGAATTTTGCAGTGGGCTCCGTGGGCTCTGCCGGCCACTTGTGCACCGCACGTCTGGAAGGCGCCGCCGGCATCAAGGTCACCATCGTGCCGTACAAGGGCACCGCTCCCGCCTTTCAGGATCTCATCGGCGGTCAGATTGAGGGTTTCATCGATCCCGTCCTGGGTTCAGTGCAGTTTCACCGTGCCAATCAACTCAAGGTCGTGGCCGTCACCTCGACAGCGCGTCTTCCCAACCTGCCCGACGTTGCCACCGCGAATGAATCGATCAAGGGCTTTGAATGCGCAAGCTGGTATGGCCTGTGGGCACCGGCGCGAACGCCGGACGCCATCGTTCAGAAGCTCAACGCCGCGGTGAATCAGGAACTGTCGGGCGTCATGCGCGAGCGACTTCTGGCCGACGGACTGGTACCCGGTGGCGGCAGTGTCAGCGACTTCGCGCGCTTTCAGGATGAGGACATCCGCGCCTCAGGCGAAATTATCCGCGAGCGCAATATCCGGCTGGATTGAAAGCACCCTATGAAGCTTGCCTGTCGTTCACCGAGCTCGCTCCGTTGATAACCATGGTCCGCCGCGCGCTGGTCACCGGCAGCAGCTCAGGTATTGGTCTGGCGGTTTCCCGTCGCCTGATCGACGACGGTTGGTGTGTCGACGGGCTCGACCAACAGCCCGCGGTCATCCAGCATGATCGCTTTACCCAACACTCGCTCGATCTATCCAATCCACGTGATATTGCCCAACTGCTGCGGTCAGCGCTCCTGACGCCACCGCCCTCGGCGATGGTGCATGCTGCCGGCCTCCTATCGACGGGCGCCCTGGGTCAACTCAGCA